>JAHWIN010000025.1 GCA_019322475.1 Candidatus Woesearchaeota archaeon
AAAAACCCAAATATTTTAATACTCCCTTATTTCTCTAACCTTATGGATGACTTTAACAAGATAGCAGCCAGATGGCAGGAAAGCTGGGAAAAATCAAAGATTTTCGAAGTCAAAGAAGACCCTTCTAAGAAAAAGTATTTCTGCCTCGAGATGCTTCCTTACCCTTCTGGAACAGGCCTCCACATGGGCCATGCAAGGAACTATGTCATAGGAGACGCCCTGGCAAGATATAAGCGGATGAATTCTTTCAATGTTCTTTATCCTATGGGCTATGATTCATTTGGCCTGCCTGCTGAGAATGCCGCTATAAAGGCAAAAAAGCATCCAAAGGAATTCACAGAGGCAGCGATTAAAAACTTCATAAGGCAGCAGAAAAGCCTTGGCTTAAGCTATGACTGGACGCGCATGATAGAGACCCACAAGCCGGATTACTATCATTGGGACCAGTGGATATTCCTGAAGATGTACGAGAAAGGGCTTGTTTACAGGAAAAGATCAACTGTCAACTGGTGCCCTAAGTGCAATACTGTCCTGGCTAATGAGCAGGTGCACAACGGAAAGTGCTGGCGCCACGAGGACACTAACGTAGAGGTTAAGGACCTTGAGCAGTGGTTCCTTAAGATTACAGATTATGCAGAGGAGCTCCTTGATGATATAGACAAGCTGGAAGGATGGCCTGAGGACGTTAAGATTATGCAGAAGAACTGGATAGGGAAAAGCCAGGGCACCAATATAATATTCCCAATAGATGGCTCAGATAAGAAGCTTACAGTCTTTACTACAAGGCCGGATACCTTTTTCGGCATAACCTTCCTTGTATATGCCCCTGAGCATCCTGATGTTATGGAGCTTGTAAAAGGCACAGGATATGAAGGCAAGGTAAAAAAGTTCATAAGCAGGATAGTGCTTGAAGACCGCTTTCAAAGGGCGGCAGAGGACAAGGAAAAAGAAGGCATGTTCATAGGAAGGTACGCCATAAACCCCATAACAAAAGAGAAGATACCTATCTATATAGCGAACTTCGTCCTTTATGAATATGGCACAGGAGCGATAATAGCCGTTCCTGCCCACGACCAGAGGGATTTTGAGTTTGCAAAAAAATACAGCATCCCTATTAAGGTAGTTATAAACCCCCCGGACTACGAGCTTGATGCAGAGAAGATGAGCAGGGCGTATATGGGTGACGGGAATATGGTCAATTCAGGGGAATTTGACGGCTCCAACAACAGGGAGGCTATCCCTGGCTTTCTAAGCTTCTTTGCTAAGAATAATTGCGGGGGAAAAACGACCCAGTACAAGCTAAGGGACTGGCTGATAAGCAGGCAGAGGTTCTGGGGCTGCCCCATACCTATGGTATACTGTGATAAGTGCGGGATAGTCCCTATAGAAGAGAAAGGCCTGCCTGTAAGGCTCCCTGAGAGCTTTAAGTTTTCTAAAGTAAAAGGAAACCCCCTGAAAAGCTGCAGCAGCTTTGTAAGCACAGCCTGCCCAAGATGCGGCCAGAAGGCAAGAAGGGAGACAGACACGATGGATACCTTTGTGGATTCCAGCTGGTATTTCCTCCGTTACTGTGACCCTAAAAACAAGATATTTCCTTTTGACAGTAAAAAAGCAGCTTATTGGATGCCTATAGACACGTATATTGGGGGCAAAGAGCATGCCACTATGCACCTCATCTACTTCAGGTTCTTTACTAAGTTTTTAAGGGATATCGGGCTTTTGAAGATAGATGAGCCGGCCCCCAGGCTTTTCAACCAGGGCATGCTGCATAAGGAAGGCGTAGTCATGTCAAAGAGCAAAGGCAATGTTGTAGTTCCTGAAGAGATCGCCAAAAGATACGGCATCGACACAGCAAGGTTCTTCCTCTTGTTTGTAGCTTCCCCGGATAAGGACATGGAATGGAGCGACAAGGGCATAGAGGGAAGCTTTAGGTTCCTGAAGAAGTTCTATAGCCTGATATCTGGGAAGAAAAGAACGGCAAAGATAGGAAAAAAGGAAGAGAGCAAGCTGAATAAGGCTGTAAAGGAAGCCACAGAATACCTTGAAACTATGGAGTTCAACAAGGCTATAATAAGCCTTATGCAGTTCACAAGCTGGTTTTCCAACAGGGATTCGATATCAGAGGAATCGGCTGAAAAGCTTACCCTGCTTATGAGCCCTTTTACTCCGCATATATGCGAGGAGCTCTGGGAGAAGCTCGGGAATAAAAGATTCTGCTCATTGCAAAAATGGCCTTCTTACAGTGAAAAGAAGATAGACTCAAAGATAGAGGCAGCTGAAGAAGTTATTCATAAGACAGTTTCAGATATAACTAATGTTCTTAAGCTGGCAAAGATAGGAAAGCCTAAAAAGATAACCCTTATAATATCCCCAACATGGAAATATGGCTTCCTTGATATTTTCAAAAAAGAGCTGGAAAAGACAAGAGACATAAGGTCTCTTATTTCAGCCTGCATGAAAGGCAATCTTAAGAGGCACGGCAAGGAGATATCTAAGCTCATCCCTGCAATGCTGAAAGATTCTTCAAAGGTGCCTTCAGAGGTATTATCTCAGGACATGGAGCTTAAGAATCTGGAAGAGGCTAAACCTCTTATCTCAGGGGAATTTAACTGCCCTGTTGAGATAGAAAAGGCAGAGGACAGCAAGCAAACAAAAGCAAAAAATGCATTTCCTTCTAAACCCGCTATACTGGTAGAATAGCACCTCAACAAGCCCTTTGCAGTATTACCTTCTTTTGGATAAAATTTCCTAGATCTCTATTATCTTCCCTTTTTTCCCTACATTCACTACTGTTGTCTTTCCGATCTTCTCCTCTATCCCCTCTGCTTCATGTACATGGGAGCATAATAGCAAGGCAGGCTTGAATCTGTCTATAGCTTCCCTCACACCCTTTGATCCGGGAAATACGCTTGTGAACTTTTCCATCTTGCTTCCTGTAGGGTGGACATGCGTTACCATTATCTTCTTCTTAAGATACCTTATCTTGTCATACCCTTTCTTAAGAAGGCTGTATATCTCATCCTCGCCTAGCTGGAACAATCCTATGTTGGCCCCTCCTGCCCCGAATATCCCTACATCCTTGTATTTGACAGAATAGCCGTGAAGATTCTTTACCCCATACAGCTCAGCAAGAAAATCAGCGGTAGCAACAGTTTCATGGTTTCCGGGTATCAGCAGAACCTTTTCATGCCTTTTTTTGAAAGGCCCTATGATATTCTGTGTGGATGTTTCAGCAAGGGTCAGGTCGCCGCACAAGACTACGAGGTCAACATTTTCTTTCTTTGCCTTTTCAGCCAGCTTTTCAGCAAGCCCCATATCGCCATGGATATCCCCTGCCGCCAGTATCTTCAGCTTTTTTTCCTTCTTGCTTTTTTTATCTGTTTTATTTTCCATAATAACATGATAGAAACAGTTTATGTTTAAAAAGCTATCTTTCTTTTAGTTCAGCTTTCTCTCCTGTAAGGTCGACCATTATAGAGGGCTTTCCATGCTTTTCATCCTCGTAGGCTATGAACTCTATCTTTGGCTTTATCTCATCATCAAGATTATCCAAGGAAGTCATGAAATTGCCGCCTGACTTGTTTGCAGAAGTCGTTATTATCGGTATTCCAAGCTCCTCTATTATCTTGCTGAACCAATGGTCCGGCATCCTTATGCCTATGCTGTCTAAGCCTGGAGCGACATTTTCAGCGACACCATCCTTCTTCTTTAGGATAAGTGTATATGGTCCAGGCAGCTTTTCCAGCCATTCCTCATCTTTCTTCTTTATCACGCAGTTCTTTCTTATCCACTCTTTAGACGGGGCGATGATAGAAAATGGTGAAGTTGGCCTCCCTTTTATGTCCCTGACTTTTGCGACAGCCCCTTTATCCATAGCATTGCACCCTATGCCATATATGGTGTCAGTAGGGTGGATAAATATTGTTCCGTTTTCTATAACCTCAAGAATGACCTCCTTATTGATACCGATCTCATCTTTATTGAGGATTTTCATGATGGACAGAAAAGAGGTAAGCAAAATTTGTTTATATATGTTACGGTAATCTTTTCTTTGGTTGGCTTATCTTTTGATTAAGCGATTATAAATCCTGGCTATAAGTTCCTCAGATTCTGCATCCTGCATCTTTGCTGCCAATGGAATGAATCCAGGAAGTCTATCCTGTTCTTGTAGGTTTCCCACTCCATATACTTCTTCTTGAAAAACATCTTTATCACCTCTTTCCAACCGATATAGATTTTATGCTGCAGCAAGATACCCAAGCATAAACCCTTCTTCCCTCGCATCTATCTCATCATCTTCACAGTAGTAGCTTACGCCCTCTTCTGTATACATGTCCAGCTCTTTTTCAAATTCTTCCATCTTCATCACCTCTTCGCATTATGTTCTCCAACCATCTATCCCCATCCGGTCCATAAACCCTCTTGCTTCTATAGGCTCTGGAATCCTTCCGGTGCTCCTTTTATTCCTCTTATGAACCTGCCAGCATTCCCAGCATAGGTTATAAGATGGCTTTATCAGAGCTCCGCATGACAAGCATTGTTTTTGCTCTTCCCTTAGGGGATTCTTTTTTATCCCAAACCTCCCATGGCCATATTTCATCTTACCTTCCTCTTATCCAGGCATCGCTAAACTGCAGGTCAAAGCTTTGCGCCCTGCTCAACGTCAGTCTTTTGACCTGCCTGTAGAACAGGTCCTGTATTGTCTCTTTTCTTAGGTCAACCATCTGTATCACCTCATTAGGATTTATGGTATGCAGCCATAGAAAAATAAGGCAGGAAGACACAAGGGGGTGTGTTACTTTTACCTGCCTTAGTTTTCATAAGCATAAAGATACATACGCAGCCCCTCTTTAAATAGGCTGCGCAGGTGCCTGGCAAGTGGCAAGTGGGATTTAGAAACGCAAAATTTTGCCCCTATAGCTCTCATATAGCTAAAATTCCACTCGACAAAACATTTGTCAAGTGGCTCTAATACAGATAAAAGAAAACCACATTATAGCTGTAAGCATTATCTTCTGTAATAGACATAGGCCCACATTAAATTGCCTGCTATAAAGAAAATTCCTGCTCCAAGGATGCCTGCAAATCCCATAATATGCTGCACTAATGATATCCTGATGGGAAATCCAAACATACCCCCCAATAACATCATTGTTAATGAGATCTCTACTACGTTCCATATTATTGCTGTAGATGTAAGAAAAAACCCTTCCTCTAATGTTCTGACCTCATGGATAATGTCCAGGGAATACGCCGGAATACCCTACCATCAATATTCACAGCAAGATTCCGACGACAATATCCTCATATCCCAGAAGTTTCATGATAAACTCTAATCCGATAGAGATTATTTAAATGTTAAGGGAATTTTTTTGGCTTCTTTAACCAATTCAAGTAAATGCTAAGAAATTATTTTCTATAACTTCTTATGGCATATCTCTAAGTTAGGCGAAGGTTAAACCCCCTTCATCTTGAACTTGGTCTCCAAACTGGCTTTTTCTTGAACCCTCCCTGGAGCCGTAATTTTCCTGGGAGTTATGCCTTGAGCCATAGCCCCCAAAGGAGTTCCGTCTTGAGCCCCCTCTTGAGCCATAGCCCCCAAAGGAATTGTGCCTTGAAACCCTTCTTGATCCGTTCCTTCCAAAAGAGTTTCCTCCTCTCCTTTGGTTGTCCATCCTGACCACCCTTACATTTTCCAGAGAGGGAACCTCTTCCTTTTCTATGTTGAAATCACGGTAATTCTCCATGACAGCAGAGAAATTGTCATAGTCATAATCGCATATCAGGTTTATAGCTTTCCCTTCTTCACCTGCACGTGCAGTCCTGCCTATCCTGTGCACGTAATCAGTGGCATCCTTGGGTATCTCATAATTATAGACATGAGACACATTGTCTATGTGCAGGCCTCTTGCAGCAACATCTGTGCACACCAATACCCCAACCCTTGCATTGTTGAACAAGCCTATCGTCCTTGTTCGCTTGTTTTGCGTAAGCCCTCCATGGATAGCTATTGCATTGATCCTGTTTATCTTGAGGTTCTTAGCAACAAAATCCGTCATCCTCCGCGTATTGCAGAAGACCATCGCTAAGCCGGACTTCTCTTTCTGCAGGAGATACACCAATAATGATATCTTCCTGTTTTTTGGGATATCATAATATGTCTGTTTAAGCTTGCTCGGATCTACCTGATTAGTGGCTGAAACCTCTATAGCATCTATCGTATATCTCCTTGCAAGTTCTTTTACCTGCATGGATAATGTTGCAGAAAAGATCAATGTCTGCCTTTTGGTTGGGCACCCCGTTATGATCCTTTCAACATCCTCTATAAAGCCCATCTCAAACATCCTGTCAGCTTCATCAAGGACAAAAACATTAACTTTTGAAAGGTCTATAGTATTCCTCTCAAGATGGTCAAGCATCCTGCCTGGAGTCCCTACAACTACATCTGCCCTGGGCAGGTTATCTATCTGGGGATTTATAGAGACGCCCCCATATACAGCTAGGATATTCAGGTTTTTCCCTGCAGAAAGCTGTTTCAGTGATCCTTTTACCTGTTCTGCAAGCTCTCTTGTAGGCGTTAATACTACAGCCTGCAGCCCCTGTCCCGGAACAGCCCTTTCAACTATTGCACAGCCAAAAGCTAATGTCTTGCCTGAGCCCGTAGCCGATTCTCCCATAACATCCTTGCCTTCAAGTATATGTGGGATAGACTGCTCTTGTATCTCTGTAGGTTCTGTTATCCCTAATCCTTTTATTGCGCTAAGCAGGTTGCTGCTTAGACTTAACTCTTCAAATCTCATTCTTATTCTTACCTCATATGTTTGTTCAATTTATCTATACAGCACTTATTCAGAAAAAGCGAAATGTCCATGTTAAATGAAACAAGTGCTCTCTCTTATTATGCTCTTATTGACTATCAGTAATCACGCCCCTTATATAAATGTATGTATTTTGCACTAGTAGGTGGTTAAAAAATAGATTCAATTTTGCATCATATAAATACCACTATTTAAATAATTTTGGCACTTTGGGTTGTTAAGGAGAGAATCAGAAAATGAACAACATAAAAACCTATAGAGGGGTAAAAAAGTCTAAAATATTTATTAAAGAAGTTGTAAGATTTCTAATGATTTTAGAGAATAATTATGGGAGCTTAGTGAGCATAGATATACTTAAGAAGGAATTTAAAGACTATAATCGCATTATAAGCTATCTCTATACTGATCGGGAAAAAGAAGATGAGCTAATTGGGGGTAATGGAAAAGGTTGGAAAATACATGCCTGGAACTTGGATAAAATTCAGGAGTTGATTTCCAGGAGTGTGAATGAGGATCTAGTATATGAACAGAAAGAATGTATCAAAAAACAAAAAAGATTTAATAGGCTAATTGCATTGACAGGGAGCATTATAGCATTTGTTACGCTTTGGAATTTTTTTGAAGAATTTCTCAATAAAGATTTTAGTGTGGAGTTAATTGCTTTTATCCTAATCGTTATCCTGGTAATATTCCTCTTCTTTATGTTAGCTAAAGAATCTTTTGGGATTTATCTAGAAGATTAAAATAGAAAAAAGGTATGCTTTAAAATTAAAAATTTCAAACCAAACCCAAATAAAAAAAATGCGAGGAGGAGGATTCGAACCCCCGTAGGCACTAAGCCAATAGATGGCCCATCTGAGCATATCATCGGTCCCTTGTAGGGCCTCATCACTCAACAACTTGAGTTTGGATTTTTAGCACCATAC
>JAHWIN010000026.1 GCA_019322475.1 Candidatus Woesearchaeota archaeon
AGCAAATTGCCTAACCCTTACCCTAAAGGGTAGGGATTGTTCGGCAATTTGATAATTTTTAGGATCCTAAAAAATCCATGGGATTTTTGGGAACTTAAAAATTTCATTTTTAAGTAATCAGACGGGCATTCATCCCCTCGCGTAAACGCAGGGGATTTCTGCCCATCAGATTTAAGAAGTAATTTCTGCGTATGGTCAGTGTAGTAGCATAGGGTTTCTACGGAGCCTATGAATGATAATCTTTAAATAATATCCTAAAAACCTTATCAGCTATGGATCCTGAAACTGCAGAAAAATACAAAAAAGCAGGAAAGATAGCTGCAGAAGCCCTGGAATACGGGAAAGGCATGATAAAAAAGGGGGCTAAGGTCCTTGACGTCTGTGATGCGGTGGAAAAAAAGATAATGGAGCTTGGTGCAAAGCCTGCATTCCCTGCACAGATATCCCTAAACGAGACTGCAGCGCATTACTGCCCTGAGGGTGGCGATGACACAGTATTTTCAGACCAGCTGGCCTGCCTTGATGTAGGAACTCACATCGATGGATGCATAGGGGACAATGCCTGCACTGTTGACCTCTCAGGAAACAATCCTGAGCTTATAAAGGCATCACAGGAAGGGCTGAAGGCTGCCATAGAGGTTGCCAAAGAAGGTGTCAAGCTAAGCGAGATAGGAAAAGCCATAGAGGATTCTATCAAGGGTTTCGGATTCAATCCTGTGAGGAACCTTTCGGGCCACGGCCTGGACCTCTATAACATCCATTCCCCACCTACAATACCTAATTTTGATACAGGAGAGAATGATGTACTTGAAAAAGGAGCTATAGCCATAGAGCCTTTCGCAACTGACGGAGCAGGGATGATCCATGAAAAAGGCGAGGCATCTATCTTCTCTATGCAGGGAAAGAAGCCGGTAAGGGTGGGCTTTGTAAGAAACATACAGAAAGAGATAGAAAGCTATGAAGGGCTTCCTTTCACTACAAGGTGGCTGACAAGAAGGTTTTCAGAAGCGCAGGTAAGCTATGCCTTAAAGCAGTTCAAGCAGCTGGAAACGCTAAAGGAATATCCTCCTCTTGTAGAGAGGTCTGACGGGCTGGTGAGCCAGGCTGAGCACAGCCTATTGGTTGAGGGGGAAGAGGTTACTATACTGACCAGGGCATAAGCTTTTTCTATATACATATTTATGATGCTCTTTCCAGATCAGAAAAAAGATAGGAAAAAACATCACCCAAACATTATGCCATTAAGCAGAAGGAAAACTATAGATATACCCAACACAGAGTAATACACAGGCTTGCTCCAGTTAAGCACCTTCTTCCCGTCAAACATCCAGAACGGTATCATGTTGAACAGGGCCAGCCAGGTGTTTATCAAAAAGCCGTATTGGGCTATCACAAAGAATATCCCTTTTACCGGAACAAAAAGGAGTGATAAGAACATAGCTGCAACTGCAAGGTTGGCGGCTGCCCCTGCCACAGATATCTTTCCGTTCCTTCTCTTGCCTACAGGGCCTGATATCATCACTGCTCCGGGAGCTGCTATCACAAAGCCAAGAAAGGCCATGATGACAGCGAGTATGAGCATCTTGTCCCATGCCCTGAATTCAGCCTGGCAGCCGTATTTCTGCGCAACCACCTTATGGGAAAGCTCGTGGGCTATAAACCCAAAGCCGACGCTTAATGAGGATATCATAAAGAATGTTATGAAATCAAAAGAGAATACAGATCCGCCTAAAAGAATGGCAAATGCCAAAGAGATAGCAGCCCATGCCTTGATAAGGTCGATAAGCTCTGTCCTTGATGTTGACAAGCCTCCTGCAAGCTGGATCTGATCGGCGGGGTTTACCAGCTTCATCTGCCCCTCCTCATCCTTGAGATCAGCCTTTCCAGAGTGTCTATCCTTCCCATAAGCTCTAATTTTTCCCGGTCGTTCTCCATGAGCCTGTGCGCAAATCTGCTCAGCTCAAAATCCTCTTTCTTTATGCTCCTGCTTATCTCTGCAAGCTTGGCCATCTCTGCTGAAAGAGAATCTATCCGGGATATGATGGATGATGCCTGCTCCTTAAGATGGTTATACTCGCTTATGTCTGCCTTAAGCGTTTCTGAATTCGCCTTGAGCTCTTTGCTGAGCTCCTCCTCAAATTTCTCAAGTATGCTCTTCTGGAGCTGCGCCTTAAGCAGCCTGAAATCGTAAACTTCTTTCTTCAGGCTTTCCTTTGACTCATGGATAATACCTATATTCTCGCGAAAGCCTGCAAGAAACTCCCTTTGGCTGGCTTTTATCTCATTTAATTCCCCTGTAAGCCCCAGGATATCCTCCTTAAGGGAACTCACGCTGCAGGAATGCTCGCCTATCTTCCTGTTAGTTTCATCTATGGCCTCTTTTACCTGCATCAGGCCCCTTATTTTTTGTATCATCTGTATCAAGAAAGACAACTGCTATAAAAATTTAATTGTTATCCCCTACAACCTTCTTCAGCTCCTTTTCCTCATCCAGCTTCAATCCAAGCTTCCTGAAAAATACTATGATGTTCTTAAGGTCCCTCTTAAGGAATTCTGATGCCCTTGAATTGTCCAATGTGGTTGCCTGGGAAAAGTCTATAAGGACAGGATTCTCCCTATGGTTAAGTATGTTGAAAGGGGAAAGGTCTGCATGGACAAGGCCTGCCTTATACAGCCTTTGAATGTTCCTTATTATCCTGTTAAAGAAATCCCCTGGCTTTTTCGGATGGTCTATGCTCAGCTTATGCGCCACAATATCGCCATGCCCTATCATCTCAAGCACCAGGACATTGTTCTTGAACGTCAAAGGGGTAGGGACGCTTACGCCGGCTTCCCTTGCCTTCATCAGGTTCCTATATTCCCTCTGGACCCATGAGAATATTATCTTCCTTTTCTTTCCTTTCAGGTCTGCGTATCTTGGGTCTTCCTTTATGTAGTCATACATCCTGTTAAAGTCACAGGACTCCAGGCGGTATATCTTGGCTATGACCCTTCCTGAGCCTTTTTTCCGCGCAGAGAATATGTTAGCTTCCTTGCCCATGCTTATAGGGCTTTCCAAACCTTCAAAAAACCCCTCTGATATGAGCTTGAAGATAGTCCGGTTCGTGAACTCGTCAAAGACGTTGTGCATGGTCTTGAACTTCTCTCTTGATCTCTTAGGCATAAACCATTGACTGTACGAAGATATATTTAAATATTGGGCTTTATTCTAAGCTTTATATGCGCTTATTGCAGCAATATATAGTGTTGTATAAGCAATATACCACTTTAAAATAGTCACAAAATAGAAAGATTTAAATACTTGTTCTACTTTCTAATAGTAACAGGTGAAGAACCTGTTCATAATCACCTCTTTTTCCCTAACAAGGGCCTTGCAAAAGGCTTTTGTTAGGGTTTTATGATCATTTCTAGTAGTTTATATCTGGGTGTTTGTTAAGCCACCATAAAAAATAGCAGTAAAACACCTAAAGCAATCAAAATATACAGTTCTTTAGGTAAACTAATTTGTTATATGCTGTAGCTGGAAGGTTAAACAGATTTGATAACATGGACTTTATTTTTCCAGAAGCAGCTTCGGAGGATGTATTCTGACTGTAATCCCTAGTAGCTCCCTTACCCTCTTCTGCAAGGCCAAGCATCCCTAAGCGGGGAAAGAGGTGTTCATTTTTAGAGGTGACATTTTTCTTATAAAATTCAAGCATCTCTTCCTTATTTGGTATCCTGTTCAAGGCTATGAGGTTGTATCTTGCATCCTCATGGTTAAATCTCCACCAGAGCTTCCGTCTTTCCTTAAAAGAAAATGCTGTTTTATATAGTATTTCATTACCCCATGGCCTTTCATGACGGGATATTTCCCTGAGGGCAAACCTTATATCTTTTAGGTACCTTGGATTTGAGTTATCTTTATTAACCCAGGAGCCTCCTCTGTCTTGTTTGCCGTCATATTTCCAGCCGCAGTGCTCATTATTCTCTATTATAAGGTATTCTTTTAAACGCCCTATAACATCAGATGAGGGTTTTTGACTATAAACTGCTTCCACAATACCCCTATAGTTATGTTGCGAGAGCAGATCATAGATTTTATCACCGAGTATAGCTTTGGATTCCTTTTTAAACAGCTGATTTTTCTCTTCTTGTGAGAGGGTTACTTCTTCTTGATCTGGATAAAGGGTATTGCCATTGGTTTCATCCTGTGGTAAGGTTGTACTTATTTGTTGATTCGTTGAATAACTTCCATTATCCTTTTGGGGAACCATCTTTTCTGCTTTTTTCCTTAAATAATCATTGATATCTTGGTTCATATTTCGTTTAGAGATAATATCATTGATGATCGTGCGCCTGTTCTTAAATAACCGGCTATTGACCTCTTCACCGTTTAACAGATACCTTTTTTCCCTACCCTTTAATATATTCTTAATTTTTTGAGGAAGTTCATACCCGTGCTTATTTTTCTGCTCAGTTAACAGAACCTTAAGCCTGTTAAGCTTAGCCTGGGTTGTTTTATAATATCCTGAATTGTTGTTGCTTATTTTCTCATTTTTCTCATGCTTTTCAATATAAGGCTCGTACTTATCCACAAAATCCATACAGGTTAGATATTCTTTGAAGCTTAAGTAGTTGTTGTTAGATTCATAATAGTTGATTGTGTTTTCTATCCTTTCTTTTATACGCTGCTTTTTCCCAGTGCCGCTTAAGATGCTCTCAAGAGTATTGTTCCTTTTAGGAGCAATAGAAGAGTTGATTGAATCTGGAGGAATTATAGAGGATAATCTTTTTGTTTCAGGGATTGACTCTTTAAGGGTTGGTAAAGTTGCTGAGCCGTTCATTTTGATTGATCCTATAGGCTTAGAAGGGCATTGCAGTATTTAAATCTTTTGTTTTTGTAGTCTTTTAAAAGTAGTTACAAAGATAAGAGCTACCTGCCTATTTTCTTCATCAGAATGATATAGAATCCAGGACACTATGCGCATCCAGGGCCCTTAGGTACTCAGCTATAGCCTTAGTATCACCTTTCAGGCCAGCCAAAAACCTTGTCTTCAGGTAATCTTTTTCCTTATCGCTTATCCTTGCCCTGGCGTCAGCCTCTACCAGCCCGTAGGGATAGCCCAAGAAAACAGGGTCTGTGGAGTTAGAGCTCAAAAGGGAGATGATGCCTCCAGCATCGCCATTTTTTTTATTGCATTTTTCACTACGGCTTTCACCAGATCTTTCATTAAATATCTCCAGCTTGAATATGTATCTCGAGTTCCTGTGCAGCCTTACTGCATACATATCTGCCTTATGGCTTTCATTTTTTATTTCGGCGATAGGGTGATAGTACCATGCGCCTTCCGGAGCTTTTCTTCCCAATACAGGCAGGAAGGCGTTGCCTGTTTCTGTAAAGAGGTTAGAGGTCTTGGACAATGCGCATACATGTATTTTATTTCCGGCTGCTTTTTCATAAAGCGCTTCAAGGCGCTTTCTTTCCCCTGTTACAGAAGCCTTTAGGTCTCCGTCAAGGATAATTATGCCCCTATCCCCTAATTCGCCTGCAGCCTCTTCAGCTGCCTCCAGCTCTGCAAACCTTCTTACTGCATCCCCTATGCCTGATATCTGTATCCTGTGCTTTCCTTTCCTTATGGTATCATCAAAAGAATCGAAGATTATGGTCTCTTTTCCGGCGCCAAAAAACGATACGTTATAGGCTATCCTGCCTTCATGGCCTGCAGCGTTCATCAGGGCATAGAACTCCTTTTTTCTTGAGCCTACCCTTTTGTTTCCTTCATAGATACAACAATATACCCTTATAAGCTGGAGGGAGAAATTAGGCGCTTTTAGTATCTCGCTGTTTCCGCCGTCTATAAATGCCGCTTTCCCGGGGTTACTGGCAGGACTTATGCTATGGAAATTTTCACTGTTTATCTTTACGGGCCTGTAAGAGCTGTCGTTAAACTGGGCGTATTTCCCTTCTTCCTCCAGGCTCTTCTTTAAGGAATCTGCTATAGATCCCATCATCCCTTTTTCCATAAGCATAGTAATAAAGCCTGATTTTTAATATTTGTTATTAATGAAACTAAAACTTTTTATAGCCCTCCAGCTTTTGATGGGCCATGGAAGACAAAGAGCTGATAGGGAAGATAAATATGCTGAAAAGGGAGAAAAATGCAGTGATCCTGGTGCATAACTACCAAAGGCCTGAGATATATGAAGTAGGGGACTTCTTAGGGGACTCCCTTGGGCTTTGCAGGCAGGCGTCTAAGACAGATGCAAAGATAATAGTGTTCTGCGGTGTTGATTTTATGGCTGAGTCAGCCAAGATACTCAACCCTGAAAAGATGGTGCTGCTTCCTGAAAGATCATCACAGTGCCCTATGGCCCATATGGTCGATCCGGCCAGGATACTGGAAGCTAAAAAGGACCATCCTGATGCCGCTGTAGTAAGCTATGTAAATACTACTGCAGAGACAAAAGCTGCGTCTGACATATGCTGCACTTCAGCGAATGCCGTAGAGGTGGTCAATTCCCTTGATGCAAAAGAGGTGATATTCACGCCTGACAGGAATCTTGCCGCATATGTCCAGAGCAGGACAGGCAAGAAAGTGATACCTTTAGGGGGCTACTGCTATGTCCATGACAGCATCTCTGCAGAGGATGTAAGGAAAGCCAAAAAAGAGCATCCTGATGCAAAGGTCATGGTGCATCCTGAGTGCAGGATGGAAGTTATAGAAGAAGCTGATGCTGTCTGCTCTACGTCCCAGATGATAACCTATGCCAGGGAAAGCAGCGAAAAAGAGTTCATCTCTGTCACTGAATGCGGGATGGTAAACAGGCTTAAGAAAGAGATGCCTGAAAAGGAGTTTTATGCTGTCGGAGGAGTATGCACACAGATGAAAGAGATCACGCTTGAAAAGGCCTACAGGTGCCTTCTGGAAGAGACAGGAAAGATCAAGCTGGACAAGGGCGTAATAGAAAAGGCAGGAGATGCCTTAAGGAAGATGCTGCAGGTATCCTGATATACTCAGTTCTGGCCCAAAGCCAAACACCCCCGCAATATTTATAAATGAAGTCTTGTTTCATCAGATTATGGGCCCGTAGCTCAGTCTGGCTCGAGCGCACGATCTTTTATGATGCGAAACTGATAAGCCAACTGAGACATCGTGAGGATATCATCCCGATAAAGGTCCGGAGTTCGAATCTCCGCGGGCCCATCTTTTAATTCATCATTTATGTTTTTCTCCCTACCGTCTTCTTTGCATATTCCCTAAAGAGTACCAGACCAGGAATTAGCAGATTAGTGAAAAAGAAAAAACGCCTCCAGGCAGAATTCCGGCTTTTAGGCTCTCGAACTGCCGACCTCATGATTAACAGTCATGCGCTCTTTATAGTTTCCTTATGGTGCCATAAGAAAAAACCTACTAAGCTATGGAGGCTTAAGCCTAAGAACTTCTATTTGGTTTATAAGTTTTTCGATGGCCTTGCCCTGCAGATCCTATAAGCTATAAAGGATATTATAAGCAATGCCAATATCCCAAGGATAAGCGATAAGAAAGAGGACCTTTTCTGCATGAACTGCTCTTCTATAAGCGGGATCCTCAATACCTCATAATCACGGGGGTTATAGATGACTATAGAGCTTGCTTCGTCATAGTAGGGGAATATCAGGGCAAAGTCGGTCTCGTTCAGCACAGCCATCCCACCTGATAACCTTTTGACTATGGGGTCGCTGGAATCAAAATTGAGTGTAAGAGGGACATCAAACTTAAACGAATGAAGGGCATCTCCAGCTATGGAGACTACCTCTGCCGTATATCCTGATCCCGGCTGGAGCCTCCTGTCAGGGGAATAGCCACATTTGACCACCTTATCCCTGTAGGATATGACGCCCCGATCATAGTTGAACCTGACCACAAATACCCTGCTGCATTCGACCTCTGCTGTGGCAGCAGGCACTAGCAATAGGGCCAATAATAGGAGCATCCATAATCTCATCTAATCATCACCCTCTACGCCATATGCATTGAGCTTGTTCAATATAATCTTTTCGTTAAGCGGACCAAATTTCTCTGTGTTTAATGCCCTCATGACAGAGTTTTCCGTAGGCCTTGAATATCTTCCAAGTGAGCATCCATCAAAGCAGCCTGTATCATTTACATCCTCCCATCCGGAGCATTCAGGAGGAAAATCACAATTAGGATAATCCTTGGGGTCAAAGGATATCCCTGAATAATATTTCTCATCAACATACTCGTCTGCCAATCCTCCAAAGATATGCCCGAATTCATGCAGGACTACAAGCTTGTTATCTGCTGTGTTTATCTTCTCCATATTTGAGACGGCACTTGACCTTACCGGCTTTATAAAGTCTTTCACCCTGCTCCTGTCAACAAGAATCACTATATAATCATTGGGGCAGTACGATGCCAGCCTCTTGGCAGAAAACTCATCGCATGACACCCATGCACCTATGCTGCAGTCAAGGTCTTCCAGCCTGTCCACCCTGTAAAAGTTCAGCTTATCCTTATTTGACTTAAAGGGCTCTGAATCCAGGAATACCTGTATGTTCTTAGATACATCATCATTAAAGCTATCAAAGGACTTGTAGCCATAGCCTAAAAAAACTATGTCTATAGAATCTTCAGGAGGTGAATTATAAAGCACAGATATGCAGTCTGTCTCTTTCTCAGAAGGCCTGAAAGTGCTGACTAATGTGCGGTTTCCCATGCTGGTGGCGCTTACCTTTACTGTTCCCTTAATAACCTTAAGGCACAGGGGGTTTTCATCCTCGTCAAGCTCGAAACTTTCGCCGTTTTCAGGAGCAAACTTATCAAAAGGGGCAAAAAAGATATTCTTGTCCCCATATTTGTTGATCTCTTCATTGAGCAGGCAGTTCACTAAAGGAGATATCGGCTTATTCCGGTCAACAAGGCAGACAGCCTCTATCTCCTGAGGGACTGCTATAGTCTCCTCCTCAACAGAGCCGTAAGCCCTAAGGCTCTGCCTTCTCAGGATGTTCTTAAGGCTGCTCAGAAAATTAGCCATCTCGATATCCCTTGACCTTGAAGTCCATCTAACAACCTGGACCCCTCCGAAGACAAGGATAAGAACAGCAGCAAGAGCGAACAGAGCATTCATGATAGGGCGGCCGGTCAATTGTCCTTTCTTCATCTGCTCTTTATCCAGGGTAAAGGATATATAAATTTAATCTTTTTCAACAGCCCCTACAACGCTTCTTAACATATGCCCTTTGACCCTTAGGCCGTAAAATTTCCCGAGATCAAGCCTCTCTTTAACCCCTACTATAAGAGGATATGTCCCTATCTGCCTGCAGAATGTTGTATTGCCATCATAGACCTCTGCCATACAGCCTTTCAAAAGGGTTTCTTCAGGGACGAGCCTTTTCAGCATAGGAAGGTCTATCTTGTGCCTTATCTCGTCCCTCCACTTCCAGTAGTACTTCTTGTTCTTCTTAAGGAACCTGTTACCGCATCCATTGTACAGATCAGTCCCCTCGAATATGCTGACCTGCCTTATGTTTATCCTCCTAAGCATCAGCTTTTCTTCCAGGATGCGCTTCAGCCAGAGCATATTCTCATGGTGCGTGCTTTTGCTCTCTCCCTTCAGGCCATACAGCAGGTTTATCCCTGGCAGCAGCTTGGGCATCCCATTGATTCCCCTTTCAGAGCCGTACCTGTTCAGCAGCCTTACGGCTTCGTAGGCTTCCTCAGGCCTGCAGTTCAGGTTATTTTCCCTGCAAACTTCAGGATCAAAGCTCTCAACTCCGAAAGCAGCAACATTCCCTTCTGTGCAGTATTTGACGATGTCTTTTGTTGTCTCTGCACCTTTCCCTGAGATTACGCTCTTAGGATTGACGTTGTCTATATGAAGTGCCTCTATCTCAGGAAATTGTTTTCTTATGCCCCTTAAGAGGCCTGCAAGAGGGGGGTAAAGATAGATGTCAGACTGTTTTCCAAGCCGAAAATGCCTGCATCCAAGCTTATAGAATGAACCTATCTCCCTGATGATGTCCTCCTTTTTCCTGAACTCCAAAGGATGCTTCAAAGGCTCCATACAGAAGCTGCATCCTTTCTCTCTTGAGCAGCCATGCCCTGTCTCGATCTCTATTATCCTAAGGGCAGGGATCTGGCTTACTATATAAGCTCCATCTACAGAATAATCACGTATCTCATCATACTTAAAATCAAAAGGCTCAACCCTGTCAAAAGCCTTAAGGCCGGCCCTCTCAAAAAACCTCCCTCCACAGGACTGGGTGCCAAATACTGCAGGCCCTGTAAGTATCTTCTCGCACCTTATACCGCTGATAAGCCGGCATACCTCATTAAGCGTTCCGGGAAGGGCGGAAAGATATTTGCCGGGCGTATGCACACCTAAGATGATAATCAGCGAAGAGGCATTTTCCAAAATAGAGCTTATCCTGCCTATATTCCCCGTAAGGTTGCTTACCCTTATGTTGGTCTTCCTGTTTACCTCTTTCTTTTTCTCATCCAGCTTATAATGCCTGAAGAACCTAAGGTCGTCTATCGTAAGGTAATGCGCCTTACCGAGGTATCCTGCAATATATCTTGGATATGTCCCAAGATAAGGCGGGACTCCTAAGCCTGAAGGCTCATCTGTATAGCAATCAAGTATAACATCCATACTGCAGAAATATACCCTACCTTATAAAAAGCTTAGCATCTTTGATCATATAATTTATCATCGTAGAATAAGCCAACAAGGTCATTATTATGAGGAATAGCTGCTGGTATGCAAAATCTATAAGGATAACTATAGTTGTTACGTAGGCGAATGCCACTGAAATCTTCCCTATTACTGTAGGAGCAGTCTTCTTTTTTTTCTTTATGTATATGCTTTTTGCGACATAAGACACTGCCATAGGGATCAAGAGTATTATTATGAGCTTAAAGGGTATGTATTTTCTTATCACGAGGAATGTTATCAATGTGGAAAGGATGACAAGCCAGTCAGTGGTGGAATCAAGAAGGGCTCCTATCCTTGTCTTCTGCTTTGTTATCCTGGCAGAAAGCCCGTCCAGCGCATCGCTCAATGCTATCGCCCCGAACAATAAGACAGCAAGCTCCACCCTATTCCTGACCAAGGCCGATATAAAAAAAGGGACTAAGATTATCCTGCATAGTGTTATGGCATTAGGTATTGTAGCAAGTTTTTCCTTCATATCTGATGACAGGCGTATCCTCCTATTTAAAATTTTTTGAAAATAGGGGGTTTTTGTAAAAAAGGGAAAGAAAAAAAGAGAGGAAGAAAATAAAACAAGATGGGCATCGCCTATCCCAACCGCAGCAAGCTGAGGGGTATTTTTTAGCGCCTTTCACTCAATGCAGTTCTTGCAGCAGTCTATGTTCAGGGCCTGGTTTGTCTTCTTTATCGAAGCTTCTGCATCTTCAAAGCCTGCTGCTGCCCTTATCGCATCTATGTTTTCGCATACCACGTCTGATTCCTGGTGTATGGCCTGCATATAGAGCAGCTTGTTCCCTGTAACGCCTACTGCCTCTTTCCATACCACTATCTCGGGCATGTCTGAGCGGTTTCTTCCAAGGTCCTTTGCAAACTCCATTATCTCTGCAGTCGACCTTACCATGGAGGCGTTGTCTACGACCCTTACCCTTGTGGTGTTCTCGAAGAGCTTTAGGACCTCTTCTACACTAGGTGTCTCCTTGCAGTCCACTGTTACAGTATGCATGTGCATAAGAGTGCTGGACACTGACAATGCTGTCGTGAAGATAGGCATGTCAGGCAAGACTGTCTGGACGTCAGGGCCGTGGTGCGAAGGAAGCTCCAGGACAGGAACGACTGAATTGATAGGGCCGTGCCTTATATCCCATGGGTCTGCCCCCCTCCTTATCATCGTGGCATGGACAGCGTCTATGCCATATCTTGACTTTATAGCGTTAAGGGTCCTGCAAAGGCCTGTGGTATTGCAGCTTACGACCCTTATAAAATCCTTATTGACAGCTTCCTTGTAATTGCATTGGGCTGTAAAGCTTACGTCTGCCACCTTCCCTTTTTCTCCGCCCTGGAAGATAGCCTTTATCTTGTTCGGGATATAGTACTTCTCCTTGTTCTCTGCGCCGCCTTTTTTAGGTGAGCAGTCAACTATTATATCTACATTCTTGAGCATGTCTTCGAATGTCCCTGCCATAGCCAGGTTATTCAGCTCTCCTGCCTCAGGCCACTTATACATAGGGATCTTCTTCAATGCTGCAGATATCATCCTGTAATTATAGCTTCTTGCAGTTACCCCTATGAGATCCATGTCATCCTGGAGCATGACTGCGTCTGCAACACGTTTTCCTATAGTACCATAACCTACGATCCCTACTCTTATCTTATCTGCCATTTTATCACCTTTGTTGTTTTAGTTTTTTGCCTACCCTTTCAGATAGGGCCGTCTACTGAGCATATTTCCTTACGATAGATGCGCTTCCCTCTGCCCTGAAAGCCTTTATATGGTCTGCTGCTGCCTGATATGCATTCTCTTCTATCTCTTTTCTGCATTCTTCAGACATGGCGTAAATCCTGTCAAAGAATACCTTAGGGGCATATTTCCCGTTCTTGCCGAATGTCTCTTCAGGCTTTTTTCCCTCCAATGGCTTGTTCTGCTGGACCCAGTCAAACATCTCCTGCCATAGATCATTATGATATTTTTTCAAAGCATCAAAGACTATGTTCTGGAACAATGTGGCTACATTGCCCTTCAATATGTCGCCGTGGGGGAACTTATCCCTGATTATATCAAGGGGGGTTCCGGTGATGCCATGCTGGGCTATCCTTACATTAAGGTTATTGTCCCTCAGGGCCTTTGCAACAGCCTGTGTCTGCTCTATGTTGATGGATGTCTGCACAATAGGGTTTCCATCTTCATCGTATATGTTTCCATGGGTAGAGCCGTTTGCTATGGCTATAAGGTTGGGGCTGATGCCTGCCTCGTTTAATCTTTTGATGAATGTTACTGCCTCTTCAGGCTTTGTAAGGACCATGCCTTCCCCGCCTTTTCTTCCTATCTCTCCCACCTCTACCTCTAAGCCGAATTCCTTTCCGGCCATCTTCTCCTTTATGAAGTTTCCTATCTCTATAGTGGCCTTTATGTTTGGGGCCAATTCTTCCTCTATGGTCTTCCCATCGAAATCGAAAAGGTGAGAGGCGTCTATGGCAAATGATGTGTATCCTGCTGCTATCTGGGCAGAGATAAGGCCTTTGACATCCTGTATCTCTTCAGGCGTCCCTTCCTTAACGCCTATATGGTCTGCATGCAATGCCCATACATCATGCCCTACCTCTTCATTAGCCTTCATAAGGTTCTGGGAGAATGCAGCGGGGGTAAGGCCTGTATACCCTATGTTGTGGTTGCATTCTGTCCTTGCCAGCTCCATTATGACTGCAGCATCCAGGTCTTTAGCTGCTTTAAAGATGGCCTTTGCAACCCCGATAGTAATACGCGGGTTGCATGCCAATATTATGCACTTCTCTTCCTTCAATGCATCATAGAGCTTGTTTCCGGGTAATGGATTGTTCATTTTATCACCTTGTTTTTCTTTTGTTTAAGAATATAAGAATATTGGAATATTCCATGCAAGATTCGCCAGTTCTGGAAAGGCTGTTTGGCCTTAAATCGAAACCTGATATTTTAATCCCCCTCAAAGAATAGTTTGGCCTCTTCGTACCTTTCTTTAGGGACTGTCTTGAGCTTTCCAAGTGCGTCTTCAAGCGGAACTGCGACTATGTCTGTGCCTTTGAGGGCAGCCATCTTTCCGAACTCTTTCTTGTCGATCATATCTGCTGCCTTTACCCCGAGCCTTGTACCTAAGACACGGTCAAAAACAGTAGGTGTGCCTGCCCTTTGAAGGTGCCCGAGAACAACATGCCTGCATTCTATGCCTGTCTTTTTCTCTATCTCTCTTGAAAGCTTTTCCCCTATCCCGCCTAACCTTACGTGGCCGAATGAGTCCTTATCCTTTACCTGGATCTCCATCTGGCCCTTTTTAGGGGTTGCGCCTTCTGATACTGCGATTATAGAATAGTTTTTCCCTTTCTTTTTCCTGTTAAGGAGGATGCTGCATACCTCGTCTATGTCAAAGGGCTCTTCAGGAAGAAGTATGACGCTTGCCCCTCCGCCTATGCCTGCCTCCAATGTCATCCAACCTGCATGCCTTCCCATGACCTCTATCACTACAGTCCTATGGTGGGATCTTGCAGTGGTGTGCAGGTTCTCTATGGCTTCTGTGGCCCTTGTTATCGCTGTGTTGAAGCCGAAGCAGTAATCTGTCTCACCAACATCATTGTCTATCGTCTTTGGTACTCCGACTACATTTATGCCTTCCCTGGAAAGCTTGTTTGCTACCCCCAGGGTATCTTCGCCGCCTATGGCTATTATAAAATCACATTTGAGCTTCTTAAGGTTCTCTTTTACCTTTTCAGGGCCGCCCTCGACATTATATGGGTTTGTCCTTGATGTATGGAGTATGGTTCCTCCAAGCATATGGATGTCCTCTATCTGGTCAAGATCAAGAATTCCGCAATCGGTGCAGTCCACCAGCCCTTTCCACCCGTCAAGGATGCCAAGAACATCGTAACCGAGCTTTTTTGCCTTAAATGTTATGCCCCTGATTACTGCGTTAAGACCCGGGGCGTCCCCTCCCCCTGTCAATACAGCGATCTGCTTTTTTTTATCTCCTGTTATTGCCATAAGGCCTCCTCTTAAACAGCTAAAAATAACTAATATTTAAATGTTTCTATTATCATACACTATCATACAAAAAACAAAAGGTTTATATAGTAGCTTTATAAACTAATGGTAAAAAGGAGAAAAAAGGATAAACAAGGGATAAAAGATGAAAGAAAGGATAACTATAACCCTTAAGGAAGAACTGATACAGCAGCTTGACAAAAGGGTTGACGGAGAGGAGATAAAGAACAGGAGCCAGGAGATAGAGGCTATATTAGAGGATGCTCTGGGCATCTCTATACCAAGCAAGGCGCTGATACTTGCAGGGGGGAAAGGGACAAGGCTTAGGCCGCTTACATATAAGAAGCCCAAGGCACTTGTGGATGTGCAGGGAAAGACGCTTACAGAATGGCTGTTTGAGCTCTTAAAAAAATACGGCGTAAGGGATGTCGTATTATCTGTAGGGTATCTTGCTGATGATGTGAGGGACTATTTTACAGACGGAAGCAGGTTCGGCATGAACATAGAATATGTTGAAGAGAGCCCAAACAAGCCGTTAGGGACTGCCGGGCCGCTAAGGCTTGCAAAGGATATGCTCAACGACAGTTTTATAGTTTCTAACGGGGATGAGCTAAAATGCATAAACATACCAAGGATGTTCAGGCTGCATAAGAGAAAAAAGGCGCTTGTGACTATAGCGCTGACCTCTGTCGATGACCCTACACGATACGGCGTGGCTAAGCTTGACGGCTCCAGGATAACAGAGTTTGTAGAGAAGCCCAAAAGGTCAGAGGCTCCCTCCAACCTTATCAATTCAGGGTTCTACATAATAGAGCCTGAGGTCATAGACATGATCCCAAAGGACAGGTTCTGCATGCTTGAGAAAGAGATATTCCCGAAGCTTGCGGATGAAGGGAGGGTGAGGGGGTTTCCTTTTTCAGGGCAGTGGTTCGACACTGGGAATCTTGAGAGGCTGGAAAGGGCAAGAAAACTCTGGAAAGGGATCGTGATAAGGGATAATGAGTGAGGGGCTAGACATGGTCTTCTACCTAAGCTCTTTTTCTGCCAATCTTAGTTCTTTTTCACCCAGCTTTCCTTTTAGCATGCCTATAATCTCCCTGAAGCTGGCTATACTTAATAATTGAATCCCCTCTTTTTCCAGGTTCTCTTTAGCTTTATCATCCCTGCAGGCACTTACTACAGCATACCTGACAGAAGCTTTTTTTTCTTTTAGCTTTTTAGCTGCAGACAATATGGTGCTTCCGCTTGAGGTCATATCATCTATAACAACAACCTCCCCAGAAGTGTCGCCATATATGTCCTCTTTTGTCCCGTGCTCCAGTTTCTTGCTTTTTACAGCGATTATGTCTTTGCCGCTTAAGATACTCATAGCACCAACAATGATGGGACTCATCACCGAATCTACTGCACACAGCTTATATTCTTCAACCCTGCATTTGATCAGCTCGTTATAAAGCTCTGCTATAAGCCTTAAGTTCTTAGAATCTGACAACAGGTTCCGGTGGTTAAGGTAAATATGGCTTTTTCCTCCTGACTTTAGGTCAAACGGCTGTTCTTTTATCATCAATGCCCTTGTTTCGTAAACTGCATCTACATAATCCTGCTTAAGTTCGCTTATTCCCATCTTTCTCACCCCGTGCATTTGCATTTATTTTTCATAGAATCTTCTTCTGAAGCTGTGTGGCCCGGAATCTTTAGATTCATTGGATTTATCAAATCCGTTCTTCCGCAATGGCCAAAAGGCTTCTTATTACCTGCCCTATAATTACTAAAATTTTCTTCCCATATAGTTTTAAAAGGAGTCTTTTTGATATTTCCAACAACCTCATTTACTGAGGGGCATGGTTCAATATCTCCGTTGTATCTTATGAATACTATGGATGTTCCGGCTGAACAACTGTAAAGATAAGGCTGTCCCCCGCAATCTGCAACATAAGGCGCCTGTTCAACACCAACATTAGCTCCATGATCTTTGCTTAGGACAAATTCTTTTATTATGTTTACCAGTTTATTCTCAGGGACGATAAGGTCCTGCCTATTTGCTGCTAGCCCTTCTTCAACCAACCTCCTCAACTTGATATCTGTATCTTGAAAGTGGTTGATTAGATCAGGTATAGAATCTATGTTTACTGAGGCCATAGTAGTTGATATCTGAAGCGGCATATTATATTCTTTGATTAATCCTATTGCATTGAGTGCTGGCTTGTATAATCCATCGCGAAGTTGTTCATTGATCTTTTCATCGATAGAATCCAGGCTTACCTGCAGCTTGACATCATACCTCTTAATCCGGTCTAAGAGCTCTCTGTTGATTTCCAGGCCATTGGTTGCGATTAAGGTATGTAAAGCAAGGTTATCGGAGTATCCTACTATTTCCGCCAGATCGTTCCTTAAGAGCGGCTCTCCTCCTGTAAGCACTATCTCTCTTGCTCCTGCTTCAGCCACATCATTAATCCATCCCTTTATTGCCTTAATTCGGGGGTCTTCTTTAATCCTATAGCTTATATTATCCAATTCATTATCCGAATTTCTGCAGTAGGTGCATGGTGACAATCCAGAGTGTATGCCAGTATTGCAGTTCGCTGTAACTTCGATAAATGCCCTATACAGCTTTGGCGTTTCCATATTGCCCTGATAAGCTGGATAAGCTTATAAAATTACGTGGTGAACCCCCTCCACCACAATATTTATATATGTATTGCCCATACAGGCTCCTATGGAGGCTAAAAAACTTGAAAGCCTGGGGTTAAGCCCAAACGAATCAAAGGTTTACCTGGCTTTGCTCGAGATCGGCTCATCTACAGCAGATAAGATATCCCAAAAATCAGGGATCCACAGAAGAACGGTATATGACAATATCGAGAAACTGCTGAACAAGGGGCTGATCAGCTACATCACCAAGGCAAACAAAAAATATTTTGAGGCTGCAGACCCCAATAACCTGAAAGATATAATAAAAGAAAAAAAGGAGAGGGTATTCCGGCAGGAAGAGGTCCTGAAGGGTATCCTTCCTGAGCTTATACTTTCTCAGAGGGCTTCAAAAGACAAACAGGAAGTCAGCTTATACAAGGGAAAAGAAGGGATAAAAGCCATATTAAAGGACATATTGAGGACAAGAAAACCTAATTGTGTCATAGGGGCCCATTCAAGAAAGGAGTTCAAAGGAATCTTAGAAAGGTTTCATGATGAGAGGATCAGGCTGAAAATAAAGAACAGGATGATATTTAAGAAGGAAGACATCAAAAGGGCAAAAAGGTTCAGCAAAAGGCAGTTTACAGATGTCAGGGTTATGCCTACCGAATATACTTCACCCATAGCGATAAACGTTTATGGAGACAAGGTCGGCCTGCTGATCCGTTCTGTAAAGAATCCGTTGGGCATCCTGATAAAAAACAAGGACACTTCTGACGGGTTCAGGGCATATTTTGAGGTGCTGTGGAATAATTGTAAAAAATGCTGAAATCGCTGTATCGAAAGAAAATCCTGAGCCTAATCCGGATCATCACTGCCATCAAAACTAGACTGGGATTCTCCTTTGGCCCCATATCTGCCAACTTCTTACTGCGCAATGGGCTTTGTCCGATAAGCAGCTAGAAAGCTAGAGTTTTCGGACACTATTGGGACTTATAGGGCAGGAGTTAGTTTTCAGACAAAGCCTACGCCATGCAAAAGCTTATATATAAGTTAGGTGTGCCTAACTTATCATGAAGAAAAAGTCGTCTGAGGATTACCTTATAGCGATGTATTCTATCTATGAGAAAGAGAAAGAGCATTCCAAGGGCATCCGGTCTGTGGACATAGCCAAGGAGCTTAAGATATCCAAGCCAAGCGTATCAGAGATGCTGAAGAAGATGGCTGAAGAAGGATTTATCAGGTTTGAGCCTTATTCCAACATCTTCTTCAAGAAGAAAGGGCTAAAGGAAGCAAAAAGGCTGATGCATAACCGCAGGGTCATAGAGGTTTTCCTCAGGGATGTCCTGAAATATAACCCTAAGAGGGTGGATAAGGAAGCGCACAGGCTTGAGCACGCCTTTTCGGAAGAGTCCATAAAAAGGCTTGACAGGTTCCTTAACAACCCCAAGGTTTCACCTTCGGGAAAACCGATACCTCATGGAGGGATGATATGAGATGGAGATGAGGCTGTCAAGGGTAAAAAGCGGAAGGTCAGGGAAAGTAAAGATGATAGAAGGAGGATGCGGGATGCAGAGAAAGCTGTCTTCCATAGGGATAAGGGAAGGAAAAAGCATCAAGGTCGTATCCTCTTACCCTTTCAGGGGGCCGATGGTAATTAAGGCAGGAAGCACAGAGGTCGCCATAGGGAGGGGGATGGCAAACAAGATAATAGTGGATGCAGAATGAAGATATTATTGATGGGAAACCCGAATGTAGGGAAAAGCGCAATATTCTCAAGGATTACAGGATCAGATGCAGCTGTGTCAAACTATGCAGGGACCACTGTTGAGCTTAAAAAAGGAACCATGCTGCTTGAAGGGAAAAAAGCAGAGATAATAGATGTTCCGGGAACATATTCCCTTGAGCCTACAAACAAGGCGGAGGAGGTTGCTGTAGAGATGCTCAAGAAGGGGGGTATTGTGGTCAATGTTGTAGACTGCACCAACCTTGAGAGGAACCTTAACCTCACCTTTCAGCTCATGGAAAAAGATGTCCCTGTGGTAGTAGCCTTAAACCTGTGGGACGAGACAAAACATGTAGGGATAAAGATAGACGTAAAAAAGCTGGAGGGCCTGCTTGGCGTCCCTGTAATACCTACATCAGGGATAACAGGAGAGGGAATCAAAAAGCTAGTAGAATCATTCTCTTATGCAAAAAAGGCAGAGCTAAAGCATATGCCTGACAAAGAAAGGTGGTCAAGGATAGGCCATATAACAAAAAAGGTGCAGGAGATAAGCTATAAAGAGCATACGCTGATGGAAAAGCTGGGTGATGCAAGCATACACCCCATCAAGGGGGTGCCTATAGCGATATTCTCCCTGCTTGCCCTTTTCCTTGTGATAAGGATAGTTGGGGAGGGGCTTATCAATTACATATTTGACCCTTTGTTCGATATATATATGCCCCTTGCTATGAAAGCGAGCGCCTTATTGGGGAAAGGATTCATGCATGATATCATAATAGGCAGGCTTGTCGAGGGGCAGATAGACTACATGCAAAGCATGGGCCTGATAACTACAGGGCTTTATGTTCCTATAGCAATGATCCTTCCTTACATATTCTCGTTCTTTCTTGCCCTTGGGGTATTGGAGGATTCAGGGTATCTGCCGAGGCTGGCTGTCCTTGCTGATAATGTAATGCACAAGATGGGGCTTCACGGCTTTGCCATAGTGCCTATGCTTCTTGGCTTTGGGTGCAATGTTCCCGGCGCATTAGCTACAAGGATATTAGAGTCTAAAAGGGAGAAATTTATCGCTGCTACATTGATGGTGATATGCGTGCCCTGCATGGCGCAGATAGCCATGGTCTTCGGCCTTGTCGGCAAATACGGCATAAAGGGCATGGGTACTGTTTTCCTGACGCTGCTTACAGTGTGGATAACATTGGGGCTTATCCTAAACAAGGTCATGAAGGGATCGAGCCCTGCACTGTTCATGGAGATACCCCCTTACAGGGTGCCTTACCTAAAGGCGATGCTAAAGAAGCTGTGGATGAGGACAAAGGAATTCATACGCTATGGGGTGCCGTATGTGCTTTTGGGGGTGCTGATAATAAACATATTCTATTCTTCAGGGATACTCCAGCTTATAGGGAATGCCACAGCCCCCCTGATAGTGAATGTTCTGGGGCTGCCTAAAGAGGCTGTAGGGTCGTTGATAGTCGGTTTTTTGAGGAAGGATGTTGCAGTAGGAATGCTCGTGCCGTTGGGGCTTAGCCTGAAGCAGCTTATAGTTGCAAGCGTTGTCCTTACTATGTATTTTCCCTGCGTGGCTACATTTGCGGTGCTTATCAAGGAATTAGGCGTCAAGGACATGCTGAAGTCCACAGTTATAATGGTAGTATCTTCATTGCTGGTGGGGGGGCTGCTTAATGTCATTTTGTAAGAATGACCTATACTAAAAGACAAAAGTTTTTGAACAAATCTTGTCTTTTTGGAAATTGAAATTTCCAACCCTTTAATCTTGCTTTGCAAGAATTGAAGTTTAGTAATAAGCAAGTGACCTATAATGTTGTATAAAAATTTGTGTCACTTGCTATATTTGGATTATATCTGCTGGCCTAATCTGAATGTTGTATTTTTCTTGGATTTTAGTTCTTTTTTTACTGATATTTAAGAAAGATAGTATTTTAAAATAATGTCTTGGAAGAATAGTAGAAAAAATCTACCGGCCCTATAAATCTCACACCACACGATTCACAAGGCTGCCTATTCCCTCTATCCTTACCTCTATCCTGTCGCCTTTTTTCATCGGGCCTATCCCTTTAGGGGTTCCTGTAGAGATTATGTCTCCCTGATAAAGGGTCATAACCTTAGAGATAAATGAGACTACCTCTTCTACCTTGAAGATAAACTCAGAGGTGCAGGAGTCCTGCTTCAGCTCACCGTTGAGGAAGCTTTGTATCTTCACGTTATTAGGGTCTATGCTTTTTGTGAGCTTTGGGCCTACAGGGCAGAACGTGTCGAATGATTTTGCCCTTGTCCACTGGCCGTCAAGTTTCTGAAGGTCCCTTGCTGTAACATCATTGAGGCAGGTAAAGCCTTTGATATAAGACATAGCCCTGCTTACAGGGATGTTCTTTCCCTTTTTCCCGATTACCAAAGCAAGCTCTGCCTCATAATCCACCCTTTTTGAGATCGAGGGATAGATTATATCCTGGCTGTTCCCTATCAGAGAGGTAGTTGGCTTAAGAAATATTATCGGATGCCTGGGGGTATTCATGCCGAGCTCTTTTGCATGGCAGTGGTAGTTCAGGCCTACGCAGACTATCTTTGTTGGTTTCTTAGTTAAAAAAGAAAGGGGCATTTTGTTGTTAAAATGCTACTCCTTCTTAAACAACCTTCTTATCTCTTCGCCGGTCTTCTCTATCTGGTGGTTTCCTATCTCTTCCCTGCTTTTCTTAAGCAAGGGTATCCCTTTCTTGTATTCTTCGATCCACTCATTTGCGAAGTCGCCGCTTTCCACCCTTTTCAAGGCCTCTTTCATCTTTTCCTTGACTTCAGGGCCGATAATCTTCTTTCCTACTGACCACATCCCGTATTCAGCGGTGTTGGAGATGACCTCTGCCATCTTTTTTATCCCGCCCTGCCAGACAAGGTCTACTATAAGCTTCATCTCATGGACGCATTCAAAATAAGCCATCTCAGGAGGGTAGCCTGCCTCTACCAGGACCTCGAATCCGCTCTTCATAAGCTCGACAAGGCCTCCGCAAAGGACTGCCTGCTCTCCAAAGAGATCTTCGTAGGTCTCCTGCTCAAATGTGCATTCTATGACACCTGCTTTTGTGAAATGCATGGCTTTTGCCAATGCCATGGCAGTGTCTTTTGCCTTTCCAGAAGCGTCCTTATGGACAGCCACCAAAGCAGGGACGCCAAAGCCTTCAAGGTATGCCTTCCTTTCCTCTGTTCCAGGGGCTTTTGGGGCTACCATTATCACGTCAACATCTTCCGGAGCTACGATGCGCTTGAAGCAGATGTTGAATCCGTGTGAAAAATATAATGCCTTTCCTGCCTTCATGCTCTGCTTTATCTGGCTTTCATATACCTTTGACTGTATCTCGTCAGGAAGAAGTATCTGGATTATGTCTGCCTTCTCTGCTGCCTCTGATATGGTCATAACTTCAAAACCATCATCTTTTGCCTTCTGCCAGCTCGGGTTTTTCTTGTCGCCTATCACTTCTGTCTCTCCGATTATGACATTGACTCCTGAATCCTTGAGCATGTTAGCCTGGGCAGCTCCCTGTGCGCCATAGCCTATCGTAGCTACTGTCTTTCCGCTAAGTATCTCATCATTTACGTCTTCATCATGGAATACTTTCATAGTATCACCCTCCTCATTAGTGGTTCTTTAAGAAAATCAGGCAGAGTATATAAAGTTAACTTTGAAAAATTGAAAAAGTTACAGCAAAATATATCCGAAATTAATGCAGAAGATTACATCCTCAACACTTCGATAACCTTCCTGAATATGCCCTTGGGCTTTTCTGTTTCCTGCTCGTGCATTTCCAGCTCTTCTGACAGCCTTTGGTCATAGCTCTCTATCCTGTAGTTTATGTCGTCTATCTTCTCGTTGAGCATCTTAAGGTCTATCTTGAGGAGCCTCTTGTTGGTTATGAGAAGCGCCTTGTCATAGGCTTTGCTTATGAACAGGTTGTGGAGCTTGTCGGAGCTGATCCCTTTTTTTATCACCCTGTCGACAAATTGCTTCCATCCCCTTGACATGGTATCGTCCCTGGGGCTTAGCTTAAAGATTATCCCTATGTTCTTATATCCTGCTGCAAAATTATCTATGTCTTCCTTATACAGGCTGAAGTCATCCTCAAGGCATTTCATGTCTGTTGCGCTTAGCCTGCTGTTGAACATCATCAGTGACAGCATACATTCCTTATTCAGGCTTATCCCTTTTATCATAGAAACTGTGCCTTCCATTTTTGGTATTACCTCCCTATAAAAGCCTTGAGCTGCATTTTAAGCAGACATGGCACTTGTGGCCCTTATCATATCTTGTAGTTAAGCCTAAGACTATCTTAGCCTTGCAGCCGGGGCATTTAGGCTCTAAGGCCTCCACATTATCAAAAACATTTATCAGATTCCCCACTTTAGCTTAAATTATGGAGGAGCTAGTTTAAATAATTTTCGCATTTTGTGGAGTTGTTGCCCAAACCAGAGAGAAGCCATAGAAAAAAATTTTACATGGGATTGTGGGGCTGCTGAAAGCTTACATCTGATTAGGCTGATGCTTGGGGTTGTGAACAAGATTCCTTATCGGGATAAAACTGAACACAAAAATTGGAAAAACAAAAGATTTATATATTATATAGCATTCTTTTGAATATACCTATTATAATAAATATGTTGGGGGGGTAATAAAAATCAACGATAATAATATATTTAATGTCTTTTTTAGGGAAAAGCCTGCCATGATGCTGGTAAACCTGAAGAACGCTAAAGATGAGATCTATGCGTCAAGCCTTGCAAAGGAGATCGACTGCACCTATTCCCATGTTGTCAAGATACTGCAGGAGATGGAAAAATCAGGGCTGATAAATTTTGAGAAGCAGGGAAGGCTAAAGCTTCTTACCCTTACAAAAAAAGGGCAGGAGATAGCAGAGCATATAAACAACATAAGGCTGGCCCTTTAAGGCTGTACCCTGCCTTTTAGTGCACTTTTTCTTCTAATGCGTAACTGTCCAGAATCTCTTTAGCATTACTGATAAATTCTTCTACTGACTCTTCCTTTATCATGGCGCCTGCTGCAAATGCGTGGCCTCCTGCCTCCCCGCCTACCTTAGAAGCTATCTCTTTTATCACTTCCCTAAGGTCTATCTCTTTTTCCCTTCCGCTAAGCCTGAGGCTAACCTTGTAATAGCCGTTGATCATGTCAGCCATGGACATTATGAGGGTTCCCTCCTTAAGCTCGTTTGACCTTGAGAGTATGGAAGCAAGAGTCCCTATTATGCTGCCCCTTATGTCGCTTCCGGCATTGATTATGACATAGCCTTTTCCCCTTATGATGCTTCCTCCTTCAGGATTATCCTTATACCAGTTTATGGCGTTTATGATCTCCCTCTTATAACCTACAAGGCTTTTTACTGCCCTTTCCTTGTTTTTCTTGTCTCCAAGGCAGGCGCCTATGCCTAAAGAGGCCTTGTCCAGCCTTCCGCATGCATTCAGCAATGTTGAGAACTCCTTGGCGTCCCTAAATGGGCTCTCTTTCTTCTCTTCATTAAGTATATATACATTTCCAAGAACATCTTCGGGGCTGGCTTCTCCCATCCTCTGCATTATTATCCCTGAGACAAGCTTCTTTATCTCATCACCTTCAAGATGGACCAGCTTCCTCCATACAGTGCCGTTCTTAAGCCTTATCCCTAAGCTTCTTAAGAACTGGATAGAGCCGCTCTCGCTTCCGCTTACGCCGGGGATGTAAGGGTCTGTGCAGTATTCCAGAACCTTGTGCAGGGGCCTTGTCTGAGCCCCGAATATCCTTAGGCCTTTTATCACCTTTATCTTTTTCTTCTTTACGGCATTGTCAAGTATCTCCTTGTTAAGCTTCAGGAACCCGCCCTTGCTTTCCTGAATGTCCCCTATAGCGCCAACGATGGCTATATGGGCAAGGTCATCTATCTTTCGGTTAAGGCTTCTTGCAAAAAGGTATACGACGCCTGAGCCGCTTATCTCTTTTCCGCCGTCTATAGAAAACAGGTGGGGGTTTACGTGCACTATGCTGCTTGAAAGCTTAACCTTTTCGGGCTGGTGGTGGTCAAGGATAAAGACCTGCCTTCCCAGGAACATCTTCTTTATGCAGTTAAGCTGGCCGCTTCCAAGATCTGTAAAGACAAATACGTTATAGGGCTCCCTGCTCAGCCTGTCGATCTCTTCCTCACTAAGCTGCTGGACTATGCTAAGGGAGTATTTCCTGTTGTCTGTATTAAGAGCCCTTACCATTATGGCAGCTGCGCAGATTCCGTCAGCATCCAGATGGGAGACGAGCCTGATGGTCTCTTTCTTGTCAACTTCCTTGAACTTCTCCAACGATATGGATATATGCTCTTTAAATTGGTCGTAATTGTCCATCTTTAATCATGCCACAAAAAAAGTTATATGTAAATGAATATAGGCGCTTTTGAGATATGCGCCCTGCCTAAGCAGGATAAAAAAATGGTATGAAGCTTGTTTATATATTTATTGGGATTATAATCAAGTGGTAAAATGAGAGTGTGGAAACAAAAGACGGAAGCTCCTGCCTGTCCAGAAGGAAACGGATCTGCAAATAAAAAACCAAACCGAAACATATAAAAATATTATGCGTTATTTCTACGTTATGTCGGAAAGTGCAGAAGAAGTATCAGGGGAGACCTGCCCCATATGCAGGGAGAAGACGCTTACATTATCTGAATCTGAGACAGAGGTTCCTTATTTCGGAAAGATATTTATCTTTTCCATGTCATGCTCAAGCTGCAAGTACCACAAGGCTGATATCGAATGCGCAGAGAAGCATGAGCCTTCAAAGTACACTTTTGAGATAAGCTCTGAAGATGACATGAAGGTAAGAGTAGTCAAGAGCTCTGAAGCTACGATCAAGATACCGCATATAACAACCATAACGCCGGGGCCTGCCTCCAACGGATATATAACAAACATAGAAGGGATATTAAGCAGGGTAAAGAAGCAGGTGGAGACGGCAAGGGACACAGCAGAGGAGCAGGAAGACCGGAAGAAAGCGAAGAACATGCTCAAGAAGATTACTAACATAATGTGGGGAAGGCAAAGCCAGAAGATAGTAATAGAAGACCCCTCAGGGAATTCTGCGATAATAAGCGAGAAGGCGGTAAAGGGGAAGCTGAAGTAGGGTTTTTTCTTTTTCTTGGAGAGGTTGTGCTGATCCCTGTTTTGGCAATAAAGAATTAGCTTAACTGTTTGTCGCTTTTAG
>JAHWIN010000027.1 GCA_019322475.1 Candidatus Woesearchaeota archaeon
CCCTCATGGTTCTCAGATAGAGTAGTATCCAATATTTTTATTGTATTTTGAGGATGTCCATGTACATATGCCATATACTACTAAAGAGTGGTTAATTGATTTATAATGTTTTCGGTTTTTTTGGTGGGAAAATGAGGGAATAATGCAGAAAAGAAGGGGTTTTTATTTAGGGGAGAGAATAAAGGGAGAAAGAGATTATAATAACTAGAGTTATAACTAAATTTCAGCAAAAAATCTAAGAACCTTAAAATTCAAGAAGGACCTTTTTTAGATTTTTGTTTGGTTCTCCTTGCTTTAGATTCATGTTGTGTAATTAAATCGTCATAAACGGTGTTTACTATTTCTTTGGTTGAATGATAGTCTAATGCTGATGATCTTGCGTCTTCTGGACTATACCTATTATTTCCTGATTCCCTGACAAGACGTTCAGCTAAATCTCCAAAGGTCTTCTCATCTTTTATATTTCCTATTTCACCAAAGATTATGTCCTTTAGTTTCTCCCTCAGTCTACGTTGCAAGGCTCCTCTTATTTCATTAGCAGTATAGGAATCAAATACCTGGTCAGAGGTTATCTTATACATAGATTTCAGTTGCTCTAAATTAAGGGTCAAATCATTCAAATATGTTGAGGCCTCACTTCCGGTTATTCCTGCTGAAGTTAAATATTTTTTTAGAACACCTTTGAGGGAGTCATTAATATAAGGCAAAACATCTTTTACTGTTTTTCTTTTTTTTTCTGTTGAATAGTGAGGAGTTACTGCATTATCATATGCGATTCCATGTTTAACTATATTTTCTCCATGACCTGCTAATAGGGAATTAATTTTTTTAATGGTTTCTGCATCTGGATTTTTCTTTTTTTTACCCATCATAAATCACCTTCGTAATCATCAATTATTACTCCATATAACTGGTCTGATACATATAAACCTTTCGGTTTTTTAATCGAGAGGGGAGTGGTAAATTTCTTCAGCATCGTTTTGTCAAGCTTTTAAATCGAACATTTTATATATTTGTTACTTAATCCCAATAACATCAAGCAAGAGGGGGTAATCTCATGGCTAAAAAAACACGATCATACCAGAAAGAAAAGGGTTATGGAAAAAAGGACAGCCCTGATGTTCAGCAGGGAAATGCAAAAAAGAAGGAGAGCATGGAAGCTAAGCTTCCTTCTGGTGCACCTCAGGGGATGCCTTCTATCCCTCCAGGGATGCCTATGCCTCCTGGAATGCCTGAAGGGATGCCGCAGGGGATGCCTCCGCTGCCTAAGCTGACAAAGGAGCAGGAATCAAAGCTTAAGGAGATCAAGAAGAAGCTGGACAGGTTCCAGAAGAAGGTCGTAGAGAAGTTCGACAAGTACATAATCGGGGTTGCACTGATGCCCCCTCCAAAGCCCGAGGAAGGGAAAAAAGAGGACAAGGACAAGATAAACGTAATGGTTCTGGTGGATGATTCTGACAGCAAGAAGATGTCAAAGGCAGAGCTTAAGGAGAAGCTTCTTACAATAATAGACAAATTAGCGCAGGAGATAGACAAGAACATAAGCCCTGACGCCTTATTGTTAAGCGAACTGTGGCAGAACTGCTATGATGCCAAGTATGACCTGCTGCAGCTTATCGCGCTTTCTGCACCTGTGTATGACACAGGGATGCTGCAGGCGATAAAGATTGCAGAGATACACAAGAACATGGTTCTCAAGAAGTTTGAGAAGTACATAGTATCTTATGTCCTTGCAGGGTCATTGATACAGGGAAGGGCAACAAAAACATCAGACATAGACGTCTGGGTCGTCATAGACGATACTGATGTAAAGAGGATGACAAGGGCTGAGCTTAAGGACAAGCTTAGGGCGATAATAATAGGGATGGGAATAGAAGCAGGGGAGCTTACAGGGGTAAAGAACAAGCTCAACATCCAGGTCTACATACTTACAGACTTCTGGGATTCCCTTAAGGAAGCCAACCCGATAATATTCACGCTTTTGAGGGATGGTGTTCCGTTCTATGACAGGGGGATATTCATGCCATGGAAACAGCTCCTGAAGATGGGCAAGATAAAGCCCTCTGCAGAGGCGATAGACATGTTCATGGCATCCGGGGAGCAGATGCTGAGAAGGGTGAAGGGTGAGCTAAAGAACATAGGCATGGAGGACATATACTATTCCATACTTACGCCTTCACAGGCTGCATTGATGCTTCATGGAGTTCCACCTCCAGCCCCTAAAGAGACTGCTGAGCTTATGAGGGAGATCTTTGTCAAGAAAGAAAAATTACTGGAAGATAAGTATGTCAACATCCTTGAAAGGGTCATAAAGAACAGGAAGGACATAGAGCACGGGCTTAAAAAAGAAACGACAGGAAAAGAGATAGACTCTATGCTAAGCGACTCTGAGAAATACCTGAAGAGGATAAACAGGCTCTTTACGCAGATAGAGAAGATAAAGGAAGAAAAAGATATGCTGAATGTCTATGACACTGTGGTTACCATAATAAGGGATGTGCTGAAGATGGAAGGCGTAGAGAGGGTTGAGGATGAGGAGGTAGTAAAGCTTTTTGAGGACGAGCTTATAGCAGAGGGGAAGATACCTGCAAAATACCTAAGGATACTGAACGAGATAATACAGGCAAAGAAGGATTATGATACCAAGAAGCTGACTGAGCCTGAGGTAGAGAAGGTAAAGAGGGATTCAGGGTCTTTCATAAAGTTCCTTGTAGAGTACATGCAGAGGAAGAGAGGTAAGGAGATAGAGAGGGCAAAGATAAGGGTGAAGCACGGCAACAGGTATGGAGAGGTATTGCTGTTCGGGGAGCAGGCTTTCATAATACATGACATAGACAAGGAAGAGAAGGAGATAAGCAGGGCCAAGATCAACAAGGACGGGAGCCTGGGGACAGTAGCAAGATCCTCCCTGGAGGACATGGAAAAGGTCCTGGCAAAGGTTGAGATACCTCCAAAGGTCTTCATAAAGGAGAGGATATTTGAGGACCTTAAAAGTGTCTTTGGAAAGGATGTAGAGGTCCTTGTCAATTATTGAGGTTTTTATTGTTGGCTGCTATGCAGGCAGCTATATCTTTTAGTTCTATAATAAAAGACATCAATAATTGAGCAATTCATGCCTTTTATTAATAAGCAAAGAGCATTAATTATTGCTCAAATGTTTGTGCTCTTTGCTATATAATAAAAGACATCAATAATTGAGCAATTCATGCCTTTTATTAATAAGCAAAGAGCATTAATTATTGCTCAAATGTTTGTGCTCTTTGCTATATCAGGATAAAGAAGGAGTTTTTTGGGTTATGTTGATGTAAGGAACAGATGTTAGGATTTCTATGGAGTGGCTTAACGGCCCCATAGAAACCCTATGCTACTACGCTGACCAGAACGCCATACTTTGTATGGCAACCTGGTCAGCTCCGTCCTGGCCATGCCATGTTTACCTTTGGTAAACAATGGCAAACATGGCACAGACGCATAGGGTTTCTATGAGGCAGGCTTAACAAAAGTTTTATATATCCTGCATCCTGATGGGATATTATTATGAAAGATGAGGGACTATGGGCAGCTCCATATTCTGAGCCACCCACTTATGTAAGGTTTAAGGGAGTCTGGGACATGCAGGACATCTATGAGACTGTAGCAGACTGGTTCATGAGAAGGAAATACAGGTTTCGTGAAAGTGTCTATAAGCACAAGCATCCCTCTCCTTACGGAATCGAGAGGCAGTATATATGGGAGGCTACACGGATAGAGAATGACTTTTTTCAGATAAAGTATGTCATGTTTATACACACCTATGATGCCCAGGATATCGAGGCTGTAACTCCTGACGGAAGCAAGAGGATATTTACAAAAGGGAGGATATGGATAGAGATAAAGTTTAAGGTAATCACTGACTGGGAAGGGCTATGGAAAAACAAGCTTTTCTATGCAAGGCTGAAGGCTTTCTACAACAAATACATACTGAGAAAGAACTTTACGCAGGGGATTGTCCCAAAGATAAGGTATGAGATGTATGAGCTGCAGTCCATATTAAAGGCAAAGATGAAGATGGAAGCTGACGAGTATGAGCACCTACACAGAGGAGGGGTACACAGGAGATTCTAGGATGTCTGACACAAGGATAATAGTGGACCATTGGAAGCTGGATTATGACGGGCTGATGGATGTAAAAGAGCTGTTTAAGCTTATAAACAACTGGTCACAGGAGAGGCATATCCAGAAGAAAGAGGACAAGTGCCATGAACAGAACCTTCCTGAGGGAAAATTCATAGAGTATGAGATATCGCACTGGAAAAAGATAAGCGACTATACAAGATATATCTACAAGATAAGGATACTGTTCCAGAGGCTTAAGAAGGTCGAGGTCAGGAAAGAGAAGAAAAAAGTAAAGATGGATCAGGGACATATCCTTATATATTTTGACGGGTTTATAGAGCATGATTATGAGCACAGGTGGGACGAAAGGCCGATGTTCCTCTTTTTCAGGACATTGATGGACAAGTTTATCTACAGGGCCTATACAGAGAGATTCGAGCACAGGCTTGTACATGAGATGCACGG
>JAHWIN010000028.1 GCA_019322475.1 Candidatus Woesearchaeota archaeon
CCAATCTTCCCGATCAGCCCGCAGACCTTTTCCATAGTCCCCCTCACAGTCCCCTTCCCGAACTCATCATCCTCAAAAGGGCATGCCACAGTTCCTCCGAAATGGCTGTTGTCCCCGACAACTATCATGCCGTGGACATGCATCCAGCTGTGTATCGCCTGTATCGTAAGCTCCTGGCCTCCGTTTCTTGACCCTCCTAAAGCTATGGCAGCCCCTATCTTGTCCTTTAGCTTGAAGCCGTCCCTCCTCAGGACCAATGTCCTGTCAAACAGTGCCTTAAGCTGCGATGATAATGACCCAAAATAGACAGGGCTTGCTATGATGATGGCATCCGCCTCAACTAATTTTGGCCTTATCTCTTCCATAACGTCCTTTATCGAGCACTTTCCCTTGTCATCCTTGCAGGTGTTGCATACTATGCACCCCTTTACCTCATTTTCCGCAAGGCTTATGATCTCTGTCTCTATTCCTTTCTCTTTTGCTATCTCTAGGGCATATCTTATAGCCTTTTCATTATTTCCTCCCTTTACAGGGCTTCCTGAAATTCCCAAGACCTTCATCTTAGCTCCCTCCTTTCTACCTTTGCCGGGTTTTTCTTTAGCTCATCCAGCGCCTCTTTGTATCTTAAAAGCCTGTTTTTGGCCCCGTGATACCTTATCACTGACTCAGCATTTGCATTTGCCAGCTTAAGCGCAAATTCTATATCCCCTTTCTTCATCATGCCCGAAAGGAATGTAGATGCAAAAGCATCCCCTGCCCCTGTCGTCTCCACAACCTTGGCCTTCCTGGGCCTCAATACATAAGCATATCTTCCGTCATAAGCATATGCCTCTTTGCTTCCGTCCGTTATGACAACTATATCTGTAAGCTTGTGCAGTGTTTTAAGCATATCCTCCACACCTTTCTTTTTGGTCATAAGCCCTGCCTCTTCCCTGTTAAGCACGAATATGCCTGCCCTTTTCAGTATATCTTTTGAATAGCTTATCCCTTTTTCTGCAAGGTACTGGCTGGCATTGAAAGCTATCTTTATCTTTTTCTTTTCAGCGATCTTAGCCAGCTTCTTAAGGGTCTTGAAAGACTCGCCCATCATAGTGGAAAAATAAAACCATTTTGCATCTATCTTCCTGATGTTCAGCTCATCTATCTTCAGGTCATTATTGGACCCCTTGAACGCAAGTATAGTCCTGTCATGCTTCTTGCTGTCTAATATTATAGAATAGCCTGTCCTTCCTTTCTTGTCGCTGGCCATCAGCGAGGTGTCTATCCCTTCCCTTTCAAGGTGTTTCCTCACCTTTTCAGCGTTAGAGCCTTGTCCTGTCTTGGAGATGCACGCAACCTTATGCCCAAGCCTGGACAATGCTACAGCCGTATTTGTCGCCCCGCCCCCTGTAGTGAACTCCAGCTCATCCACAAGGATCTTAGCTCCTGTAGGATATGCAAGAAATTCCCTTTCTCCGTATTTTCCTTTTACTTTTATAAGCTCAGAAAATCTGGTCTTGGCAAAGACATCAACAGTAGATGATCCGACAGTTATTATATCATACATGCCCCTTGCACAGATAAGATACTATATAAAATTAACTGTCATTATCCTGAAGCCGGCCTATAGCAGATAGTCATTATAATATAGCTGCCTAAACTATAGATGATGCATCTCCCAGAATTTAGGATACCTTCCTGCCTGCTCTCATCATTTCAATCTATAGTATCCCCATGCCATCTAGCTCTTTCTTCAGCTTTTCCCTGTTCTCCGGCATAAGCTCGCACATGGGCAGCCTGTAGGCCTCCCTGCACATCCCTTTCATAGCCAAAGCTGCCTTTATAGGTATGGGGTTTGTCTCTATAAACTCGATGCTGAACAGGCTCTTCAGCCCATCATTCAGCCTTTCAGCCTCTTCAAGATTTCCTTCTAAAGCTGCCTTTATCATCTTTGACATCCTGTCAGGAACAAGATTTGAAGCTACAGATATCACGCCGTCACCCCCCATCTTTATCAGCTCAAGCGCAATGTTGTCATCCCCGCTTAGCACAGAGAAACCATCAGGCCTCTGCCCTATAACATCCTTTATCTGCTCCAGGTCTCCGGATGCCTCCTTTACCGCAGTTATGTTCGGGCAGTCCTTTGCAAGCCTCATCAATGTAGCTGTCTCGACATTCACCGCTGTCCTTCCCTTTATGTTATACACCACTATTGGTATCTTTACAGCCTGGGCAACAGCCCTGAAGTGCCTGTACAGCCCCTCCTGTGTCGGCTTATTGTAATAAGGGTTCACTACAAGGCATGCATCTGCGCCTGCCTCCTCCGCATGTTTTGTAAGCCTTATGGCCTCTGCCGTAGAGTTGGACCCCGTCCCTGCGATAACAGGAACCCTCTTGTTTACATGCTGGACAGTAAGCTCGATGACCCTGTCATGCTCCTCATGGCTCAGTGTAGGGGACTCCCCTGTAGTTCCGCACGGCACTATCCCCGAAACGCCGTTCTCTATGTTGAAATCTATCAGTCTCCTTAAGCAATCCTCATCAAGGCTTCCGTCTTCCTTGAAAGGGGTTATTATAGCTGTAAATACTCCTTTGAACATTTTTTCCTCCTCAATCCTTGATCATGCCGTCCATCATGTCCTCTATCGAATAAAGGCCTTTCTTTCCGCATATCCATTCGGCTGCTATCACTGACCCCAGCGCAAACCCTTCCCTGCTTTTCGATTCATGCTCCAGTCTGATAACATCCTCTCCAGATTCAAATCTCACTATATGCGTGCCGGGAACCTCTCCCTCTCTCCTGCTCTTTATGTCCATACCTTCTGCCCTGCCCATCTTCGCCTTTATTATCTCAGCTATCTTTTTTGCAGTTCCTGAAGGGGCATCCTTCTTATGTATGTGATGTATCTCCTCAACATCAACATCATATCCCTCAAGCTTGTCCATCATCCCTGAGATATAGCTTATTGCCCTGAAAAATACGTTTACGCCTATGGAAAAGTTAGGGGAGTATATCATGCCCACCCCGTTTTCATCTATGATCTTCTTAACATCATCCATCCTGCCATGCCATCCTGTCGTCCCCACTACAATATTTTTTTTCAGCTCAGCTATCTTCTTTATGTTTTCAAAAGCAACATCAGGAGCGGTAAACTCTATGCACACGTCCACATCCTTCAATGAATCCTCATCGATCTCCTTGTGTGTCGCTCCCTCTGATACAGGGTCTATCTTTGCCTTTACGTTTATTCCCCTCTCTGTTGCTATCTTCTCTACGATCCTTCCCATCTTCCCGTATCCTACTATTGCGATGTTCATGGTATTTTAGCCCTCTGTCAAAACTACAAAACCGATAAGTTTATAAGTTATTTAAACGTTCTGTTACCATTATAACACTTTGTAATAAAACAAGATGGCAACCATATCGCACCTGATAAAGAAGATAGTAAGCTCAAGGCCCATGCTGCATGATGCTGTAGGCCAGGGCATAATAAGCTATGGGAACCTCGCAGAGCAGCTCATGCCCGAGATAGAGGACGAGCTTGACAGGAAGGTAAAGCATTCTGCCGTTGTCATGGCATTGAGAAGGTACGCAGAAACTATACAGAAGACCCAGCGGCCAAGCTTCGACTACAACTCAGAGATAATCATGAAGACAAGCCTTTGCGACATATCTGTAAGGAAATCCCCTTCCCTGTTCGGCAAGCTGAAAAGGATATACTCCCTGGTGGATTACGAGAAAGGAGACGCCCTTAACATCATCCACGGAAACTATGAGGTAAGCATAATCTCCAACATGAGATACCTGGAAAAGATAAAGAAGGAACTCAAAGGGGAGAAGATCCTCAACATAGAGAAAGACCTAGTATCCTTGTCATTGGGCTTTTCAGAGGATTTTTTGCATACCCCCGGCATAATCTCTACGGCAGCAAGGAAGCTGAACTGGGACAACGTAAACATCTATGAGCTTGTCTCCACTCTGACAGAGCTTACGTTCATAGTCTCGAAGAAAGACTCTGCAAGAGGCTATAATGCTTTGCAGAGGATGGTTTCTGAAAGCGGCTAAGCTTATTCCCTAGACCTTCTACAACCTGATTGTAGGAAATTTTGGCTTTGTCATCTCTGATTATACAAATTAAAAAAAGAAAAAATAGGTCTATTCTTGATCAGCTTATCAGAACACTTTTTTCCAGCAGTCGCAGTGGTTCTCGTCAAGCTCGCTTTTGGCTTTCTTGGAGATCCTTGAAAGGGACAGCATGTAAGCAGCTAATCTTGTCCTTACATCCTTCTCTTTTGCCATCTTGATGACCAGGGACGTATTTTCATCCATTATCTTCTTGAGCTTCTCATCGACATCCTCTTTGCTCCAGTGCTCTCCTGTCATGTTCTGCTTCCACTCAAAATAAGATACAGTAACACCGCCTGCATTGGCAAGTACATCAGGTATCGTGACTATTCCCTTCTTGTAAAGGACCTTGTCAGCTTCTGCAGTTACAGGCCCGTTCGCCAGCTCAAGCACCATCTTTGCCTTTATCCTTTCAACATTCTCCATCCTTATCACGTTCTCAAGCGCAGCAGGCACCAGTATGTCGCATTCCATCTCAAGTATGTTTTCGTTGGTGGTGTTTGTAGCTCCGCCGAATTCAGCTACGCACCCGTTCTTTTTCTTGTGCTCTATAAGCTCAGGAATATCCAGGCCCGACTCATTGACAACAGCCCCTTTTGAGTCTGAAACAGCGATGACCTTTGCCCCTTCCTCATATGCAAGCCTTGCAAATACCGATCCGGCATTCCCAAATCCCTGAACTACAACCTTCTTGTCTTTCAGGGCGTCTATGCCGTCAACATAATTCTGCCTTACTACCTCCTTCAATACAAGAAGCCCGCCCTTTGCAGTTGCTTCTTTCCTTCCCTCTGAGCCCCCCATGTCAAGAGGCTTCCCTGTCACAACGCCCAGCTCTTTTCTTCCTGAGCACTTGCTGTACTCATCAACTATCCACCCCATTATCTCTGCATTTGTATAGACGTCAGGGGCAGGTATGTCTATCTCCGGCCCTATCATAGGGGATATCCTCCTTGTGAACGCCCTTGTCATACTTTCAAGCTCTGCAGCTGACATGTCTCTTGGGTTGCATATGACGCCACCTTTTCCCCCGCCCATGGGTATATTGACAAGCGCGCATTTTATTGTCATCCAGGTAGCTAAAGCCCTTACCTCATCAAGGTTGACATCCCAATGGTACCTTATGCCGCCCTTGAAAGGGCCCATCATGTGGTTGTGCTGTATCCTGAATCCTGTGAATATCTTTATGGATCCGTCATCCATCTCTACAGGAAACGTTACCTTAAGCTCCTTATGTGTTGTCAGAAGAAATTCCTTTAACCAAACGTCCAGATCAACCTTGCCTGCTGCTTCACTGATAAGCTCTTTTGCATTTTCATATGGGTTTGTTTGTGTCATTTGAGGTGGAGTCATAAGGTAGTATAAAAATTTAGCGGTGGTTTTTCATATATTTTTCTGCAAAAAACCAAAACCAAAAACTAATTAAATAAAAACATAACAAAACTATTTAGAAACCATATGAACAAAAAAACACACGATCTCCTAAAAGCCCTTACAGGAAAAAGCCATATAAGATTAGTCTCAAGAGGCAACAAGGCAATCCTCTACGCATTAAGGATAGCTAAGAAGCTTGGAAAGGCAAAAGTATCTATCCAGGACCAGGGAGGCTGGATAACATACAAGCAGTTTCCATCAAAGCTCAGGATGGATATTATAGAACTGAAGACCGACTATGGCATAATACCCCTCAAAACCCTTCAAGCTCTAAGCAAGGATTCTGTCCTTTTGGTAAACTCTTTTCCGGGCTATTTTGCAGAGCAGGACATGAAGCCCATATCTGATATATGCAGAAAAAAGAACTGCCTCCTTATCAATGACATATCCGGCTCTATAGGAACAAAGCAGGCAAGGTATGGAGATATTGTAGTATGCTCTTTTGGAAAAGGAAAGCCTGTAGATTACGGAACAGGAGGATTCATAGCTGCAGAAAAAGAAGAGCTGCTCCAGCTTACAGCCATCAAAGAGCATGATCTTGGAGGCAGACTTTATGAAAAGCTGCTCAACCTGGAAAAAAGGCTGTCCATGCTGAAAAAAACAGCCGAAAAGATAAAAAAAGGCCTGCATGATATGGACATAATCCACAGGCCCATGCATGGCATAAACGTGATAGTAAAGACTGACAGTGAAAAGGAAAAGAAAAGGATAGAAGATTACTGCAAAACCAATGGCTATGAATACATCCTCTGCCCAAGGTACATAAGGGTCAGCTGCAATGCAGTAAGCATAGAGGTCAAAAGGCTGGGGTAAGAAATAGCATAGGCAAAAGCTATCTGGAGAATAAACGGGGAAAAATAGATAATTCAAACCGACGGCCATCCCCGACTGCTTTGAAACAAGGTTTCAAACCCCTCAAACAATGTTTGAGATAAAAGTCGGGGTATTTGCCGTCGGTTTGAAGTCTTGGAAATTTCTTGCGAAATTTCCAATAACATTATAAAAAAGCTAAAAACAATCTTTAAGACAAAGATGATTTGATATGAGGTGAAAAAAATGCAGGTAAAAGAGCCGGAATCTATGGGAGAACTGATATATTTTACGAACAGGACATTGGAGGGGGGAAAAGGAAGTATAAGGGCATGGGTCTACAAGAAGCTTTGCCCAAAGTGCGGAAAGGCAAAGATGGGCAAGCCTGTGGAGAAAGGCAAGGTAAAGATAAGGGCCAATGAGTATGTCTGCCCTGAATGCGGATTCACAGAGGAAAAGAAGGAGCACGAAGAGTCATTGCAGCTGGAGGCAAAGTACACCTGCCCGTCATGCGGAAAGGAAGGCGAAAGCTCTGCACTGTATAAGAGAAAGACCTTTATGGGCGTTCCCGCCTATGTTGTAGAATGCGGAAGCTGCGGATCAAAGATACCTTTGACAAAGAAGATGAAGGATGTGAAGAAGAAGTGATCATGCCAGCAACACCATTAAGCCTGCTGGTTAGGGATCTTATCAGGATAATAAAGGAAGAAAAGCCCTCTAAGCAGGAGATTTCTAAGATAAAGACAAGGCTGTCCAAGAGATACTCTCTTAAAAGGATACCTACAGACATAGAGATACTCCTGAATTCCCCTGTAAAGGATATCCCTAATGTAAGAAGATTTCTCTTGACAAAGCCTGTAAGGACAATATCAGGCGTCTCTGTCTGTGCTGTAATGACAAAGCCGATGGAATGCCCTCATGTAAAGAAGGGTGTAGGGCCGTGCCTTATGTGTCCTGGAGGCCCCGGCTCTGTCTTTGGTGATGTTCCTCAGAGCTACACAGGAAAAGAGCCTGCAACAAGAAGGGCGATAAGAAATAGGTATGACCCTTATCTTCAGGTGATGAACAGGCTGGAGCAGCATGTCGTCCAGGGGCATATGCATCCTGATAAGGTAGAGCTTATAATCATGGGGGGCACATTCCCTTCTTTCAGCAAAAGGTACCGGGAAAGCTTCGTAGCATACGCCTTCAAGGCGATGAACGATTTCTCACGGTTATTTTTCAGGGAAAGCAGGATAGACATAATAAAATTTAAAAGATTCTTTGAGCTTCCAGGTGACATATACAGCAGGGAAAGGGAGACGTCTATACGCAGGAAGCTGCTCAGGCTGAAGGGAAAATCCTTTCTTAAGAAGGAGCAGCTGAAAAACGAGAAAAGCAGGATAAGATGCGTCTCCCTGGTCATAGAGACAAGGCCTGACTACGCAACATTGAAAGAGGCAGGCCAGATGCTGGATCTTGGATGCACAAAAGTGGAATTAGGCGTCCAGACTATCTATAATGATGCATTAAAAAAAGCGAGGAGAGGCCATACTGTCGAAGACTCTATAAAAGCGACAAAAACGCTTAAGGATCTTGGCTTCAAGATAAACTACCATATGATGCTCGGCCTTCCAGGCGTAAGCAGGAAAAAAGACCTTTTTGCATTAAACTCTCTTTTTATGTATGAGGAGTTCCAGCCTGACATGCTTAAGATATATCCCTGCATGGTCCTTAAGGGTACAAGGCTCTATAGCATGTGGAAAAGGAAAAGATATATCCCGATGTCGACAAGATCAGCTGTAAGGCTTATCTCTGAATTTAAGAAGGATGTTCCTGAGCATGTCCGCATAATGAGGGTGCAGCGGGACATCCCTACCTTCATGACCGAAGCAGGTGTTGACAAGACCAACCTCAGGCAGTATGTTGAAGAGTCGATGAAAGAACAGGGTATAATGTGCAGGTGCATAAGGTGCAGGGAGCCAAGATTAAGATCCCCTTCCAGAAAGATAGCATTATCAGAGGTCCATTATACCGCATCAGGAGGCAACGAGTTTTTCATCTCAGCAGAAGACCTGAAGAATGACATGATCCTTGGATTCTGCAGGCTGAGGTTCCCCTCCCGATCCTTAAGGAAAGAGATAACCGAAGATTCTGCTCTCATAAGGGAGCTTCATGTATATGGCGAAGCAGCCCCTATAGGAAAAAAAGGGAGGATACAGCACAAGGGCCTTGGTAGGTCCTTGGTTATGAAAGCAGAGGAGACAGCAAGGACCTATTACAGGAAAAAGATGGTGGTTATAGCAGGGATAGGCGCTAAGCCATATTTTGCTAAGCTGGGCTATAAGAAAGAAGGCCCTTACATGGTGAAGAGATTATGAGCGAAAAGATAGAGTTCAAGCCGAAATTTATAGAGCGCTACAGGAATCTTACATCCTGGGAAGAGTTTAAGGAGATATCCCTTACTTTCTTAAGGAGGTCTATAAGGGTAAACACATTAAAGATCACCATACCTGAATGCAAAAAAAGGCTGGAATCCCTGGGCTGGCAATTGACACAGGTTCCCTGGTGCAAAGAAGGCTTCTGGGTAAAGCATAAGCAGGGCAGGAGAGATATAGGGAACACGCTGGAATTTTCATTAGGCTATTATTATGTCCAGGAAGCAGCATCTATGATCCCTCCCATCGTTCTTGATCCAAAGCCTGGAGAGACTATCCTGGATATGTGCGCAGCGCCAGGCTCTAAATCCTCTCAGATAGCCCAGTATATGAAGAACAAGGGCATCCTGATATCCAATGATTACCAGTACATCAGGCTCCAGCCATTAGGCATAAACATGCAGAGGATGGGCTCTACAAACTCTATCCTGACATTGATGGAAGGCAGGTATTTTAAGGCGTCCGGAATACTTTTCGACAGGATACTTGTAGATGCCCCTTGTTCAGGGACAGGAACCATAAGAAAATCCCTAAAGACATTGAGGATATGGAACCCTCACGCCATAAGGAGGCTGTGCGGCCAGCAGAAGCAGCTTCTCGAAACAGCTTTTTCCCTCCTGAAAAGAGATGGAACATTGGTATACTCAACGTGCAGCTTAGAGCCGGAAGAGGACGAGAATGTTGTAAGCTGCCTGCTTGACAAGCATAAGGATGCAGGGCTTGAGGATATAAGCCTGGACATAAAAAGAAGCGAGCCTGTCCTGGAGTTTGGAGGGATACGGTATGATAAAGAGGTTAAAAAATGCCTGAGGATATGGCCTCAGGACAACGATACAGAAGGATTTTTCGTGGCGAAAATAAGAAAAGATATTTAAAAGAAAAGATATATGGTATTTTTTAACGATAAAAAGAGGCTGATACATATGATAAATGTTGCAATAAACGGGTTTGGAAGGATAGGCAGGCTGATCCTTAAGGCAGGGATAAATGACAGAAGGCTGAACTTTGTTGCAATAAACGACCTTGCAGGCCCTGAGACATTGGCGCACCTGCTGAGATGGGATTCTGTGCACGGCCCTTTTCAGGGAACTATAAAGGTAAAAGGGGATTCTATTTTTGTAAACGGAAGAAGCATAAAGGTTACGGCAGAAAAAAACCCCAGAAAGCTTCCATGGAAAAAGCTGGGCGTTGATGTTGCAGTGGAATGCACAGGCTTCTTCAGGGAATATGATGGCTGCAGGATGCACCTCAAGGCAGGAGCCCAAAAGGTTCTCTTGTCCGCCCCTCCAAAAGGGGCTAAGCCGATAAAGCAGATTGTCATGGGAGTAAACGAAAAGGATTATGGTGGTGAAGACATAGTGTCAAACGCTTCATGCACCACAAACTGCTTCGCTCCTATGGCTAAGATAATAGACGACAAATATAATATAGTTGACGGCGTCATGACAACCATCCATTCATATACCAATGACCAGAGGATCCTTGACGGCCCCCACAAGGACCTGAGAAGGGCAAGGGCTGCTGCCCTTAACATTGTCCCCACATCTACAGGCGCCGCAAAGGCTATCGGAGATGTTATCCCAAGGCTGAAAGGAAAGATAATAGGCTCTGCCATAAGGATCCCTACACCAGATGCTTCCCTATGCCACTTCGTATCAGAGCTTCCTGAAAAAAGAGGAATCTGCATAACCGAAGAGGTCAACGCATTGTTTAAGAAGATGGCATCCTCAAGATACAAGGGCATCCTTGAATATTCAGACGAATCATTGGTATCCACAGACGTTATAGGCAACCCGCATTCCTGCCTTTTTGATTCTAAGCTGACAAAATGCGTAGGCAACAACCTCATAGTTGTGGGATGGTATGACAATGAATGGGGCTACAGCAACAGGATGGTCGATGTTATAAAGCTGATTTCAGGATGATGCAGCTTATAGCTTCAACCCATTCATTCCTTATTTTTCTCCGCAAAAAAATTCCTTTACCACCTTCTCATACTCCCTTGTAACCTTTATATTGTAATCCGGGGGAAAGCACCTGTAATACTGCTGCATAACATATCTTTCGTCAAGAAAAACAACAACACCTTTGTCCTTTTCGCTCCTTATGCACCTTCCTGCATTCTGCAGGGTCTTTATCATGGCAGGATACACATAGCCGTATTCCCACCCCTTGCCGAACTTGACATCATAATAGTCTATAAGCTCCTTTACCTCCAGGCTTGGCTTCTGCAAGGGAAGCCCTATAACTATCACGCATTTCAGGAAATCACCCGGCAGGTCTATCCCCTCTCCAAAGCTTCCGGAAGCGACAGCCATAAGGCACGCCCCTTTATCCTTGCATGACTTGAACTCCTCAAGCAGCTGTTGCTTCTCTTCCTTTGTCAGCCTTGGCTTCTCTATAAGGATATCCTTCTTGCATATATCATTAAGCTGGATATATACGCTGTCCCTCAGCGCATAGCTCGGAAAAAACAATAGGCTGTTTCCAGGGACAAGGCTTATGATCTTATTGCACGCCTCTGCTATCTTCCTGAACTCATCTTCCCCTCTCCTGGTAAACTTGGTCGTAGTTTCAGGAACTATAAGCGCCAGCCTGTTCTTCTTGGGAAACGGGCTTTTGAATACTTTCTCCTTTACCTTATCAAACCCTAATATGTCCCTGTACATGAATGTAGGCGTTAATGTTCCGCTCATCCCTATCACAGACCTTGCATTTTCTATGACATCCTTCGTTACAAAAGAAGGGTCAAGGCACTTGTACATCAGGCTTATGTAAGGCTCCCTCTCGCCCGCCTTCATCCCAATGATCCTTGCAAACCCCTTGTCCTGGCCGGTCCATGCCTCCATAAAGCTTCCTACAGACCCGACATAGCTCTGCTTCTGTTTTTCCCTTATCTCATCTGCTGCAAAGCTGAATTCGCTTATGATGCTGTCATAATCCTCCCCTATCTTCTGGATAAACTCCTTCTTCTTGGCCAGCTTTTCCTCATTCCTCTCATCAAGGCCGTCAGACAACCTTTCCAAAACATCCCTGATTCTGTATAGCCTTTCCCGTATATTGTCGAGGTTGAATTTTCCTGCCTCTTTCATAGCCCTCTTGAGGATAAAGCTGCTTAGGTTCCAGCTCATAAGCTCCCTGCACCTTCCCGGCAGGTTATGCGCCTCATCCGCTATTATTATGGAATCCTGAAGCTCCTTTCCTGACCTCTTGAAGAATACCTCCCTTATAGAGGGATTAAATATGTAATAATAGTCAGCTATTATGACCTTAGCCTCCCTGGCCAGCAGGTCGCTCATCTCATAAGGGCACAGCTTTTCCCTGGCGCAGGCCTCCACAAGTTTTTCACAATGCATAGGGCTTAATGACTTAAGCTCCTCAAGCACGCTCAACGCCTTTAATGTAGGCCTTCCTGATTTCTTCTTGGCATTGCTGTAGAATTCACAGGCATCATCATCCCTAAGCTTCCTGCAGTAGTCCCTGAACTCATTTGCATACAGGCCCTCCATGCCTTCAAGGCAGCACATCCACTGCTTTCCTATTATGTCGCAGCTTATTATGTCTATGCCGTGCCTTCTCTTGATATCCTTCAGCGTCTTTACAGCAAGATGATGCTGCGTATGCCTTGAAGTAAGAAAAAATACCGTAAGCCCCTCCTTTAATGCAAGGCTCAAAGAGACAGGAAGCGCAGCAGCGGTCTTCCCCAGCCCTGTAGGCGCATGTATAAGTGCATGCCTCTTGTTCTCTATGCAATCCCTTATCTCCTCTATCATTCCCCCCTGTACATCCCTTACCTCAGGATAGGGAAATAAGATATCATCCTTGTCTGTCATCCATCCGGGAAAGCCTTTTATCTTTTTATAGGTTGTTGTTTGCCCTTATATTGTGCTGCCGTCTGGAAGCTCATCATCAGGATGTACTATGCCTTTCTTGGTCTCTATAAATCTTTTGCAGTTTTCCCAGTTCTTATCACTGCTGCAGAATTCTTTTTTCCATCTATAGCCCAGTTTCCCCTCTTTCTCAAACCTTCTCAATGGGCAGATGCTGTAATATTCGCAGGTCATTGTAATAATGCCTTATATGGCTCTCTTTTTCTCCATGCACAAAAAACCAATCACTTCCCTTCCTTGTATATCTTATATGCTTCTTCAACTGCCTTATCTTCATGGACGACAGCCCTTACAGCCTTTATCATCCCTATTGGGTTGTCTGACTGGAATATGTTCCTTCCCATGTCTACCCCTACAGCCCCTTTGTCTATGGCATCCCTTGCCATCTGCAGGGCATCCTTCTCGTCTATCTTCTTTCCGCCTGCTATGACTACAGGGGCATTTCCGCACGCCTCAACAACCTTTTCAAAATCATCGCAGTAGTATGTCTTTATAACATGCGCCCCGGTCTCTACGCATATCCTTGAAGCCAGCCCAAGGTACCTTGCATCCCTTGCCATCTCCTTCCCTACAGCCGTAACTGCAAGAACAGGGATCCCATAATCTTCTCCCCAGTTCACAAGCTTTGCCAGGTTCCCTATGGTCTCTTTCTCATGCTCCCCCCCTATATATACAGAGCAGGTTATCGCTGAAGCGTTGATCCTTATGGCATCCTGGATAGACGTCGTTATTATCTCGTTTGAAAGCTCTTTTAGGATGCTTTGCCCTCCTGACACCCTTAGGATCACGGGCTTGTCCATCTCAGGAGGTATCCAGTTTTTCAGGCCCCCTCTGGTTATCATCAATGCGTCTGCATAGGGCAGCAAAGGATTGACCGTTTTCCCAAGGTCCCTAAGCCCTGTTGTAGGCCCCTGGAAATATCCATGGTCTACAGCAAGCATTACGCACCTGCCTGTTTCCTTTTTTATTATCCTTGATAGCCTGTTTTTCATTCCCCATTCCATAGGTACCACCTTTTGCTAGATCTTTTAATCATTTAAGGCGCAGTTCTGCCTTCTGGGCATGATTGCCTGCTCTTTTTATCAGATTCTCAAGAAGCCGCATAGATTTATAAACATTTTGGTGTTAATCTGCCTGATGTACACCATAAAAAAATATCCGGAGGACTTCATCGTAAAAGAAGTAACATCCCTTAAGATGAAAAGCAGGGGAAGATATGCAGTATTCACCCTGAAGAAAAGGAACTATACTACCCTCAGGGCTGTTGACCATATAGCCTTATCCCTCGACAAAAGCATCAGGGACATAGGGTTTGCAGGGATAAAAGACAAGAATGCTGTTACAGAGCAGCTTATCTCCATAAGAGGGGCTTCAGCCGAAGATATAAAGAAAGTAAACCTTAAGGACATCTGGCTGAGCTTTGAAGGCTTCCTTGACAAGCCCATCTCTCTTGGAGACCTTAAGGGCAACAGCTTTGTTATAACTATAAGGGATTTTGAAGGGAATATAAGCAAAGAAGATATCATGCCTAATCTTTTCGGGGAACAGAGGTTTTCAGGAAGCAACGCAGATATAGGAAAGCTTCTTCTGAAGCATGGCTTCAGGAAAGCCATAGAACTCATCCTTAAGACCGATCCTGATTGCAGCAGCAGGATAGATAAATACCTAAATGATCATAAAAACGATTTTATAGGGGCATTAAGAATTATGCCGAAGAAACTCCTTAAGCTTTATGCCCATGCTTACCAAAGCCTCTTATGGAACAATACATTAAGCAGGTACCTGAAGAAAGCCGATCTTTCTAAGATGAGCAGAAAAGATAAGCTCAGCATCCAGATACCTCTTATAGGATTTACAGAAATAGATGATATGGTGCATGACAGCCTGATGATAGGTATCCTAAAAAAGGTGATGAAGGAAGAGGATCTAACCTCAAGGAGCTTCATAAGCCGCTCTATCCCGGACATAAGCCTTGAAGGCGATCTAAGAGATGCCTTTGCTGAGATAAAGGACCTTAAGATAACAAAGAAAGAAAAAAGCATTATCCAGCTCTCGTTTGAGCTTGAGAAAGGCAGTTATGCTACTGTTGCTGTTGAGCATTTGATAACTTGAGACACCCACCCTAAGATAGGTTTATTTCAAAAAGCATTCATCCCCCCACTAAAGTAGGTGGCTTTCGGATTATCCAGATATATTTAAAAAACAACTCTTAATTCCATTAATCAATGCCAAAAACACTCGACGATGTTATTGAAACCTATGAAAAAAAATATGGATTGAAGGTAACTAAAAAAAATAAGGTTAAATACAAGAGGTTTCTTGGCAGGCAATTGAAAGAGCATAAGGGTTATAATCTAAATGAAAAAAAAGATTACCACTACCGAAAAGTTTTTCCATATATGAATCTGATGGTTGATAGACTGTTGTTGTTCTCGTATTTAATAGGTGAAACCCCCATAGTTGCAGGAAACGTGCTTAAAACTGAAGTAAAAAAGATACAGGGGGTTGAGGATCTGTATCTGTTAAGGCCTGCAGAGGTCGGAGAGACACATTATGACCGAAAATATAAAGATAAAGGGGGGATGAAAAATAAGACAGATGACAGGCTGTTTAAGCTATATGGGAGGATACGCAATACAAAAAAATTAGGCGGCAATTGGGGGGAAACCATAGATGATCTGGGAAAAGATAAAGAAGTTAGTAGGCATTTTGGGCAAAGGATCGATTATAATATGGTGCTTGCATGCCCTTCCCCAAATACGCTGACCCAATCGCATGGAGGGTATAGGTGGGGCATAAAAGCAGTTGATAAGTTAAAGCCAGCCTCTTAGTAATCTTAGTTGTCATGGATATAAATGCTTCTAATCCTTTTTTCATTAGCTTCAATTATCCCCTTCTCTGTTATTATGCCTTTTATGTATCTTGCCGGCGTAACGTCAAAAGCAGGATTCCTTGCATGGCTCTTTTCAGGCGCCAATCTTACGCCCCTTACCTCAAGGACCTCTTTCTCTTCCCTTTCTTCTATGGGGATGTTGTCTCCAGATTCGCAGTTTATGTCTATAGTGGAGGTTGGAGCAGCTATATAGAACGGTATGTTATTCTCTTTTGCCAATACCGCCTTTTCATACGTCCCTATCTTGTTTGCAGTATCTCCGTTGGCTGCTATCCTGTCTGCACCTGTTATCACGATATCTACCTCTCCTTTTTTCATGTAATGCCCTGAGGCATTGTCAGCTATTATCCTATGCTCTACATTCTCGTTTGAAAGCTCCCAGGCAGTCAATCTTGCTCCCTGCAGCCTCGGCCTTGTCTCATCTACAAAGACAAACACCTTTCTGCCTTTCCTTTTTGCAGAATATATCGGTGACAATGCTGTTCCCCAGTCCACAAATGCCAGCCATCCGGCATTGCAATGCGTCAATACCCTTGATCCGTCTTTTATAAGGCTCTCCCCAAACTCCCCTATCTTCCTGCATGACTCTGCGTCCTCATCCGCAATTCCCTGTGCTGTCTTAATGGCTTCTTCCTTAGAACCCGATTTCATGACCTTTTCCACAGCATAGAACAGGTTTTGGGCTGTAGGCCTTGTCGATCTTATAAGCCTTGCAGCCTCACCAATATCTTCATTATGCATAGATGCCTGCGCCATGGCATAACCAGCAGCTGCCCCGATGGCCCCTGCCCCCCTTACTACCATTGTTCTTATGGCTTCAGCTGTCTCCTTATAGCTATAACATGAGCATATCTCAAACCTGCCCGGAAGTAGGGGCTGGTTGATAAGCTTTACAGTCCCATCCTTCATCCAGACTGTCCTGTAATGCTTCCCTTCAACTTCCATAGATAAAAGATAATAGATAAAGTTATATAAATTTTTACTTCTTAAACCTGTACAGGTAGACAAGCCTTCTCCCTGCAGGCTCAACAACCTGATATGCTTTTTTTACAAGCACAAACCCTGCTTTCCTCAGCCTTTTGAGATTGCCCACTACTGTATTGAAAGAGGCATCTAACAGCTTTGCTATGTCTCTTGCATTAAGCCACCTTTTCTGGTATTTCTTAAGCAGATCGTAAACTTCCTGTTGTCCCATTTTATACTCTCAAGGCTGATAGGTAATGTAGTTTATTAAAAGCCATCCCACTATGCCAATGGTCTTAGAGCGTATATAAACATTTCTATTTTACAGCCCATATTGCCAGCTTGGTTTCAATACCCGCCATCAGGCCGGGATACTCTTCCAGATTAAGCCCCTACCATGGCATCAGTCAGGCCTTTCCTTTCCTTGATGGACCTGACAACCTTCTGCTGGAGCTCTCCGGGAACCCTTTCGAACATCTGGTCTATCAATGAGCTGTTGCCTCTTCCTCCTGTGGCAGACCTTAGGTCAGAACTCCATCCTAAAAGCTCTGCTACAGGCATCTTGGCCTTTGCAACAACAAGGCTTCCTTCCTGCTGCATATCGAGCAATTGCCCCCTCTTGTTGCTTATCAGCTTTGAAAGCTCTCCCATGAACTCGTTTGGAGCCTCTATATGCAGGACCTGGTATGGCTCAAACATTATCGGGCCTGCCCTCATCATAGAGCCCCTTATCGATTCCCTAAGCGCAGGGTAGACCTGTGCAGGCCCCCTGTGGATAGCATCTTCGTGCAGCTTAGCGTCTGTAAATACGACTTTTACTCCTATGCACGGCTCCTTTGCCAGAGGCCCTGCATTCATGACATCCTCAAACATGTCAAGCACCATCTCCATGACCTCTCCTATGTGGACAAGGCCCCTTGTCTGTTCTATAAGTACGTTTCCCTTGAAGATCTCCTTTACCTTTATAGCGACCTTTGAGTCCATCCCGCACTCGACAAACTTGTCCCTTATCGTAAGGTCCTTTTTCTTAAGCCTCATCTCAGGTATCTCTCCCTTTTTTATGGCTTCTGCGATGGCAGGCTCAAGAGGCTCAACATAAAAGTAGAACTTATTGTGCTTATTTGGAGTCTTTCCCTCTACCTCAGGGCCCTTCTTTGTGATGGATTCCCTGTAGACAACTATAGGATTAGATGTCTTGACCTGCAGCCCTTTTTCATCCCTTATCCTGTTCTCTATGACCTCAAGGTGGAGCTCGCCCATGCCGTGCATAAGGTTCTCTCCTGTCTCTTCGTTTATCTCGATCTGTATAGTAGGGTCTTCTTTTGCAACTATCCTTAGTATCTCTATAAGCCTTGGCAGGTCTGCCGGCTTTGTAGCTTCGATAGCCTTTGTGATGACCGGATCGAATATGTGGCTTATCTTTTCAAAGGGTTCTGCCTCATCATGGCTGATCGTCTCTCCTACAAAAAGCTTAAGCCCTGCTATCCCTATGATATTCCCTGCAGGGACGCTCTGGACTATCTCTTTCTTAGCGCCGTTATAGATAAAGACCTGCTGGACCCTTCCTTTGGTCTTGCCCATGCTTAGATAGACCTCTTTGCCTTTTTCCATGGTCCCTGAAAACAGCCTTCCTGCAGCTATCTCTCCTGCCTGTGGATCTATGACGATCTTGGTAACTACAAAGAACAAGGGCCCGCTTGGGTTGCATCCCATAAGGGATTTTCCCTCCTCTGATTCCAGCTCACCGTGCCATATCTTTGGGATCCTGTACTGCTGGGCCTCTAATGGGTTGGGGTGGTGCTTTATGACCATGTCAAGGACGACCTCATGCAATGGGGCCTTCTCAGCAAGCGCCTTTATGTTCTCTTTAAGCTTGTTTTCATCAGGCTCTGTATAAGCCTCTATTATGTCCTTGAACGTAATCCCTTTCTTCTGCATGTAAGGAAGAGAAAGGCCCCAGTTATGGAAAGCAGACCCGAAAGCCACAGTGCCGTCCTGGACGCCGACCTTCCACTTGTCTCCATAGCCTTCCTCTGCAATGTCCTTTATCAGCTTATTTACATTATTTATTATGCCTATAAACTTCTTCTGCATCTCCTCTGGAGTTAACTTGACCTCTTTTATCAGCCTGTCCACCTTGTTGATATAAAGTATCGGCTTTACCCTTTCCTTAAGGGCCTGCCTAAGTACAGTTTCTGTCTGGGGCATTATCCCCTCTACAGCGCAGCACAATACTATGGCGCCGTCAACAGCCCTCATGGCCCTGGTAACATCCCCTCCAAAATCCACGTGGCCCGGCGTATCTAAAAGGTTTATCAGGTATTCCTTCCCCCCTACAGAATGGACCATGGATACAGCAGCCGTATCTATAGTTATCCCTCTCTGCTGCTCATCCTCATGAAAATCAAGCTTTAGGGAAGATCCTGCATCCTCCTTTGACATCATTCCGGCGCCTGCTAACAGGTTATCAGAAAAAGTTGTTTTCCCATGCACTCGAAGAAAAAGCTTTGCTTTTGTCTTAATCGATATGGGCGCAAGTAGCGATATTTCTGATCTGTTTAGGATCCTTCATGATCCTGAATACCTTGTCAACCATCTTTTCAGCCATAGTATTTACCTCCAGCAATATTTTTATACAGTAATCCTTATTTCCATGACAATCTCTCTATAGAGACCTTTTCTATATCAGTAGGATATATGGTATAGACAAGCTCATCAGGCTTGAACCATAATTTTATCTCCCTCTCTGCTTCCTTTGTGTTTTCAGAGGCATGGACAACATTTTCAAAGACCCCTGATGTTGTTATCCTTCCGTATTTGCCCCTTATGCTTATGGGCTCTGCCTTTTCAGGGTTTGTTTCCCCGACTATCTTTCTTACCTTTTTTATAGCATTTTCACCATGATAGACAAGAGCAAGTACCCTTTTGGTATGGAACTCCCCCATTATGTACCTTATCAATTCATCAAAGAACTTCTCTTCTTTAAGGTGCCTGTAATGCTCTTCTGCAAGCTCCTTTGTCACCTGGACTATCTTAGCCCCCACTATCTTGAGGTCTATCTCTGACATCTTGGATATGATGTCGCCTGTAATGGATTTGACCAGCCCGTCAGGCTTTATCAGGACAAGGGATTGTTCGACAGCCATCTTATTTCTTCTGGAATCTTCCGCTCCATCTGGCATTATAAGGCTTGCGCTTCAGCTTCAGCATGTTCTTTTCACACTTGCCGCTGCAAAAATAAAGTATCTTGGCGTCTGTCTTGACATACATCTTTCCTGTCCCCGGCTTGAGGACCTCTCCGCAAAAAGTGCATTTTACCATTTTGACCTTAAGAGCCTGAGCCTCTTCCTGCTCTGCTTAGCGCTCTTGCCTCTATCTCTGTCTCTCTTAGCATTAGCGTGTCTCCTACCTGGACAGGCCCCCTGACATTCCTTCTCAGGACCTTGTTCTGATCTCTTCCTTCAAGGACCTTGCACCTGACCTGGGTAGCTTCCCCTCTTGTTCCTGTCCTTCCTATGACCTCTTCAACATTAGCAGGGATGGCAGCAGTAAAATAGACAGCGCCTTTCTTTACCTCCTCCTGCCTGCCTTTCTTTTTTCTGGCAGCCTGATCCCCTGTTGCTGCCTCTTTTTCCGGAGGTATGTTTTTTTGGGCCATTTTACTTCTTTGATATCTCTTTGATAATGTTTTTTGCCTCTCCTTCCTGCACTATGGCGACTGAGGCTGTAGGCTTCTCTATGCCTGCTGCCGCTCCCAGCTCCTCTTTGGAAGGCACTTCAGCGCATATTATCCCCTTTTCCTTGCATAGCAATGGGATATGCATGGTGATCTCCGGAGGAGTTACATCCTTGGCTATAGCAACCAGCTTTGCCTCCCCTTTCTCTATCACCTTGGTCACTTCGTTTGTCCCTTTCTTTACCTTGCCAGTAGCTTTAGCCACTTCAATAGCTTCATATACCTTGTCTGTTGTTTCATCTGCCATTTTGTGTTCACCTTGACTGTTTTATTACATTTTTAGGAGCGTAAGAAGACTCCCTCATTCGCCCTTCCTAAAAAGGGTTCATTAATCATAGGTATCATACAGAAAATATGCCTTATTTAAAAACCTTATGGTTGCCTTTCGCGAAAATCAAACAATCCGCAGGGGCTCAAAATCCATAATCAAAAAACAACACTTTTAAATATAGCTCTATCAACCCTTGCTATCAAGCCCCTCTTAGCTCAGTGGCTAGAGCGATCGGCTGTATGGCTAGCATGTCTAGCCCAGGCCAGAGATTCGTTCGCTGCCTGACTAAGCGCATTGCTGTGGATGAAAGGCAGTTAGCCGGTACCGATAGATCGCTGGAAACCCCAAAGGGTTGGCGAATTCAAGTCCGGCAGAGGGGACTCTGAGGGCTTAACGCCCTCTTTTTCCAAAACAGAAGTTTTTTAAACAAGCATTGATTTCTTAGGGGCTATGTCAAAAAGCAAGCACTGGAAAGCATATAATACAAAGCATGCTGAAAAATACACCATAAAGGAAGTAAGCTGCATCAGCAACAAGTTCCACCACACAAAGAAGGTCAAGCTGAAGAACAAGTGATGTTTTGATAATGTTCTGTTCTGGCTTTATATCATTTATAATATACAATAGAGGTCTTTTCTTTTTTCATAGGCTCATTATCTAGGATGCCCTTACCGGGAATCGAACCCGGGCCTCAAGATCTTTGCAGGACTTTTTTCTGCCTCCGCAATCTTGTGTTCTTATCCACTATACTATAAGGGCATGAGGATATAGAATCAATTTTCATTTATAAAGTTTAATAATCCTTCAGGCTAAACTCCAGATTATGCAGTCCAGCTAAGGACACGGCTGAAGCACAGTGGCATCCTGCTTGCCGCATGCGGCATGCAGAGTGCCACTGCACTAAATAGCTATACTCTCTGAATGTTATCCTGCATGTATGCTTAAGATTTTCACTTTGCATAATCCTTCAGGCTGATCTGCCCTTTCCTTTTTCCCTGTTTCACCTTTACCTTACCGGGGTCCTGCCCCACCTGGCTTTTCAGGCTGGCTGCAGCCTTGCTCCCTATTATCTGGGCCAGCTTCA
>JAHWIN010000002.1 GCA_019322475.1 Candidatus Woesearchaeota archaeon
GATAAGATACTAAGCCTGCCCATAGAAGGCCTGAAAAAAGCCTGGACTACAGGCTTGAAGGAGGCTTTGGAATGATAAAGGCTGTTTTGGTTGATTTTGGAGGTGTCTTATTTACTCGTGGAACTGAAATATTCTATGAAAAGCACCTGAAGAAGCTGGGGGTTACAAAAGAGCAGTTCAGATGCACGTTTGCTTTCGGTTCTGAGTTAGGTGTGGCTTATAGGATAAATGATATAAGTGAAAAAGAGTTCTGGGAGCGTGTATTGGATAAGATAAAGGTGGATATTGACCCCAAGGAGTATGCAGATAGATGGCGATCCTGTTATGATATAAAGGATGAGACAAGGCAGTTTATAAGAGAGCTGAGGGATAAAGGCTATCTTGTCCTTGGAGCCTCAAACAATAATATTGAAAGGGCCAAATACCTGGAAAAAAAATATTCCATAAGCAGGGATTTTGATAGGATATACTACTCGTTTGATATAAATAGGATAAAGCCTAATATTGATTATTTCGAGTACATATTGGACGACCAAAAGCTAAGCCCTCAAGAATGCCTTTTTATCGATGACAGGGAAAAGAACCTTGTCCCTGCCAGGAAGCTGGGGATGAAAACTGTCTTATTTAAGGATGTTAAGAAGCTGAAGAAAAAGTTCGAGGAGATAAGATGGCCAGCATAGCAGTGATATTATTCCCGGGAAGCAATTGCGAGAACGAGACAGCCAGGGCTGTAGAGTCCGTAGGAATGAAAGCAGATATAGTAAGATGGAACAGCTCAAAAAGCCTCAGCTCTTATGATGGTTATATCATCCCTGGAGGATGGAGCTATGAAGACCGCATAAGGGCCGGAATAATATCTGCCCAGGACCCCATCATGAAAGTCCTGAAAAAAGAGTCTGAAAAGGGAAAGCCCATCCTGGGCATATGCAACGGCTGCCAGATCCTGGTTGAATCAGGCCTCATCCCAGGCCTGAAAGATAAGGTCCAGATGGCACTAGCCCCCAATATAAACCCGTTCATCTCAGGCTTCTACTGCACCTGGGTAAGGATAAAGCACTCCTCTAAAAGATCAAAAGCTTTCAATATAGCCCTTGAAGATAATGAAATCATGCAGGTTCCGATAGCCCACGCAGAAGGCAGGTTCACCACAAAGGACAATACCCTCATACGGCAGCTTATATCTGGTGATCAGCTGTTGTTCAGGTACTGTGACGAGCTTGGAAACATCTCTGATAAGTTTCCCTTTAACCCGAACGGAAGCCTAATTAACATTGCAGGCATCTGCAATAAAAAAGGCAATGTCCTCGCTATGATGCCCCATCCTGAGAGAGCCGCATGGGCGCATCAGGTTCCTGAATCTCACGATAAGGGAGAATCCCCTGCTCCTGGAAGAAAGATCTTTGAGTCGATGAAGGAGTATTTAAGGTAAGGCACGATACAAGATGGCAAAAGCAGAACTGTTTGTAGGATTGAAGATCCCTGACACCACAGCGATAACAGCCTTAAACACGATAAAAAGGATGGGCTATCCTGTTGAAAAGCTGAAGAGGCAGCTTTATTACAGCTTTGATATAGAAGGCGATCTTGAAAGCTTCAGGAAAAAGATAGGGAAGACAGACATCCTGGTCAACGCCAACAAGAACACCCATTCAACAAAGCTGGAAAAGAAAAAAGATGCAGTCTATATCCTGGTTAAAGACACAGGCGACAGCTGTTCCTCATTGTTAAAAACCCTGCACAGCCTTGGCTTAAAAGGCATAAGGTCTATGGAAAAAGGAGTTCTATGGGAGCTCCATACAGATAAGGAAACAGCCATAGAGATAGCAGATAAGCTTCTCTATAATGAAAACTATCAGGAGATTGAGGTTTTATAGCTATCTTATCCTTGCTGTATGCCTGCTCAACACTTTCACAACATTTAAAAAAAGAGCTATATTTCATTATATATGCTGCTGGTAATAAATTACGGAGGGCAGACCTGCCACCTGATATCAAAGCGGATCAGGTCTTTTAATGTCTATTCTGAGATTCTTCCTTACGATACATCTGTGGATGACATTAAAAAGCTCAGCCCTGCAGGCATAATCCTTTCAGGAGGCCCGTCTTCGGTTTATTCTCCAAAAGCCCCCACCTCCAGCAAAGAGATTCTCGGATTAGGACTGCCTGTATTGGGGATATGCTACGGCCAGCAGCTTATAGGAAAGCAGTTAGGCGGAAAGATATCGCCCAACAAGGTAAAGGAATACGGAAAGACAATGCTGAAGATAAGGGATAGGTGCGCCTTGTTCAAAGGATTGAAAGAAGAAGAGCAGGTCTGGATGTCCCATGGGGATTCTGTTGAAGAGCTTCCGGAAGGCTTTATCTCCCTGGCATCTACAGCCTCATGCAAGAATGCATCTATAGGAAACCTAAAGAAAAATATCTACGGAGTCCAGTTCCATCCGGAAGTTACTCATACGATAAATGGCGATAAGATCCTCAAAAACTTCATCTTCGGGATATGCAGGGCTGAAAAAGATTTCGATATAAAGGATATGGCGGGGCAGCTGATAGAGGGTATAAAAAAAGAGGCAGGAGACAGCCACGTGATGATGGGCATATCTGGAGGTGTTGATTCGACAGTTGCCGCAGCTTTGATATCTAAAGCGATAGGAAAACGACTCCATGGCGTCTTTATAGACCACGGCCTGACAAGAAAGAACGAGGTGAAGATAGTCAGGCAAAGGTACGATAATCTGGGCTTAAGCATAAGATATGTAGATGCTTCTTCTGTATTCCTTAAAAATCTGGAAGGGATATCAGATCCGGAAGAGAAAAGAAAGGTTATTGCAGATACATTCATAAGGGTTTTTGAAAAGCAGGCAAGATTACTGGAGGAAAAATACGAAAAGATAAGGTTCCTGGCCCAGGGGACGATCTATCCTGACAGGATAGAGTCCGCACAGCCTTCAAAAGAGGCTGACAAGATAAAGAGCCACCATAATGTTGTCCTTCCAAAGAAGATGAAGTTAAGGCTTATAGAGCCTTTAAAGGATTTCTATAAGGATGACGTCAGGCTTCTTGGAGAAGAGCTCGGCCTTCCGAAAGAGCTTTTGTACAGGCACCCTTTTCCCGGCCCTGGGCTGGCTGTAAGGATTATAGGGGAGATAACCCCTGAACGGATACAGACCCTAAAGGAAGCAGACCACATCTTCATCTTAGAGCTGAAGAAAAATAACCTCTATGACAAGGTATGGCAGGCATTTGCAGTTCTGCTCCCTGTAAAGACCGTAGGCGTTATGGGAGACTCAAGGACCTATGAAAATATAATATCATTAAGGGCAGTGACAAGCAGGGACGCCATGACAGCTGACTGGGCAAAGCTCCCTTACTCATTTCTGGAAAATCTCTCAAACAGGATAATAAACGAGGTTAAAGGCGTCAACCGTGTAGTCTATGACATATCTCAGAAGCCGCCTGCAACCATAGAGTATGAATGAAGTTTTCTTAGGGATCTTTGGCGTTTGCAAAGGAAGCATAAGCATAACCTCTCCAAAGAAGCTGGTAACGAAAAAGTTCATGTGGTTTTAACAGTTACCCAAAATAAAAAACAAGGAAAACATATAGAAACTTTTAAATTAAACCTCTTCTTCTTGCTCTATCATGGAAAAGATAGTTATATTGGGCCTTGGAGCAGCAGGATTTGGAGCAGCGCTGGCAGCAAAAAAGCAGGACAGGTCTGCAGAGATAACTATAATCGATGAAAAGGATTTTGGCCTTATGCATCAGTGCGGCCTCCCTTTCACATTAGAGGGAAAGATGCCTGATTTCTCAGGACTGAAGCATGATATAAGCGCAGGTAAGATGGGGATGAATCTTCTAAAAAGCTGCACAGTCAAAAGCATAGACTTCAGCAAAAAGACTATTGATTATAAAAAGGAAGATAAGGTCCAGAAGATAAGCTACACAAAGCTCATAATAGCCTCAGGCTCTAAGCCTTTTATCCCGCCTATAAAGACGGATAATAAGATATTCACTGTCCACGACCTAAACTCATCAGAAGAGCTAAGCAAAAGCATAAAAAAAGGGGAAAAGGCAGTCATAATAGGCGCAGGCGCCATCGGCCTGGAGACAGCAGCAGCCCTGAAGAAAAAAGGGATGGATGTAAAGGTCATAGACATGCTCCCTTCAGCATTTCCAAAAGCAATAGACCCTGATATATCTTCTATTTTGGAGGAAAAGCTTAAGGAAAAAGGGATAATGCTTGAATTGGGAAAAAAGGTAGAAGAGATAACTGAAAAAGCCATTGTAGTTGCAGCAGCAGGAGTAGTTCCTAATATCCCTTTCATAGAAAAAAGCGAAATCAAAACCTCAAAATGGGGCATAGAAGTCAGCCAAAAGATGCAAACCTCGATAAAAGATGTCTATGCAGCAGGGGACTGCTGTTCTGTAAGCTCATTGATAAACAACGAAAAGATGCCCTCCCAGATGGCAAACAACGCATATAAGCAGGGAGTGATAGCAGGGGCAAACGCTGCCGGAGCAAAAAAGTCTTATCCCGGCATCCTCAACACATTCACCTCCCTTATAGGGGATATAGAGATTGCAGCAGTAGGATTCAATTCTTATTTTGCAGGCAGATATGGCATAAAGCCTATAGCAGGAAAGGCCAAGGGAAAGGTCCTTCCGGAATGGTTTGCACATTCCAGCGAAGAGCTGGCAGTAAAGCTTATTGCAGATGAAAAAGGAAAAGTGATAGGCGCTCAGGCAATAGGCCCTGGTGCAAAAGAGAGGATAAACATAGTGTCAGCATCGATAAAGGCAGGGTTTAATTTAAGGGATATAGCAGACCTGGAGCTTGCATACTGCCCTGCCCTTTCAGATTACTATGATGTTTTGGTAAGGGCTGCTGAATTGGGCTTAAGAAAGATTCGTTAGTGTAAAGTTCTAAAGGATACATTTTAGTGATGAGTGCTGCTGTAGCACAGTGGCACTCCGCTTGCCGCATGCGGCATGCAGGGTGCCACTGTGCTACGCCGCTATACGCTCTGGATGTTGCCTGATAGCAAACTTAACAGCTTTACCTTATGGTTTAGTAATCTTTTTAAAACAGCTTATGTTCTTTTTTATGATGAAACCAGAATGGCTAAAGGTCAATATGCCTTCCCCAGGATCATACAATAGGCTGAAAGGCATGTTAGGAAACTCTGTCCATACGATCTGTGAAGAGGCAAGATGCCCCAACATAGGCGAGTGCTGGAACCACGGAACAGCAACATTTCTTATATTGGGCGATATCTGCACAAGGAACTGCCTTTACTGCAATGTTAAGCATGGCACCCCTTCCAAGGTTGATTTCAAAGAGCCCCAAAGGATAGCAGATATAATAAAAAAGCTGGATCTAAAGTACGCTGTTATAACCTCTGTTACAAGGGACGACCTGAAAGACGGAGGGGCAAGAATGTTCAAGGAGTCTATAAAGGCTGTCAGGAAAACTTCAGAAGCTAAGGTAGAGGTTCTTACGCCCGATTTCATGGGAAACATACCCTCGATAAAGAGCGTATTGAGCGCAGAGCCCGATGTTTTTGCCCATAACATAGAGGTTGTCGAAAGGCTCTTCCCCATGGTAAGGTCCCAGGCAGATTATAGGAGGTCGATGGTATTTCTTAAAAATATAAAGGAGATAGACCCTAAGCAGATGACAAAGTCCAGCCTTATGGTAGGTTTAGGGGAGACTAAAGAAGAGATAATGAAGGTTATGAGGACCTTAAGGTTAGTCAAGGTTGACATACTTACGATAGGCCAGTACCTCCAGCCAAGAGCTGATCTTTCAAAGGTTGAAAGATACTACACACCAGAAGAGTTTGAAGGCCTAAAAAAGGAAGGATATAATCTGGGATTCACCCATGTTGAATCAGGCCCCTTGGTAAGGAGCAGCTACCATGCAGAAAGGGCTTTGAGATGATATGATGCCTAAAGGTCCCGACCCTTTAATTCCAGGGATGCTTATGGTCGATCTGTCAACAAAAAGACGGATGAGCGATACGCTTAAGATGAACGCTGACAATATACTTAAAGAATTAAAAAAGCATTACAGCAAAAAGAACATAGATGGCATGAGGAGATTTGCTATCCCTGGAGAGATAGGGGTAAGTATCTATGTATTGAGGGATATGGCAAAAAGGATTGGAAAAGACCATAAGCTGGCATTGGAGCTATGGGATACAAAGGTCCATGAAGCAAGGCTTCTGGCATGCCTTGTAGCAGACCCTGAAAAGACAGACGAAGCCCTTATGGAAAAGATTGTTAAGGGCTTTAAGTCATGGGACCTATGTGACCAGTGCTGCTCTAACCTCTTTGACAAGACCGGTTTAGCCTATAAAAAAGCCCGAGAATGGGTAAAAAGAGAGGCGGAGTTTGTAAAAAGGGCAGGATTTGTGATGATGGCTGTCCTTGCTGTGCATGATAAGAAAGCAGAAGATAAGGTCTTTATCAATTTCCTCGAGATAATAAAAAAGAACTCCCAAGATGAGAGGAACTTTGTCCGTAAAGCGGTCAACTGGGCTTTGAGGCAGATCGGCAAAAGAAACATAACTTTGAATAAAGCGGCCCTAAGGAAAGCCAGGGAGATATCTAAGATAAGCTCTAAATCCGCAAGATGGATAGCCTCAGATGCTATCAGGGAATTAAGCAGCGATAAGGTGCAAAATAGGTTAAGATGAGATTCCGCCTTATAGACACAGGATACAACACCCCTTCGATGAACATGGCAATAGATGAAGCTCTGTTGTCCTCTAAGCTCCCTGTCCTCCGTTTCTACAGGTGGAGCCCTCCTGGGTTGAGCATAGGGCATTTTCAGCCTATCAGCAGCTTTGACCTTGAAGCGCTGAAGAAAAACAACATCAGCATGGTAAGGCGCATGACAGGAGGCAACGCAGTCCTCCACGATGATGAGCTCACATACTCATTTATAACAGAAGAGTCCAGGATGCCGAAAGGTATCGTTGAAAGCTATAGGGAGATAAGCAGGGCCCTGCTGCATGGCTTAAAGGCCCTCGGATTAGACGCAGTCATGAATGAGGATGTTGAAAAGGGGGAAAAAAGCCAGGTATGCTTCAATGACCCCTCCTGGTATGAAATTCTTGTTGATGGAAAAAAGATAGTCGGCTCTGCCCAGAAAAGGGTGGGTGGAAAGCTGCTGCAGCATGGCGCCGTCTTGATAGGCATAGACATCAGGAAGTACTGCTCTTTGTTCAAGAGCTTTAGCCCCGGGCTTCTCAAAAAAGCAGCCTCAAGGATGACATCCATAAATGATGGGCTGCAAGAAAAGGTCGATTACGAAAAAGTAAGGCAATCCATGGTAGAAGGCTTCAAAAAGGTGCATAATATAGAGTTCATTGAAGACAGCCTGGCCAAAAAAGAGTTGGAATCAGCAGAAGCCTTGGAGAAAAAGAAATATTCTTCTGAAGGATGGAATTTTAAGTTTTAGCAAAAGCTTAATATATCCTGCATGTTTCCCATTGCCCATGACAACCGTTATGGCTTTCGGCTCATTTGATATACTCCACCCCGGCCACATATATTTCTTAAGGGAAGCCAAAAAGTTAGGCAGCACCCTTATTGTTGTGATAGCCAGGGACTCAACCTTTAAAGAGGTCAAGGGATTCCAGCCAAGATATGATGAAAGGCAGAGGGTGGAGAACATAAGGGACCTGAAGATAGCTGACAAGGTCATGCTCGGCTACGAGACAGACAAATACGAGATCATAGAAGAGATAAACCCCGACGTAATAGCATTGGGATATGACCAGGGAAAGTTCGCAGACACCCTTAAGGAAGAGATGGAAAAAAGGAAGATGAGCCCCAGGATTATAAGGATAGGCCCCTACAAGGAGCACCAGTACAAGTCTTCTAAGCTTAGGTAGCAGTCTTTGGTTTCTATTCCTGGTTGCGTCATTTTAAGATTCTTTTTGTAAAATTTTCCTGCAATGGATTAACTTATTCTTGTAAAAAAGTTAATTTTATATAATCTTGATCCAATATAACAAAAACATGGAAAAAAAATATCGCCTTACACCCACAGAGCAGTCAGTGATAAGGCAGCTGGAAAAAAACTCCCGGTACCCTTTCTCGAAGATTGGAAAAAGGTCAAGGATGAGCCAGCAAAGGGTCAGCTACACAGTTGAATCCCTCATAAGAAAAAAGATTATCGAACGTTTCTATGCTTTGATAGACTATTCTAAGTTTGATGTCCTCCACTTTAGGGTTTATTTTAAGGTCAGCTATACAAACGAGCAGGATTTCAAAGAGCTTGTCAGATACCTGAAAGATGATCCGTCTACATCATGGGTATCAGGATGCGGGGGAAGATACGACCTAATATGCACCTTCTTTGCCATGAACCCATCTAGTTTTAATAAGGCCCTGAAGGGGATACTGAGGGAATTCCCTAATCAGCTGGATAACTACACGATACTTACTTCCATAGTCCTTATCCATTTCGGGAGGAAATACCTCTTTTCCTCTTCAGCCCCAACACCCCCTCAGGAGATTATAGGGGGGGATAGAAAGCCGGAGCTTATACAGGCGATAGACCTTGAGATACTCAGCCTTATTGCAGAAAATGCAAGGATGGCTGCTGTTGAGATAGGGAACAAGCTTGGCTTGACAGCAAAGACCGTGATAAAAAGGATCAATGATCTGGTAGAAAGGAAGATAATAAGGGGGTTTAGGCCTTCTTTGGACATATCTAAAACCGAAAAAAGTGCTTTTATAATCGCTATCAAGACCCACAATGTCATTCCTGAGATAGAAGATAAGCTGGTGGATTACTTAAGGGTCCATCCGAACGTTGTTGCAGTAGTAAAAACATTGGGGGAATGGGATCTTGAGATACAGATAGAGGTAAGCGCTCTGCAGATATACCGGAAAATCGAATTAGAGATACGCCAGAGATTCAAGTCATTGATACGGTCGATAGAAAGAATACCTCTATATGGAGAATCCTATAAGCTCAATTTCTTTCCAGGATTCCTGCTGGGGCAAAAAAATCAGAAAAATATACGATGATTAGTCCTAAATCAAATTCACTTCTCCTCAATCCTGGCCTTTTTGATATTATACACGCCGCAGAACTCAGATTCCATCTCTTTCTCAGCCTCCTCCACAACAATCTTCTCCTTGAAAAGAGGGCAGTCAAGTACAAAGCTTTCTGTCTCCCCCCCTTCTCCTATAGGAGATACGTTCAAAGACCTCATCCTGTCCATAAAGGTAAGCCCTATCCTCATGCCTAAAAATTCTTTCTTAAGGCCGTCTGCAGCTATCCCTGTTATTATAACATTGCACCTTTTGATAAGCTCATTAAGATAGAGCTCTTCATCTATCTGCCACAGCGGTGTTATCGATTTTATCTTAAGCTCGCAGCATATCTTATCTATCCTCTCTTTCTGGTAATTTGACCTTATTGCCCCTGAGACAAGCCCCTCTATCCTGTACTTTTCCTTGGCTATCTCTATGGCCTGCTTTAGGTCTTCAAGCTCCTCCTCCTTTATGCCCTCTGTTTCCCACCACACCAAGGGGACATCTGCTGCCTTTGCCTGTACCCTGACCAGCTCGATATTGGGTATATGGAACATATAAGACTCCTTGTTCCTTGATTTTATCGCAACCAGGCAAACAAGCTCGTTCTCCTGGCTGGCCTTATACGCAGCATACCAGCCGTCCTTCCCCCCTGAAACCAAAGCCCCGATCTTCATATTGCATCCTCCTCCAACAGGATCTTAAGATAATCCTTCTTATGCTTGAACCCTTTTCTTTTTGCAAGCTTCTGTATAGCCCTGTCAAACCTGGACCCATACTGTGCCGCCCTTTTCTTCCTCCATGCAAAATCCCCTAAGCCCATATCCTCAGCAGCTTCCCTTAAGATAAGCTTGTTCCCTTTCCTTCCCAACTTGAACCTTGCAGGGATCCTTAATGAATACTCTACCAGCCTTTCATCCAGATATGGGACCCTAAGCACTATACCATTGGCTCTTGCGATAGCAAGATCCCTTGTTATGTCCCGTTCATGCATGCTCAACAGCCCTTTTAAGCATTCCTTATTTATGTTTTTTGCCTTTTCATGCCTTTCATACCCTGCAAAAAGCTCCTCAGGCCCTAACCCTGAAAGCATGACCTTTATATTATCTTTTTTGGCTTCCTCAAAAGCCAGGAAAAAAGGAAGCGCAACACCCACCTTTACGACATTAGGCTCTTTCAGTATCTTAAGTATCTTTTTTACATGCCTTTCTGTTTCATCCAGCCCTATCGTCTTTACCCTCAGATCAAGCCCAAAAATATCAGCGGCCTTTTTTGCATATTCAGCATCCTCTGCTTTTTTCATCCCTTTTTCTTTAAGGGCAGATGTATAGCAGGTAAAATCCTCTCCCTTGTCCCTGCATATCTTGGCTATTAATGTGCTGTCAACACCGCCTGAAAAGAGGATGCCGAAGCGCCCCTTAGGGATATTCTTTTTCACCGCTTCAAGAATCAGCCTCTTAGTATCCTCAAGTATCTCATCATGCTTTTTCCTTAGAAGCCTTGTAGAAAATCTATTGATGCGTTCTTTCCACTCTTTCTCAGTCAAGCTCAACAACATTTGTGGTCTTTAAAAATATGCCGTACTTTTTAAGGTTAACCAATTTTTCAACCTCGTTTCTTGTTATCTTCATGAATTCACAGTAATTTTTTGGCTCAAACTTTCTTAGAAGGAACTGGAACGTGTCGATATGTGTCCTAAATACGAGCCCCATTATCTTATGCTTATTGACGCATTTCTTGCATATGAAATCAGAGCCTATCACTTCAAGCCATGCGCTTTCCTTTTTACAGTTGCTGCATTTCATGTTGAAGGTTATTTTAAGGCAATATTTATAAATATATCTTTTTTGTTATATAACCTATGAAAAAACAGTATGATAGGCTTGTAACCGGGATAAGGGGCTATTTCAAAAAAGCAGGGCTTAAGAAGGCAGTCCTGGGACTTAGCGGAGGGATAGATTCAGCCCTGGCATTAAGGCTCACATCAGATGCCTTAGGAAACAGGAACATAACTGCACTGATCATGCCTGAGAAAGGCCTGACAAAAAGGATAAATGTCCAGGACGCAGTCAGGTTATGCAGGCTTCTGGATGTAGGATATCACATAATCCCTATCAACCCTTTTCTGAAGCAGTTCAGGAAGATAATGCCCTGGAGGCAGAACAAAAGCGCTTTGATAAACACAAAAGCAAGGATAAGGGCGGTTATACTCTACAATTATGCAAACACCCACAGCGCATTGGTCATAGGGACGTCAAACAAGACAGAGCTTGCCCTTGGCTACTTCACAAAATATGGTGACGGAGCATGCGACTTAGAGGTTATAGGCAGCTTATACAAGACAGATGTTTGGGAAATGTCAGGATACCTGAACCTCCCAAAAAGCATAATACACAAGATCCCTTCTGCAGAGCTTTTCCACGGCCACACCGATGAGAAAGAGATAGGAGAGACCTATAAGAATATAGACCTTATGCTAAAGGGAAACAAGCCGAAAAGCAGGAAGATAAGGGCCATGATAGAAAAGAACAGGCATAAGGCAGGAAAAGTGGATATTGTAAGATAGCATTAAAATGAAAACAGCACTCTTCATAGGCCGCTTCCAGCCTTTCCATAATGCGCACCTTTCTGATGTAAAGCTGGCCCTCAGGGAATGCGGCAAGGTTATCATCGCCATAGGAAGCTCCCAGGAATCAGGGACAAAAGACAACCCCTTTGCATATGAAGAAAGAAAAGATATGATCTCCAGCTCCTTAAGGTTCCACAAGATCCAAAACTATGATATAGTCCCTGTCCCTGACATCAACGATGACAGCAGGTGGGTAGGCCATGTCAGGAAGGCAGTTCCTCCTTTTAGCAGGGTATACACAGGAAACAGGAAGACAGAAAGGCTCTTCAGGGAAAAAGGCATCGATGTAAGGAGGATAAGCCTCATCCCCCTCATCAATGCAACAGAGATAAGAAAAAGGATGCTTCATGGAGGCAACTGGAAAGAATTGGTTCCTAAGGAAGTGTCTTTTTGCATAGAAAAGATGGGGGGCGTAGAAAGGATAAAGAGGATTAACGACAGGGAGGCATAACACAAAGGCTTGAAGAATGCCTGTGCTGTTTTTACTATTAGCTTATTTCTTTCCTATGAGAAGATATCACTAAAATAAGAAATCTTATCACCCGAAAAACCCTTTCTTCCTGGTTGCACCTTCAAGCTCCTTAAGAAGCTTTTTCTGCTTTGAGTTCAGCTTTGTAGGGACATCGATATCGACCTTTACCAGCTCATCGCCCCTTCCGTCTCCATGCAGGAAAGGGACACCCATCTCATTCATCTTGAACATAGTTCCTGATTGTGTGCCCGCAGGTATCTTTAGCTTAGCATCCCCTTTTAATGTAGGCACATCTATCTCCCCCCCTAAAGCTGCCGTAGTAAAAGGTATCTTGACCTCTATAAACAGGTCATCACCGTCCCTTTCAAAGGTCTTGTGCTTCTTCATATGAAGCACTATATAAAGGTCTCCTGAAGAGGCCCCCCTTCTGCCTGCTTCACCCTCTCCGGATATCCTCAGGTTTGTCCCTTCCTCAGACCCCTTGGGTATCTTTACCTTTATCTTTCTTCTCTCATGGACAAGCCCTGTTCCGTCGCAGTTAGGGCATTCTTCTTTTATATACCTGCCTTCACCATGGCATTTTCTGCAGGTAGTTGTAGTTGCAAACATGCCGAAAGGCGTCCTTTGTGTTACCCTTGAAACACCGGAGCCGCCGCACTCAGGGCAGCTTACTACGTCATCCTTGTTTTTTGCACCTAATCCTTTGCATTCAGGGCATTGCTCATTTCTCGGTATGGATATCTCTTTTTCAGCCCCAAAAGCAGCCTCCTCCAATGTTATCTCCATGTCATATCTTAGGTCAGACCCTCTGGCTTCTTCCCTCCTCCTTGCCGTGCGGAATCGGCCGCCCCCCCCAAAAAACCTGTCAAATATGTCTCCGAAGTCAAAAGAAGCAAAATCCGTAAAGTCAGCGCCAAAATCAGAAAAATCAAACCCCCTGAATCCTGATGCCTGCTTGAACGCTTCTGCACTTCCAAACCGGTCATACTGCCCTCTTTTTGCATCATCACCAAGGACCTGCGCAGCCTCGTTTATCTCCTTGAATTTTTCTGCTGCCCCATCATCCTTGTTGACATCGGGGTGGTATTTTCTTGCCAGCTTCTTATAGGCCTTCTTGATATCCTCTTTAGTTGCATTCTTGTCTACTCCCAGTATCTTGTAATAGTCTTTTGTCATTTTACTCCCCCGATATTCCTAATCTTATCCCCATATCCTTAAGCTCTTTAATAAGCTTTTGATTTTTCTCAACATCCCCTTTCTTATTGGCCTTTGCAAGATAATATCCTGTCTCTTCCATCCCCAGTATCCCTGTAAACTCCCCCATTATCATTATCATCTTTTTTATTGACTTCTCAAAGCCTCCGGTTCCTATAAGAAAAGCCTTTTTTCCTTTCAGCTTCCTGTTGAACCAGTAAGGGTTGCACCTGTCCATGAAGTTCTTCATCATAGCTGAAACATTGCTGAAATAGCAGGGGGAAGCAAGGATCAGGATGTCTGCATTATCCATTTCCTTGTATATGCCCTTCATATCATCATTTATTACGCATACTCCTGTTTTAGGGCAGCAGTAATCCCCTCCGCTGCAGAACTCGATCTTCTTTTCCCTTAGCCTTATGAGGGATGTTTCCGCCCCGTTTTTCCCTGCAGAATCCAGGATAACATCTAGCATAAAGCTGATATTGCCCGTCCTCGGGCTTCCGTCTATAGCCAGGATTTTCATTTAAAAAAGAAAAAATAAAAGAAAAAGATCATTTCTTTTTCTTATTGCCTTTCTTGTCATCATCTACTTTATAGTCTGCATCCACAACATTGTCATCCTTCTTTTCTTCCTTCCCCTTTCCCTTTTCTGCCCCTGCCTGCTCTTCCTGCTGCTTCTTTGCCTGCTCCTCTGCAGCTTTCTTGTAGAGCTCCTGGGAGACTTTCTGGAATTTCTCTATAAGGCCTTCCTTTGCCTTCTTGATCTGCTCATAGTTCTTCTCCTTGTCTTTAAGCAGCTCCTTAAGGCCGTCGATGTCCTTCTGTATAGGCTCGACTTGTTTCTTGTCAACCTTGTCCCCCATGTCCTTTAATGTTTTTTCGTACTGGTTGACAAGGCTTTCTGCCTCATTCAGGGTATCCGCCTTCTCCTTTCTCTTCTTGTCCTCCTCTGCATGAAGCTCAGCGTCCTTCTTCATCTTTTCTATCTCTTCATCATTCAGCTTCTGCGAAGCGGTTATCTTTATCGACTGCTCTTTCCCTGTTCCAAGGTCTTTTGCAGAGACATGGACAATGCCGTTTGCATCTATGTCAAATGTGACATCTATCTGGGGGATCCCTCTTGGAGCAGGAGGTATCCCTACAAGGTCAAACCTTCCTAAGGACTTGTTGTCCCCTGCCATAGGCCTTTCTCCCTGAAGGACGTTGATTGTTACAGCAGGCTGGTTGTCTGATGCTGTGGAAAAGACCTGTGATTTCTTTGTAGGGATTGTCGTATTTCTTGGGATAAGCTCTGTCCTTACCCCTCCCAGGGTCTCTATCCCTAATGTCAATGGAGTTACATCAAGCAGAAGTATGTCCTTGACCTCTCCTGCCAGTACGCCAGCCTGTATTGCAGCTCCCTGCGCAACACACTCCATAGGGTCTACCCCTCTTTCTGCCTTCTTGCCTATGAAATCCTCGACAAACTTCCTCACTATGGGCATCCTTGTCGGCCCACCTACCAGGATTATCCTGTCGATGCCGGATTTCTCAAGTTTTGCATCCTTTATGGCCTGCTCTATAGGGGAGTTGCACTTCCTTATTATTGGCTCTACAAGCTCCTCAAGCTTTGCCCTGTTTATCCTCATCTGAAGATGTACAGGATTGCCGTCCTTCTGTGTTAGGAAAGGAAGGTTTATGTCAGTCTCTGTTGTTGTGCTGAGCTCGATCTTTGCCTTTTCTGCAGCTTCCCTTAATCTTTGTATTGCTGTGTCATCCGAGCTTAGGTCTACCCCGTTCTTCTTCTTGAAATCCTCTATTATGAAGTTCATCAGGGTCTCATCCATATCAGTCCCTCCTAATTGAGTGTCTCCGCTTGTGGACTTTACCTCAAAAACACCATCCCCGAACTCCATTATCGTTACATCCAATGTTCCTCCTCCAAAGTCAAATACAAGTATCTTATGCTCCTGCTTTGACTTGTCAAGGCCGTATGCCATGGATGCTGCTGTAGGCTCGTTTACAAGCCTCACTACCTCCAGCCCGGCAATAGTCCCTGCGTCCTTTGTAGCCTGCCTTTGGTCGTCATCAAAATAAGCTGGTACTGTTATCACAGCTTTTTTTATAGGCTCTCCTACAAACTCCTCTGCATCCTTCTTTATCTTCTGAAGTATGAATGCGGATATCTGCTGCGGAGTATATTCTTTTTCGTTTATCTTGTACTTGAAGTCAGACCCCATCTTCCTTTTTGCAGCGGTTATTGTCCTTTCCGGGTTCGATACAGCCTGCCTCCTCGCAGGTTCCCCTACCAGCATCTGCCCGTCTTTTGTGAAAGCTACGACAGAAGGAAACGCTTTCCCATATTGCGTGGTCCCTTCAGCGCTCGGCACAATTACCGGCTTTCCGGCCTGCAGCACAGCGCATGCGCTGTTGCTCGTCCCCAGATCTATTCCGATTATCTTTTCTTTTCTTGATTGTTTTTCTGCCATGTTTACCACCTTCCTTGGTTTTTGATAGTTTTTGGTTCGCCTTCCCTTATGCTTTATCTTAAGGGTCAGGCGGTCTCTTCCTTCCTTTCTTTGTTTCTTAGCTTATGTAGCTTGGAGTTTCTATCTTCTCTCTGCTTTTTGTCTTTTTTGCCTCTTTTTTGCTCTTTTTCTCTATGACCTGGAGCGCCTTTGGCTTTTCTATCCTGCCGAACTCTTTTTCATACTTCTTGATAACATCCCCTAAAAGCCCATACACCCTTTTGGCATGGTAAGGGTCGCATAGTATTACATTATGTTTAAGCACTATAGACGCCTTGTCCCTGCTTCTTGGGTCCACTCTTGGGGTTACGCTCTTGAAGTCAAATACGAACTGCAGCGGATTGAAATTTATGCTTAGCTCATGAGCATAAAAAGCATCTCCCTCATTTATGTTCAGGTTTATCTTTTCTTCAGCCATTCTTATCCTCCGTTTTTGTGTCCCTTGTTGTATCCCTTATCTTCTGGCTATGCTCCCTTAGCGTTTTTTCATGCCCGAAAGCAAGCTTCATATTCATCGCTTCATCAAGAGCAGCCCACCTTATCCCTGTTATCTCCTCTCCATCTATCTTCTCTTCACCCATGACATGGCATAAGAAGACCAGTACTTCGCCATGCCATCCTATCTCAGGGTATATCTCATCCCTGTATCCCATGAATTTTAGGTTCTTTATGGCAAGCCCTGTCTCCTCTTTAACTTCCCTTCTGGCTGCATCTTCAGCCTTTTCACTGAAATCGATATGCCCTCCAGGAAGGCACCACATTCCCTCGAAAGGTCCAGTGCCCCTTTTTACAAGAAGCACATCTCCTCCTTTTTCTATGATAGCGCAGGCAGTCGCCCTTACCCTTTTTTCTTCTGTCATCTCAGCTCCTCAAAGCTCAATATCTTCCTTAATCTTTCCTTCTCAGGAACTATCTCTTCAAGCTTACCTCCTTTGATGGTCTTCCCTCCTGCTTTGAGGTAAGATGCATACTGCCTTACTGATTCAGGGTCATCCTTATTGACCAGGCAATTGAGCATAAGCCATATGCCAAGGCTTTCACCATGATCGCTGCAGTTTCCTACCCTGCACTGGAACGGCTTTGCCTCATGTATCCTGCACCTTTTTTTCTCTAAAAATATGCATCTGCCGTAAGGCACCTCTCCTTTCTTTCCTTCTTTTATAAGCTTAGGCCTCAGCACCCTGGTGTTGAAAAGCTCTTTTTCCTCCAGATACTTTTCCCTGAGCTCCTTCTCGTTTATGCCTAAAAGCTTTGATATGTTTTTAGTGTCATCCTCAGCCAAAAATCCTGACCCGTATCCGCAGCAATGGCCGCATCGCCTGCATCCTTTCCCTAGCCTTAAGATCTCCTCTTTGGATGTTTTTTTTGTTATCTCGATTTTTCATTCCTTCTTCTTTTCTTTGCCCTTCTTGGCATACTGCTTATTTGCCTGTTTTTGCATTGGTTTTTCCCTTGCTTACCTTTACCTTGCTGTGCCTTATCACCCTGTCATTGAGCATATACCCTTTCTGCAGCTCTTCCAGTATCGTATCCTCTTCCTTGTCAGACTCCGCCTTTAAAAGGACATCATGCAGGTTAGGGTCTAATCTCCCTTTTGCATCTATCTTCCTCAGCCCTTCCTTTTCCAGCAGCGAATAAAGCTGGGAGAAGATAAGCTCTATTCCCTGGACAAGCTTTTCCTTGTCTGCGGTGTTCTTCAATGCCAGTTCAAACGAGTCAAGGACAGGAAGCAGCGTCTCTATGATGCCTGCAGCCGCGTACCTCCTAAGCTCTGCCTGTGACTTCTCTACATATTTCTTGTAATTCTCAAACTCTGCCTGAAGCCTTTGCAGCGTCTCTGTAAGTTCGGTTATCTTCTTATCCTTATCCTCTTTTTTTGGCTCCTTCTGCTTTGTTTTCCTGGGTTTTTCTTCCTTCATCTTAAGCCTTTTCGTCATCTGATGCTTATCCTTTTTGGCTTCTTATGCTCTATCGCCCTTGCCTTTGGGATCTCAACCTTCAGCAGCCCGTCTTTGAACTCGGCAGATGCCTCATTTGCTTTTACCTCTGCAGGCAAAGGCATCACCCTGTAGAACTGTGAAGCGCTCGATTGGTAGCTGTACATCCCTTTTTTCTTTACCTCTTTCTCAGCTTTCTGGGCTGCCTTGACCTCTATAGAGTCATCCCTGACATTAAGCTCTATGTTCTCTTTAGGTATCCCCGGCAGCTCTATCTTCGCTATTATCTTTTTGTCTGTCTCTTTTATGCTGCTTATAGGAACCCTTGCCTTTTTTGACGGCTCCAATGCCCTGCTTTCATGCCTTACAGGCCTGAAAACCTTTTCAAAAACACGGTCCATCTCGCCATGCATCCGCCTTAGCTCCTCAAATGGGTCTAATATCATCTTTTTCACCTCTTATCTGTTTATCCGCACTTGTCTGTATTTTTTAATTTGTCTGTTTTTGTTGACCTTAAATCAACAAAGTAGGGTTAAGCTTAACTTATATTTAAAGATTTATATTCTTAAGTATATATATCACCAAAAGATTTATATAGTCAGCATAGAAACATAGTTCATGGGGAATCAATCAGGCTATATAAATATTATAGTTTTTAATGTATTGCCCACAAATTGATGGCAACCTTCATTTTATGGATGAAACCAGTTTTATCCGCCAATAATAGAGAAAGGATTGAAAAGAGGCTAGAATGATAAGGGTATATCACCAAAAGGTCACTATCCTGGCTTCAGGAAAACCCAACGAAAGGACTATAAATAAGGAATTGCAGTGGTTCGGGAGGTCGTTAGGCCTTTTTAACCTGAGGGACAAGGACAAGTCATGCTTCAGGGTCTTTATCGAGCTTCTTAAGTCAGCAAAAAGGAAATACCCTGTAAGCTCTGATGAGCTGGCTTCGAGGCTGGGCCTGACCAGAGGAACAGTCATCCACCACATAAACAAGCTTATAGAATCGGGCATAGTCATCCCTGTAAAGCATAAATATATACTGCGTGTAGACAATCTTAAGGCGTTAGTAAGCGAGATAGAAAAAGACATCGAAAGGGCGTGCAAAGACCTAAAAGAGATAGCCGACCATATAGACAGGAGGCTGGAGCTATGAAGCCTTCCCTGTTCCTGATCCTGTTTCTCATATCACTGCCGTTCGCTTCAGCTTCTATAGAGGTTGCAAGCGCATTAAGGGGCAGATACCATCTTGGAGACAATATAGAGTTCTTAGTGGGACTAGCCTCTGATGATCCTGTAGATGCTTTGGTCAAGCTGACATTAAGGTGTGATGAAAAGGAGCTTCCTTATTATATAACGCCAGTCAGCCTTGAAGCAGGCATTGAAAAGGTTATAGAGGTCCCTGCCATAAAGGCGTTTACAGAAGGGTCCTGCACCATAGAAGTGAATCTTGATTCTGTAGAAGGGGTTAACATTGACCATCTTGTTTCAGATACGTTTGATATATCCGGCCTTCTTGAGCTTTCTGTATCGGCCGATAAGTCGGACATCCTTCCAGGAGACACCATCAAGCTGCAGGGCTCTGTCACTAAAGATGGCAATCCTATGGGCGAGGGGACAATAACCGTAAGGATAGGGGCGCAGGCTGGTACAATAGAGATAGATGGTGATGAATTTACTTACAGGCTGACTACAGATGAGACTATGAGGTCCGGCAGTCACGAGATCCTTATAGAAGCCCAAGACCTTTATGGAAACCACAGGGAAGAGGCCATACCTATAGATGTAAGGGCAGTTCCTTCATCTATAAGCCTTGTTCTTGACAGGGAAGAGTTTTATCCTGGAGAAGAGATAAGGCTAAAGGCAGAACTGCTTGACCAGGCCCAGGATCCTATAGATGAGGATGTTCATGCCTGCCTGTCCAGGGAAGGGTTATTTGTTGAAGATATAATGGTTTTTGACGGCATAATAAGGTCAAATGACATGTTTTCCCTAACACTAAACTCAAGCCTGCCTCCAGGAGATTACGCTTTTGAAGCAGAATTTAATGGACTGGAGGATGAAAAAACAATAACAATACTTCCTTTGAAAAAGATAAGCATAGAAATGGTCGGAGACAGGGTGGTCATAGAGAACATAGGGAATGTAAGGTATGACAACAGGACAACGATAATGCTGGAAAAAGAGGGGCAGACATACTTCATAAACAAGAGGATAAAGCTGGATGCAGGAGAGAAAACTGAGATAGTGCTTTCTGAAGAGATGCCTTCCGGAAACTATACTATTACGCTTCCCCCTGAAACCCTAGAAAGGGTTGTTACAGAAGAAAGGATAATAGAAAAAACTACAGAGAAGATAATAGAAAAGCCAAGCTATGTAAATCAGGAAACGGGCGTGAGTGAAGATGAAAACTCAAGAACTGAGCCTGATAAGATATCAAGGCCCATCACAGGCAATGTAATAAAAGGCGTCAAAATAGAGGACAGAAGGCCTTTCTATAAGAAGGGGCTAAGCTGGATTACAGGAGGGGTTGTAGCAGGAAGAGGAGCCTTGATGTCAAGGCCTGGCCTGGCCTCTTTTGTCATGATCGTTATTGTCTTATCCATTGTAATCTACTATAATAGGAAAGCATTCCTTAAGATTATAGGAAAGATAAGGGAAAGAAGGGAAAATCTATAACCCCTTCTTATCTGCTCTTTGATCTTCTAGCTGCGCTTGTCAGCCCTCTTGCAGCCCTTCCCCTCTTTTCGCATATCCAGCTTATGTTCTTGTCAGCTTTTATAGAAGGGTGCGCCCTGTCTACCAATATAACCTCATACCAGAAATATTTTCCATCCTCCCCTACAGGATATGAGTTAAGGACAGTGCAGTTTACGAACTTTTTTTGCGCCCTCTGTTCAGAAATCCATCCATAGCTCATCTTGACTATCTTCTTCCTTCTCATATGCTTGCTTCTTCTTCCGCTTGAGAACTTGGGCCTCTGCCTCTTCTGCCTCATGACCCTCTGCCTGACTACGATGAATCCCTGCTTTGCCTTATAACCCAAAGAACGAGCCCTGTCAATCCTTGTCGGCTTATCAATCCTTATTGTAGCCGGCTGTTTTTTCCACTCAACTATCCTTTTTTGCCATAGCTCGCCTAAGTTCCTCTTAGGCTGCTTCCATGCCTCTCTGATATACTTATACATTGACATTTTCTCGCCTCCATATGCCCTTTAGGGTATTTATCTTATAATATTCAGGATTCAGGTAAGCGACTACCCACATTTCCTAACCTCTTAGGGTTATTGGCTCATTTAAAAATCTTTTTCTTTTCAGTGCATATTAAGCTCAGCCGAGGCTGTTGCCGGGTGAAACGAGCAGAAATCTCCGACCTTTAGATTTTCACATCTTTTTTGGAATATATCTCCAACCCCTTCTTTCCAGAAGCCCTTCCAGAGGCTTCCCCACCCCTTGAATTAGGGTATTTCAGCAGCTTAAACCCCTAAATTTATGTAATTTCGTTTAATTGATGTTAGTTTCAATAAAAAATTTGGCTAAAACGAAAGGGGGTTTGGGTTTAATCTCTCAAATCTGGAAGAGTATATCTTCCACTTTGATACTCTCTTTCAAATGCATCATTCATTTCTTTCAAATCCAGAGGTAATCCGTCAACTACAACTAATTTTGAACCAGTCTTGTCAGCAACTTTTGCAGCATGACCTAAACCGATTACTACTCTGTCAAAACCATTTTCTAATACTCTTTCAGTTAATAAATTATCAAAGTGAGGACCTGAAATTAAATAATACATCATAAAAGCTTCATGCGAATGGTCATTTGCATATTGATTCAATAACCTAATTCTTTTTTCGCTTCCTAAACCCTTAATTTCAGCACCAGATTGTCTCAAATCATCATATATCCCATGCCAAAAAAGTGCAGCAGATAATGGTTGAGGCAACTCTTCTTCCCTTCCAGAATAATCATAATCATATCTTTCAATAATTGCATCCAATAATGCTTTTTTGGCATCATTAGGGGACAATCTTTTAGAATTAATTTCATCATACAATTTCAAGTCTACTTCTGAAACTTCAAGACCCACCTTATTACTAGATGTAACATGTGGAGAGATTAAACTAGTTGCTCTTTCTGTATTTTCATGTCCATGAGATACACTATACACTATCCTTTCAATTGCCATATGATTCAGTTATATTTGAAAGTTTATAAATCTTACTATTGTTTACTACTACGCAGTTAATATCATATAAACCCAAACCCCTAGATTTTTTTAATTAATGGTGCTCCGCACTTGATACGCCAAATTTTTTACTTTGGATTTTTCGGCTTCGCCGAACGTTGCACTAAAATCCAACCTCTATC
>JAHWIN010000029.1 GCA_019322475.1 Candidatus Woesearchaeota archaeon
CTTTTGTATTCTGCAGGGCATGCCCAAGGAAATGCGTCTTCGGCGAGTTAAGGCCGTTTATAATACCATCGTTCATCCTGCTTAACCTGGACAAAAGGTTCTGGTGCTATAAGCTATGCCCGTGCGGGACTGTCCAGGAATACCAGGCAAAGGCCTGCAAAAAGAGGATAAGGCTTCCGGGATGGCTGATAAACATAAGGTATGCAATACTGGCGTTTGTCATAGTTATGGCCTCTTTGCTTCTCATGGATGAAAGGTTCAGGAACCCTTTCTTCATAGGAAGGTACAGCATCGTTGCAGGGACTGCTATAGCAGCTTCTATAATATTCCTGCTATGCTTCTTTATACCAAGGTTCTGGTGCAGGTATATCTGCCCTGTGGGGTCTTTTTCTGATGTTGTGGATAAGATTGGGAGCGGGATAAGGAAGAAGAAGCAGGGGGAGTGATTATTGGGTGGTTTTAAAAGTTAGATTTATAAAATCCAGCTTGATTTTCTAGATCTGAAAAGGGAAAAACAATGCCAAAAAATCAATGCAACACCTATTTTGATACACACAAGTCAAGTGTAGTAAAAAGGAATATTTCTCTTGGTCATAGGGATAGGCTATCCTATATTGGTGATGGCACTCTTCCACCAAAGTATCTGAATGAGATTAGTAAGATCCCTAACCTAAGCGCAGAAGATCAGATAGGCTTTGGAAGAACCATATATAAGAAAAACAAAGCCATAGAATGCATCGTAAGCCCGAGCTTTTATATGAAATGTAAATTGCAAGATATAAAATCACAGATAGAAGAAAAAGGCTATAGATACCTAGCGGACTTTAGGAACGATATGAGTACAAAGACCCCTGATGAGGAGGTAAGGGCAAAAGGAATGGAATTTGAAGGTTTATGCCAAAAAATAGGGCCACTTTATACGGAAAGGGGCAGGATAATCAATTGTGGTGGAGAGCTTAGCAGGGTTAAACTTGTTGAAGAAGATATCCATAGGGAGATTTGCTCAATCGGAATGTGGTATAGGCTGGCATCGGAAGTCTCTTCCGAACTGAAACAAACCTTCTCAAGATGGCAGAACGAAAGGGATGATAGCCTGGCAGGGCATATCGAAAAAAGCACAGGCCTTAGGCTTGAAGAGATAGATTATAAATTAAGAGAGATATCCTGGCTTGAAAATTCTATAGATGGGGCTAAAAATGAGTTAGTAAAGAGCAACTTAAGCCTGGTTGCATCTGCAGCAAGCAACGATGCTGTAGCTTTCTCATTAGGCGTAGTTGGCCTTATGGACTCAACTGTAAAATATGATTACAGGAAAAATATAAAATTCAGCTATTTTGCAACATTTCGCATAAAGAAGGAGATAGGTAGAGGTTATTGGAACTGCAGGAGAGGCATCAGGCTTCCGGCAAATAAAACTGAATACACCCTGGAGGTCCGTAAGGAGACAGAAATGCTCAAAGAAAAGCTTAAGAGAGAACCAACTGATATGGAGGTGTGGGAATCTATAAGCAAAAAAACGAGCCAAAAAGTCAGTTTTGCGGACTTCATGCTATTGAGGAATATTGTATCTGGCGCCATCTCATTAGACGAATACTATGGCAACAACAGAGACAACCTAAAAAATAATAACCTGGTAGAGGTTATCCAGCCTGTTCACTATGGAAATCTAAATAGCGGCTATGGGCTTCATGATTTTTCCAGATGCGATGCCAAAAAAGATGCGAAAAAGCTTCTTTCATGCCTTAATGATCATGAAAGGGAGATTATGGAGATGCGTTTTGGTATTGGGGGTGGTGAAGAAAAAACCCTTGAAGGGATAGGGAGGGTGTTTGGGGTTACAAGGGAAAGGATAAGGCAGATTGAAGCGAGCGCTTTAGGCAAAATAAGAAAATTTATCAATAATGCATAAGCTTAAACCTGTGTTAAAGGTTGCATTCAGATAAATACTATCCCTACAATAAGCAATATCACTGCAACAATGCGCTTAAATAATGTTTCATCTATCCTAAGATGCGCTTTTGCTCCGAAATAAACCCCCAGGAGCAGGGCAGGCAGAAGCATGACCGCGAGCTTGAGGTTTTCAAATGTTGTTACGCCCCTGAGCACATAAAGCACATTAAGCCAGACAGTATCGATCAGGAAGATCACATTCAGGGTTGCCCTGAACGACTGTTTTTTCAGCTTGTTCCCGAAATATATTGCAAGGGGAGGGCCGTTTGTAGTGAACATGCCCCCTAAGATGCCTGCAATGATCCCTGCAAGCGCTCCCCAATATTTTTTGATCTTCTTAGGCTTTTTATCAAAAAACATCTGGATAGAGAACAATATGATAACAACACCAAAAGCCTTTTTCAGGAGGTCAGAGCTATACCTGACCAAAAAATTGGTTCCTATAAAGGTTCCTATCAAAACAAATATCAAAACGAAGATGAACTCTTTCTCTATCTTTTCTTTTGTGATATGGAAGAGGTATATGCCTGCTATAAGAGCAATCATGGCTGCTATCGATACCACTATCTTAATATCCAGGAATAATGACAGTAAGGGGACAAGTATCAGGGAATTGGCAAAACCGGTCATGCCCCTGATAAAAAAAGCGATAAATACTATCAGGCTTGCAATTATCACTATCTGAAAAAAATCCATCTTACAGATGCTTGTTTGCCGTATCCTATATAAATTTATTTCAAAAGGGTTTCAAAAATCCCAGTAAGATTTAAATAAATTGATGATTCATGAGAATGCATATGAAAAAAGAGCATGATGAGGATACAGATCCTGCAACATCTTATAGCCCAAAAAAACCTGATGAAGCAGCGGCAAATGAAAAAGGAGGGCCGGGCAGCAGGCATGCAAAAAAAGAAAAAGATAAGCCTGCAGGCATCCTTAATAAGAACATCTCCAGGAGGGATTTCATCAAGTTCGGGCTTATAGGCATAGGGGGGATTTCTGCAGCTGCTTATGGCTATGGGCGCATCTTCAAACGGGATGTTTCTTCATCGAGCAGGCCGTTCAGGGGAGGGGCTCCTGACAGCTTATGGAAGTGGAGCAGGGAGGCTTACCATTACACAAAACACGGCATGAATGTGCAGTGCAATGTCTGCCCTAACAGGTGCAGCCTTGAGCCGGGAGACAGGAGCATATGCCGGAATAAGGTAAACATAGGGGGGAAGCTGTATACGGTAGCTTACGGAAACCCCTGCTCTGCGCATGTAGACCCTATAGAGAAAAAGCCGCTGTTCCATTTTCTTCCGTCATCAAGCATATTCTCGATAGCGACATCAGGCTGCTCTTTCCGCTGCCTGAACTGCCAGAACTGGACCATATCACAGTTCCAGCCTGAAGAGACGAAGAACTATGACATGATGCCTCCTGATGTGGTAAGGCTGGCGCTTGAAAACAAGACCAGCTCTATAGCTTATACCTATTCAGAGCCGACAACCTTCTATGAGTACATGCATGACACTTCAGCGCTGGCAAAAAAGCAGGGGCTTAAGAATGTCTGGGTGACTAACGGATACATAAACGAAAAGCCATTGAGGGAATTATGCAGGGTGATAGATGCAGCCAACATAGACCTTAAGAGCTTTGATGAAAAGACATACAATAAGCTGAACTCAGGATCATTGAAGCCTGTCCTTTCCTCCCTGAAGACTGCAAAGGAAGAGAACATATGGGTGGAGATAACAAACCTTGTCATACCTTCATGGACAGATGACATTGGGATGATAAGGGACATGGCATCATGGCTGCATAAGAACGGCTTTGACGACTGCCCTCTGCATTTCTCCAGGTTCCACCCGCAATACAAGCTGGCGCATCTTCCCCCTACGCCTGCAGCAAAGCTTGATGAGGCAAGGAAAACAGCGATGGAAGAAGGCCTGAAGTTTGTCTATATAGGGAATGTTCCGGGAAGCAAGGCTGAAAGCACATACTGCCCGAGATGCGGAAAGACAGTTATAGGGAGGAGAGGCTATACTATAACAGAGAACAATTTAGAAAATAATTTAAAGCATGGGGTATGCAGGTTCTGCGGTGAAAAGATTGCAGGCATATGGGGGTTTTAGGGAATGAAAAAGATTAAGGCAGTTTCAGTTGCCATGATAGTAGCCCTTATCTTTCTTATATCATACAGGACAGATAATTTCAGGGCAAAAAAGGTAAGGGAAGAGGCTGTAGCAGGGTCATGGTATCCCGGGACAGAAGCGGAATTAAGTTCCACTGTGCAGAATTACCTTAACAATGTAAAAAAAGGTGAGCTTAACGGCACTATCAGAGCAATTATAGTTCCTCATGCAGGATACAGGTTTTCAGGGCAGATAGCTGCTGCTGCATTCAGCCAGCTTGACGACATATATGAC
>JAHWIN010000030.1 GCA_019322475.1 Candidatus Woesearchaeota archaeon
CCTGCTTCGCAAGCTAAGACGTCCTGGCCATGCCATGAATGCCTGTGGCATTAATGGCATTCATGGCACAGACGCCTAGGGATTTCTACGGGGCCCTATTTTACATAGATTTAAATAATAGTTAATCTTTACGATATTATAGCCAAAATAAAGGCTATAAAAGCCCGTCACGAGAGTACTCAATGGAGCTTACGCTAAATGCAAGCAATGAGCTTGGGAGTTAGTGTAACGGGCTACAATCATGTTTATAAGCTTACTAAGGTTAAAAAGAGACGAGTAGGGCGATTTTTAGCTTAATAATCATTTATTTACGTTATTTCACTTAAAAAAGCAAAGAAATGGCTTAATTTGAGCTAAAATTGTTCTATTTAGATTGTTGTAAGAAGGAAGGAGCCTGATTAAGATTATCATCATCACTTCATATTGTTGGAGATGCTGGTAGTATTTGGCTCTTTCTTAAAATAAAAGCTTATAGGAGAAGATTAAAATGGGAAAAATAAGTCCAGTTTCATCGAAATATATTGTAAATGCATCTATAGAGATAGAGGGAATAGTAGACAGGCCTGACGTTATCGGGGCGATATTCGGCCAGACAGAGGGGCTGTTAGGGGCTGATCTTGAGCTGAGAGAACTGCAAAGATCAGGAAGAATCGGAAGGATAGAGGTAAATGTAGATACAAGAAGCGGAAAGACAAGCGGCAACATAAACATACCCTCCAGCCTTGATAAGGCCGAAACATCCATAATAGCTGCTGCATTGGAGATAATACAGCGGATAGGCCCCTGCAACGCAAAGATCAAGGTCCAGAACATAGAGGACGTAAGGGTTACCAAGAGGAACTTTGTCATAAGCAGGGCAAAAGAGCTGCTTAAGGCTATGATGGATGGTGTGATACCTGATTCACAGGAGCTGGCAGATGAGGTAGCTTATTCTGTCAGGGTCATGGAGGTCCAGGAATACGGCAAGGACAGGCTTCCTGCAGGGCCGGCTGTGGATGAAAGCGACGAAGTGATAGTAGTTGAGGGAAGGGCAGACGTATTGAACCTCCTGAAGCACGGCTTTAAGAACGCTATAGCTATGAACGGGACATCAACACCTGAGACTATAGTTGAAATCAGCAAGAAGAAGGTAGTTACGGCTTTTGTTGACGGCGACAGGGGAGGAAGGCTTATAATAAAGGACCTTATAAAAAATACGGAGATAGACTTTGTCTCTATGGCTCCTGACGGCAAGGAGGTAGAGGAGATAACAAAGAAAGAGATCCATAAGGCCTTAAGAGGCAGGGTTTCGGTTGAACAGCTCAAGCTGGAGATAGGGAAGGATATAGATAAGATAGAGAAACCTCAGATGTATGAGGCAAGGAGGCCACAGCACGGGGGCTATAGGCAGCAGCAAAGGCAGTTTACACCAAGAAGCCAGCAGCCACCCCCACCAAGGGCCGCGCCTGCGTCAAAAAAAGATGCTACAGGTGAGGAGAAGAAGGTCTTTAAGGAGATGCTTGAGAATCTTGTAGGGACAAGAGGAGCCCATATACTCGATGATAAGCTAAATATCCTTGGAAAGGTCCCTATATCTGAGCTGCAGACAACGATAAAAAGCTTATCTTCAGGCGTATATGCCATAGTGTTTGACGGCATAATAGAAAGAGAGCTTGTAAAGACTGCAGAGAGAGCAAAGATATCGTTCCTTGTCGGGATGGACTCAAAGGTCAGGCCAAACGAGACAAGCATAAAGATGCTCCTTGTAGGAGACCTGTAGATTTCTTATCTATTTTTTATTCTTCTTTTTTTGTTGGTCGCCAAAAATTGAGCATAACATAGCATAGGGGTCCCTCCCCAATCACACCTTAGGCAGATCCTGGCTGCATTGCGAAAGGCTGTTTACGGTACATATCTTCTGTTTTATTATGTTTGCGGGTATCACACCCCTGAACTTAAACTGGTTATTAAGAAGGAAGGTAGGGTATGTGTTGATAGCAAGCTCCTTTTCCAGGAATTCCTTCTGCCTTCCCGATACCAGGTTCTTGGTGAAGTCTATCTTTCCCCCGAAAAGGTCAAGAACCCTTTTTAATGAGGCTTCAAGCTTCTCGCCGTCTCCAGGAAGGGTGTATAATTCCAGCTTGTTTTTTATAGGCTGCCTCCTGAAGTAATAGACAGCCCCTGATGCCGTATTTGTTATCACATAACTATCTTCCTTTTTTACCAAGGCTGAACTGAAATCCTCAAAATTAGCAGCATTTACCACGTTTGAATCAAAGACATATGCAGGCAGGGCCTCTATGCCTAAAGCATCTACCAGTTCCCTGGAGCCTTCTGCACCGTAATCCATAGTTTCTATCCTGACATTGGGGAATATCTCTTTTATTATGGTTTCCATAGTGGATGTTTCACAAAATTTGCAGTTCCTGTCGCTTATTATCTTCAGGCTTGTCTCTGCATCTTCCTTAAATTCGCATCTTGCTTCCTTTGTTCCCGGGTTCAAACATCCAGATATCATCCCCGGCCTGCTGCAGTCAGCATCTGCAGAACACTCAGGCTTAAACTCTGCTCCCTTTTGGGATGCCTCTTCCCCTATCGAGGACTGAGGTTCTACCAATTGGCTGTCTTCTGACCTGCTGCATTTCCTCATAGAAGAGAAAAAGAACATCACTATAAGGATTATAAATAGCGTATAGATGCATTTTTTAAGGATTCCTGATCCTTTTTTTTCAGGGAATTGAGAGGTTTCTTCTACAGGCTTTTCCTGATCGCTTTTATCTTCTTTTGGCTCTTCTGCTGGCTGATCCGGACCTTCTTTTGGCTCTTCCTCAGAGGAGTGAGCTTCAGTTCCATCCTTATCTTCCGGCTGCTGAGCTTCTATATCCCCTTTGTCCTGCTCTTCCTGCTGTTTTTCCCCTATAGAATCTTCATGGCTTTCCTTAAGCTCTCTTGCTTCTTCTTTCTGCTCCTGAGAATCTTCCTTTTCTTCTTCCTGACCCTCTATCTCTTTTATCTTGGCCTCTATCCTATCCCTCCCTTTCTCATACTCTTCTTCAGAGATTACGCCTGAGTCCAGGCTTTCTTTCAGGAACCCAAGCTCCTGTTCCAGCCTTTCTTTTTGTTCATCATCCATTTTATCCACAGCATCAAATTTTTTCAATAACCCTTTCAAATTCTGCTTTTTCCTCCTTTAGTGAAGAATATGGATTGCCTACCCTTACATACCTGCATCCAAAGACGTATGTTGGAACCGTATTTTTAGGGTTGTATCTCTGGAATAACTCTACCTCTGATCTAGGGATCCCTTCCTCGTTAACAGGTGTAAGGAGGTTATCCCCTGTATCCAGCTGCCAGTGATATGCAACTACCCTATCTTGGTTTTCCTCTGCTAATGACCTGAAGGTCTGGCTTATCCATTCAGAGTTTTTATTCTTGCTGGTAGAGAACATCCTTATGATTGCCTTGCCGCCTTCCCTGCATATTGGGTTTCCTGTTTTCGTGAATGTTTCTATCTCTTTTGGGGCTTTGGCCCCTTCGATAGAGATATCTGCAGCTGCCCTTAACTGGCTGATATAAAGGTTGATAGAACTTTCAGATAATTCCCCAAGAAGTATCTGCCTTATCTGCTCTTCTGCTTCTTCATATGATGTTCCGCTTTTGTTGAAATAATCAAGGTTATTCTGGTAGTACTGCCTTATCTTTGAATCTGAGACCTCTATGTGAGATACTACAGTCTGATTCAAGAGCCTGCTTATCATCAACTGCTCATTTATCTGCACCTTAAGCTCTTCCATGCTGATCCCCTGCTGCTTTAAAAGCTCTTCGAACGCTTCGTCTGTAGGGGCCTGCATCTTAAGAAAATCCAGCTCTTCTTTAATGTCCCCTTCGCTAACAACGACAGCCTGGCTTTCAGCTTCCTGAAGCAAAAGCTTAGTATTTATCAGCTGGTCAAGAAATTCCTCTTCAGGTATAAAGAGCTTATACTGCTCAGGCAACTGACCATATTTCTGCTCCAGTTCCTGCCCTGTTATAACCTCCCCATTGACCGTTGCTACAGCCTTTCCCGGCTTTAGCGTCTTAAATGCGAGGTTTAGAATAAGCGCCAAAATAGCAACCAAGACTATAACTGTAAAAATCTTTTTTAGCGTATTTTTTTTAGAAGAAGCCTCTTCTTTTTTAGTCTTTTCTTCAGGAGAGTTCTTTTCGGTGCTCTCCCTGCTTTTGCTATCTTTCTTTTCCCCTTCTTTTTTAGTCTTTTCTTCAGGAGAGTTCTTTTCGGTGCTCTCCCTGCTTTTGCTATCTTTCTTTTCCCCTTCTTTTTTCTTCTTCTCTTCAGGAATGTTTTTTTCTGGACCCTGCTTAGGCTTAGCCTCTTCTTTTTTTTCTGGCATTTTATCGAATCACCTTTTAGACCTGTTGATACAACTAAGTAACCTATCCAGAACCTCTTTTGGAGTGTAAAATAGCAGATATTATTTAAAGCTTTTGATTTTTATTTTAAGAGGGCTCCAAACAAAAATATTATAAAAAAACAAGAAGCAACAGGTCCTATGGCTAAGGTATCTGTCCTTAAATGCGAATCTTATGATGTTGGGCCTGTAACTGAGGTCATAAGGAGGTCCCTAAAGAACATAGGATTTGAGGTTCCCGACAACAAGAAGATCCTGTTAAAGCCTAATGTTCTGGGGCAGAGGAAGAAAGAGATGGCGATAACTACCCATCCTGCTATCATAGATGCATTATGCCGCATACTAAAGGAAAAAAGGAATGAGGTATGGGTGGGGGATTCAGGGGGTGTATCATCTTATGGGGGGACTAAAAAGGCCTTTGAGATATGCGGCATAGAGGCTGCTGCAAAAAAGAACGGTGCAAGGCTCATATCATTTGAGGGCTCTGAGAAAAAGGAGATCATAGATGATAATGGAAAGGTAATCAAGAGATTTTTTCTGGCAAAGGAGCCTTTTGATGCAGACCTGATAATAAATGTCCCTAAGCTAAAGACGCACATGCTCACTAAGTTTACAGGGGCTGTAAAGAACATGTTCGGGTGTGTTCCGGGAGGAGGGAAATCAAAGAAGCATGCGCTTGCCCCAAACGAGGATATGTTCTGCGAACTTTTGCTTGATGTCTACCAGAATGTAAGGCCGCACCTGAACATAATGGACGGCATAGTGGGGCTTGAGGGTGACGGGCCCGGATCTGCAGGAACCCCTAAGAAAGCAGGCCTTATCCTTGCTTCTGAGGATGCTGTTGCACTTGATATCATAGCTTCAGGGATAATAGGCTATGATCCTATGGAGATCAAGACCACAAGGCATGCTATAGAAAGGGGGCTTTTCACTAAAGCGGGGGATGTTGAGGTTATAGGAGAGAAAGGAGTAAGTGTAGGATTCAGGAAGCCAAAGGTAAAGCAGGGAATGGCAAGCAGGCTTCCTAAACCGCTGGTAAAGCTTGCATTTAACCTTGCATCTATAAAGCCTTATATTAACAAGGAGATGTGCAAAAGGTGCAGGATATGCGCAGAGGTATGCCCTGTAAATGCAATAACGATAGATAAATACCCTAAGTTTAACAGGAAAAGATGCATATTATGCTACTGCTGCCATGAGAACTGCCCTTATAACGCTATTGGGCTAAGGCCGAATTTCCTGGTAAAGATCTACAGGAAGCTAGGGAATCGGTAAGAAAGAGGCAGGGTTGTTTTGTGGAGAGATACAATAAAATTTAAATAATAAATGCTTAATCTTTTTTTGGGGTGATGAAAAATGATAGGATACAGAAAAACCGTCAAGGATATTGATGTCAAAGGGAAATATGTCTTCTTAAGGGCCAGCCTGGATGTTCCGTTGGATCCTGCAAAGGATCTGCTTGACCCTGAAAGGGTTACGGATGACACGAGGATAAAGGACATAATGCCTACATTATACTACCTGATAGATGAAGGCGCCAAGATAATCCTTGCTGCAGGATGGTGCGGCAGGCCTAAAGGAGAAGACGCTGACTTCAGCATGGCTCCTGTCGCCAAAAGGATAGAGCAGCTTTTGGAAAATGTCGGAAAGATGAAGCATGAGGTGCTTATCGCTCCGAACTGCTATATAGACAAGAAGCCAAGAAGCGCGTATAAGAACCAGGAAGAGGTAAAAGGGATAATAAACGGCTTAAAGGAAGGGCAGGTAGCTGTCATGGAAAACGTAAGGTATGACCCTGAGGCCAATGCCAATGACGAGGGTTTTGCTGAGTTCATGGCCTCTTTGGCAGGCAGCAATGCTGTGTATGTCAATGAGGCAGAAGCGCAGAACCACAGGCCGGAAGCTACTGTCATAAGCGTGCCTTTGATGATAGCTAAGAACGGCGGTGAAGCGGTATATGGGCTTAAGTATGCTGATGTCCTTGACAAGATAGGGGGCTTAAAGGACAAGCTTAAATATGATAACAGGGGTTCTTTTGTCCTTGGGCTTTGCGGAAAAAAGATAGAGTCTGACCCAGGGATAACATCAAAGATAACTGTAGCCAGAGACCTGATAGACCAGATGCGCAAGGGAGATGCAATCGTTATGGGGGGGGCAGTGACATATACCTTCCTCCTGGCCCAGCATTACAAGGAGAAGATAGAGTCAAATACAAAAAAGGTCAATGAGATCGTAAAAAGACATGATGAAATGATCTCTTCAGAGACAAAGGATGTAAAAGACAAGAAAGAGGCCGCAGCCATAACTGCAGACATCCAGAAGAAGAAAAGTGAAGAGCTTAAGGGCTTACTTGAGGTTACAGATGAGGACATAAAAAGGCTTATAGGGGATTCCTATATAAGGTGGGGGCAGGAAGGGGAGCAGATCGTCTTTGCATACAGCGTTATAGCCAAAGCAGAGCCAAAGGGTGTTGAGGTCATTACTGCTCTTGACCATACTATCACAGATAAGCTCCCTGACAAGAAAGGAAGCCTTCCGGAGGATGCAGAAATAAAGGCTTATGAAAATCCAACAGGGATTCCAGAAGGGTTTCTGGGGGTAGGGGAAGGGCCAAAGACACTTGAAAAGATAGCTGAGGCCATAAAGAACTGCGGGATATACCTTCAGTCCGGGCCTTTTTCCATAGAGGATGAAAGGGTGGAAGAGATGTCAAAGACAGACAAGATGACGTTTGACGCTGCAAGGGAATGCAGGGAGAAAGGGGGGGTAACCATCGCTGCAGGAGGGGATACTGTAGCTAGGGTCAACACAAGAAAAGCCCAGGATTCATTTTCAACCATAACCAGCGCAGGAGGGGCAACACTTGAGCTGATAAACGGAAAGTCAAAGGGAAGAGATGCTGTTGAAGAGGCTCAGAGGGTTAAAGGGAGCTGAAGGAACATAAGACAGGATGTTCCTAAAAATCCAGCAAAAATAAGGTAATTCAAACAATAACAATATCGGAGTGAAAGACTGAATTTATCTTTTCAGATAAGCTTTCTTTTATCCCTGCAATGTTCATCCTGCTCAGCTCCTGCCCGTAAGAAAGGATCTCGCTGTTGAGCTTTTCGAGGCTGCCTTCCATGTTGCTAAGCTCGTAATTAAGCTTGTTCTCTTTCTTCAGGGCCTCGTTTTCTTCTATAGAATCTTCAAGGCCCTTAAGGGAGCTTTCCATCTCATTGTGCTTATTGATAAACTCCCTTAAGAATTCTTCGGTAAGGCCCTTAAGCGTCTCCAGGACCTTTTCCCTTTTTTTGTCCTTCAGGTCAAGGGTGCAGTTGTTGATGTTTTTCTCCAGCTTCTTCAATAAGCCGATTACATTAAGGCCATTGTCATTTACCAAAGCCTTTACAGGATTTTCCAGGTATGCCTGAAGCAGCTCCCCCTCCTGAAGGACCATCCTCTGCAGCTTCCTAAGGGGCTTTTCCATGACTGAGAATGCGTGGATTATCCTAGAGTTATGGTCCCTTATACCTGCCAGGACAGCCTCTTTCCCTGCTGTAAGATCGTTCAGTTTCCGGTATTCCCTGCTTCCTGAGAGGGTGCTGATCTCCTTCTCTATAGCGGACTTGCTTTTCATCAGGCTCTGCTTAGAGCTGGACTTAGAGCTTAGAAGGCCGTCTATATCCCTTTTTTGCCTTATCCTCTTATGAAGGTCAAGTATGCTCTTTTTTATCTCTTCTATCTTAAATATCTCTGCCCTGCTTATAGCCTCTTTCAGGCCCTTGATTGAACCATCTATCTTTTTTATCGCAAGGGCTACATCCCTGCTTTCATGAGAGAAGAATTCCTGCAGTATCTGGTAAGGCTTTAGTGTAGACCTGCTGAAATTATCCAGCCTTGAGATAAAATCTTCACAAAAACTTACCAAGGAAGAGTAATCCCTCCCCTCAAGCTCTATACCCCTCAGGAGATTGTTTACAGCCAGGATATAGGATTTCCTGTTTCCTTCCATAAACTGCATCTCCTTTACTGTTATGTCAGGGTTATGAAGCTTTGCGGTGCTTAGAACTGCCAGGCTGTCTTTTGCTTTAGTTATCCCTGACCTTATCTCATACCTTATGCTTTCCAGCTTAGAGTCTAAACCTGATATTATCTTATCAGACCTGGCATCAAACCAGCCCATAAGCTGGCCTGCCTGGATCTCTTCCCTTTCAACTACCTCTTCCTCCTGCCTAGAAAACAGCTTTTTTAAAAAACTCAGCATCCTGGAAAAAGGTAATCAAAAAGGATTTAAAAAACTACTTGTTTTCGATAGATTTAAATATTATTTGGAATATAGATTGAAGCATGTCTGATGCAGGCGGATTATTTGAGGGAGACGAAGAAAAAGACAGCGGCAAGACCAGCGATGACACCTTAGAGATCAAGATAAGGTTCAATAAATTCTGGCTTGAAAGGATAGCTTATATCTTTATTATCATCGTACTTATAGTATTGGTCCTCTATAACCCCTTGGGCAGATATAGGTGTGAAAAAGGGCTTGACATGATAACCTCTGAGAAAATAACCTCAGAGGGAACAAAGGCAACAGAGCCTGTCATAGAAGAGGATCCTGTTATAGAAGAGGAGCCAAAGATAGAGATGGAAGAAGAGCATGAAGATGAAATAGAGCCTGAAACCGAAGAGGAACTTTCGGGGGATGCCATATTAAATATTGATAATATAGAACTAGATGTGAATAAAACAAGGGTTGAAGTCATAACAGTAAAGATAGACAACCAATACAAGATATTCACTCCATTACTATATGTATATTGGTATGACAAGGACAGTTCTAATGCAATGAAAAACTTCCCTAACGGAGGGAAGATAAACTTTACCGGCCCCATCCCTACAAGGAGGGTCTCTGTCAAAAAGCTTGATGATGAGCTTAAGAGCCATTACCTAAGGACTGATGACGAGACAAAGGAATTCTTCAAGATAGAGCTTTATGACCTAAGCGACAAGACGCTCCTTGATACAAAGACAAAGTCTATCGCTACGGATTGAAGGAAGGCAAGAATATCCTTTAGCTTTTTTAGGATATATCAAGAAACAAAACCCCTCATATATCAAGGCTTACTGTCGCCTTATAGCCTTTATCATCCTTTTCCAGCTTGTATCTGTACATGGTAACTGCCTTTACGACAGTTTCCCCAAGCTCAGGCCTTATCGGTTCTCCGTATAGGGCAGCCTTAAGATGGGTCTCGTCGATCTCTTCTATACTGAATCTTGAGAAGAACTTTTCCTCTGTGTCCACGATAGCTATAAGGGCCTGGAGCCAGTTGAGCATCAGGTCTTCTATGCTGGCTGCCTTTACCTGGAACTCCTCTTTCTCTTTTGGCTTTACTTTCTTTATATCGCACATTACAGAGAAGAGGGCTTCTGCTGCATTCTGGAAAAGCTCCTTAAGGCTTTTTCCATAAGCCTCGAACATGACATCTGACCTTATCTTGTCTATAAATTTATATTTCATAAGAAACACCAGTATCAATAAGGGATTACTTCAGGAATCTCTTCTTTTTCCTGTTCCGGCTCTTCCATGGGCTCTTCTTTTTTCCCTTCTGATGATGAACTGTAAGATGAGCCGGATGATGTATCGCCAAACATATTTACAAAGGCGCTTGCAGCTTCTGCAGATGAAGGCGATCCCTGGAGTGAGGAGCCTGAAGATCCATCAGAGAGGCCGGGAACATTAGAATAACAGCTATCCCCTACCAGATGCTGCAGCATCCTTATGACTTTCTTTATCTCTTCATGAGAATCGTTTCTTGTGTCTATCTCTATCTTCATGGTTTTTAGCTATGAATTCAAAAAGATATAAATCTTTTGGTTTTGTTCAGGAGATTTAGAAAAATATTTATACTTCCTGCCCTAAAAGAAGGTATGGCAAAAAAGATGCTTGTATTAGGGCTTATTGTATTAAGCTTTGTTCTGGCTGGATGTAAAAAAGCAACGATAACAGGAAATGCTGTTATTGAAGAGCCTGCTGCTGAAAAGATGACCGAGAAATGCAAAGACAGCGATGGCGGAATAAACAAGATGGCTAAAGGTGTTGTCAGGGTTGACGGCAAAGAGTACAGGGATGAATGTGTTGCAGGGCTTCTGATAGAATACTATTGTGAAGGAGATAATGTGGTAAACCAGAACATGAGATGCACTGATGGGTGCAGCGGCGGAAGATGCAGCTAGATATACTTTTTTAGGGCTTCCTCTTCCATGAAGTGCAGCTTAGACACTACAACAAGGCATTGAGGGTATTTTGCAAACCTCTTCTTTAAAAGGCCTTTTGCCTTGCCTGCCTTGATCTCAGGATTCTTTCCTCCCAGCCCGGCACAGCCTACGCATAACTGGCTTTTAGACAGGCCCCTGTCCAAAAGATAATTCAGGGCCTGGCTAACCTGCATGTACCTGTCCTCTGCAGGATCCAGGTCAAAAAGCACCAATGTATGAAGGCTGTTCTTAAGGTTGTTCTTAACTACATCATAAGGGGAGCTTATGCCCTTGTTGTCAAAAGGTATAGTGGTTGTCCTTCCAAACTTGTAGAGATCCAGGCCGGTTATCCCTATGGCGTTTGTTATGGAGGCATTGGATATTATCTCTGTCTTTATTCCAAGCTGGTCTGCCCTTAGCTTCAGATCTAGATGGGTTGTTGCTGAGAAAGGGTCTCCTATTATGAGGAAAGCTATGTTTTTTTTCTTTGCTCCCTTCAATATGGTCTCTTCTGCCTTATTCTCCACTAAATCCCGGTCAGCTAATATAACCTTTTTTCCGTAGAAATCTTCAAGCTCTTCCTTGCTGCACCTTACTAATCTGGAGGTATAGCTCTCTAAATATATCCTGTCTGAGCTTTTTATGGCCTCCAAGCCTTTAACTGTTATGTCTTTTTCGTCGCCTAAGCCCAGGCCTATGAAGTATAAAACCATCTTGAATCCAAAGCTAAAGTAGTATTTAAAGGTTGCCAAAAATTTTTGTGAAAAAACATTAGCAGAAGAAATATCATATCAAAAAAAAGAAAAAAATTGCCTTCATAAAAAACGTTTGGGGGTGGTTTTAAAATGAAGGCAAAAGAACTTTCTCACCACAAAGACTAAAGGGGTGAAAATGAATCAAACAAGCTCTATGCCCAGTTCCTCTGAGATCTGTTGAGCCTGCACTGAAGGCTTTGTGTAATCTACCTTGCCCAAAATCCAAGGTGATTTTACGCCTGTGATGATCGTCATTATAGTCATCTTTCCTTTCAAAGCCTCGTCTACCCTTGCTCCCCATATAACGTTTGCATCAGGGTCAAGGGTCTCTGTAACCAATTCTCCTGCCTTGCTTATCTCGTCCAGGGTCATGTCAGGGCCGCCTGTTATGTGGATCAGGGCCCCTGTGGCTCCCTTGTAGCTTATGTCAAGCAATGGGTTTGACAATGCGCCCCTTACAGCCTCGTCCACCTTATTATTGGTGTCTGAGGAGCCTACGCCTATGGCAGCCACTCCTCCGTTTGTCATTATTGCTTTTACATCAGCATAGTCAAGGTTGACCAGGCTAGGGACTGCTATGGTCTCTACAATGCCCTTGATCATGGTCGCTATCAATTCATTTGCAACTGCAAATGCCTGCTGGATAGGCAGATTGCCTGCTATGCTTACCAGCCTGTTATTGTCTATCACGATGACGGTATCTGAAACCTGCCTTAATTGCTGCAGGCCAAATTCTGCCTTGTCTACCCTTGCCCTCTCTATCTTAAAAGGCATCGTTACTGTTCCTATGACAATAGCTCCGCAGTCCTTAGCTACCTGAGCAACTATCGGGGCTCCTCCTGTTCCTGTGCCTCCACCCATCCCGGCACAGACAAATGCCATGTCGCATCCCTTTAATGATTCTTTTATCTCCTGAAGACTCTCCTGCGCAGATTCAGCCCCTTTCTCCGGGAATCCTCCGCATCCCAAGCCTCTTGTAACGCCTCTTCCTATAAGGATCTTCCTGTCCGAATTGATGATATCAAGATGCTGCTTGTCTGTATTTGCGCTTATTATCTCTGCTCCTTTTACCCCCTTCCCATATAACCAGCCAACCATGTTATTGCCAGCTCCACCAACGCCGAAAACCTTTATGTTTGCCTGTCCAACCTCTAACCCCATTTCATTTGCTGTATTCATGTCCATTTTCACATCCCCCTTTTTGTGGTTTTTTCTTTAGTCTTTAGTGTTTGGAAAGTTTATATTCCAAAATATATATTTCAGCAGCGAAATATTTATATTTAAGCTTATTCTAAACACTTCTTAGAAAACGTTAATTGTTCGCGCCAACGAATGATTAAGCAAAGGTTTTCAAACTAACAAGAAAATTTAACCGAAATTTGCTTTCGCCAAAAAGCAACAATCAAAGTTGATTTGAGTTTTCGCCAAAAAACTCATAATTCTTAACTTTTTACCTTTTATATAAACGGGGCTTATATTTAAATGTTTCTCGAAACTTTTTAGTGGTGAAAATCAGTCTTTATTAAGTTGATAGACTTTGCCTGTAATTATTAAGTGTTCTTATAGCCATATCAAGGTTATATCTTTCTTTTAGCTCCTTACGTAAAGCCTTCCCCCTTATCTTCCAGCTCCCTGCATAAAAAAAATTAGGGTCTTTTTGAAGTTCCCTTAATGCATAGAGTGCCCTTAGTTTCATCAGTGTTTTTCCTGGAACCAATTGAGAAGCAGGAATAAGATTTCCATCCACCAATTTTATAATAATGTCCTTAAGCGACCTATGGACAGTCGACTGATTAAGCTTCATTTCTTCGGCTACAGTGTATTCTGTAGAGTAATTTAGATTAAATGGATTTGATGTTATGACGTATCCCCATTGAAATTCGACAAGATGATTTAGAATCAGGGATTGTATGAGATTCAGTTTCCCATCTTTGGTCTTGTTTTTACCATAACCTTCTATCTTAAAAGGGTTATAGATTATTGTGCAGTCTTCAACTCTTAGATTAGGCTGGATTTCAGGATCATCTGATTTCACTACCCTGGATTCAAGAGTCATAATTTTAGAGAATAGCCTTAGATTATAAAACATATGGTCAATTACAGGTAACTAAAAAGAGACAAACAAATAAGAAATATTCAATAAAAATCTGAAGATCCTCTAAAGAGCCTACTTCTTCTTTATCTTCTTAACAGCCTTTTTCAAGGCTTTTGCCGTGTTCTGGATGGTCTCTTTTATGGCTACGGACTTGTAGCCTCTTGACCTTGGGCCTACCCCTTTTGCAAACCACCTGTCGAGATATACCTGGTGCTCCAATTCCACCCTTGGAGGCATGTTCGGCTTTTCATCAGGATGGCCTATGGTTATTATCGCCTGGGGAGATATCTTCTCAGGCATATTAAGGGCTCTTTTTACCTTTGATTCGTCAAATGCCCCTATCCAGCATGAGCCTAAGCCAAGGTCATTGGCTGCAAGCATTATATTTTCTACAGCAGCTGCACATCCCTGTATTGTATAGAGGCGCTTTCCTCTTGCACCATAGAACCTTTCTGTCTTTCCTGGGTCTGCGGCTATAACTATATGGACAGGAGCATCTTCCATCCAGTCCTGGTCAAATGAGGCCTGGGCTATCTTCTTGATAACAGCTTCATTCCTTATGACTATAAATTTCCAGTTCTGGATGTTTCCTGCAGAAGGAGCCATCTTTCCTGCCTCAAGAAGCTGGGTTATCTTGTCCCATCCTACAAGCTTGTCCTTATATCTCCTGACAGACCTTCTTGTCCTGATGCATTCTAGGGTTTCCATCTTGCTTTATAATAACATTTTTATAAGAGTACTCATATTTAATAGTTTTGATAAAAGGGAGAAAATTATGGAATATTCGAAATTAGCAGGGATCTACGAGCAGATGGAGAAGACCACCAAAAGGCTCGAGAAGACGCATATACTTTCTGAGTTTCTGAAAAAGACAAGCTTAGATGACCTTCCTATAATCGCTCTTCTGGTCCAGGGGAAACTGTTCCCTAACTGGGATGAGAATAAGATAGGCGTTGCATCAAGGCTCATATTGAAGGCTATAAATACTGCTACAGGAATATCCTCTTCCAAGGTAGAGCTTGAGTGGAAGAAGACAGGGGACCTGGGGATAGTGGCTGAGAACCTTGTAAAGAGGAAGAAGCAATCTACTTTGTTTTCAAGCTCTCTTTCTGTCAAGAAGGTATTTGAAAATTTAAGGAAGTTAGCGGGACTGGAGGGGATTGGGGCAGTGGACAAGAAGATAAAGCTTATTGCCGAGCTTCTGACCTCTGCAAAGCCCATAGAGGCAAAATACATAACAAGGACAGTTCTTGAGGAATTAAGGGTGGGGGTGGGGGAAGGGAGCTTAAGGGATGCAATAGTCTGGGCGTTCTTCGGCGAGGATATAGGCCTGAAATACCTTTCAGAGAACAAGATCGACATAAAAAGCAGGGAGGAGTATAATAAATATGTAAGTGCTGTCCAGGAGGCCTATGACCAGACCAATGACTTTTCTACTGTTGCTGCCTGCGCTAAGAAGAAAGGCCTTAAAGGGCTGAAGGAAAGCGGAATAGAGGTCTTCAGGCCCTTAAAGGTCATGCTTGCATTAAAGGTGAAGGATGTTGAAGAAGGGTTTAAGAGGTGCGGAAAGCCGGCAGATGTGGAGTACAAGCTTGACGGCTTCAGGATACAGGCCCACAAGAAAGGGGGCAAGGTAAAGCTGTTCACAAGGAGGCTGGAGGATGTAACTGCACAGTTTCCTGATGTTGAGAGATATGTGAAGAAGAACATCAGGGGTGAAAGCTTTATAATAGATTCCGAGACTGCAGGATTTGACCCAAAGACCGGAAAATACCTTCCTTTCCAGAAGATATCACAGAGGATAAAAAGGAAGTACAACATAATCGAGACTGCAAAGATGTTTCCTGTGGAAGTGAATGTTTTTGATATCCTGTATTACAACGGAAAGAGCATGATAAATGAGGGCTTTAAGGAAAGAAGGAAGCTTATAGAGAAGATAGTTACGGGCAAAAAAAGGGAGATAGTCGTAGTGAAGAACATGATAACATCTGATGAGGAAGAGCTGGAAAGGTTCTATAAGGAAAGCCTGAGCAAGGGGAATGAAGGCATCATGATCAAGAAGCTTGATGCCCCTTACAAGCCAGGCGCAAGGGTAGGCTTTATGGTAAAGATGAAGGGGGTTATGGACGGCCTTGATGTTGTTATAACAGGCGCTGAATGGGGGGAAGGAAAAAGGGCCAGATGGCTCAGCTCATTCACCATAGCATGCATAGATGACGATGGAAATTTCCTTGGGATAGGAAAAGTAGGTACAGGGATAAAGGAAAAAGGGGAAGAGGGGGTAAGTTTTAATGAATTGACTGAACTCTTAAAGCCTTTGATCATCTCTGAGAAGGGGAAGACAGTAAGGCTAAAGCCAAAGATAGTCATCGAGGTAAGCTATGAAGAGATACAAAAAAGCCCTACTTATTCTTCAGGCTATGCCTTAAGGTTTCCAAGGTTCAGCAGGCTGAGGAACATGGACAAAAAAGCTGAGGATGTTGTCAGGCTTGATGAGCTTGAGGATGCCTATTACGGGCAGAAGAAGCATTAGAAATGCGGTAGGATAGTTTATATAACTTAAGTGTTTTCTTATGGCGTATGGGTGACTGGGAAAGATTATACAAAGAGAAAGGGACTGTCCAGAGAGAGCCCTCAAAAAAGGTTTTGGAAGCTATCGAATTCTTCAAAGAGAAAAGAGTAAAAAAGGTCCTTGACCTTGGGTGCGGGACAGGCAGGCATACAGAGCTGCTTGTTAACATGGGTTTTGAGGCTTATGGATGTGATAATTCCAAAGATGCCCTTGAGATAGTAAAAAGAAAGCTTCCGAACTGCAGGCTTGAAGCTTGTGACATGACAAAGCTTCCTTATAGTGATGGGTATTTTGATGGGGTCCTATGCTATCTGGTCATACAGCATGGGATGATGAAGGATATCAAGAAAACTGTTTCTGAGATGATAAGGGTATTGAAGAAAAGAGGATACCTGTATCTTGCTGCAATATCAAGAAAGCACCCGACATATGATACAGGGGAAGAGATAGAGCCTAATACAAGGATCAATACTGAAGCAGATGATGGTGATATGCCCCATCATTTTTTTTCTGAAGATGAGTTGAAAGGGCTTTTCGATGAATTTGAGATAATAAGGATCGAGCATTTTGAAGAGGAAAGCATGCTTAATCCGGACAAGGTAGCTTCATGGGGGCTATATGCCATGAAGCCTTAAGGTAAGGATATCCTTTGTGATAACAGCTATAGGCAGTTCGGCTTTTTAGACGGTAAGAAAGAAAACAGTAAAATTTATTAATAAAACAGATTAATTCAGGGGTATGGCTTTCCCCAACATAGCTGCTGTAAAGGAGCTTCTTGAAAAGGATGATGCAGATAAGATCAAAAAGGTGATCGAAGAGACAGAAAGCCATGACCTTGCTGCATTGATCAACCAGCTAAACGACAGGAATAAGATAAAATTCTATCTTTTGCTTCCGACAAGCATATCCTCTGATGTCCTTCTCGAGCTCAGCAAGCATTCAAGGAAATTCATACTCAAGAGCCTAAAGGACAAATATATAGCTTCGATCATAGAGAAAACAGAGTCTGACGATTCAGCAGATATCCTTGGCGAGTTCTCTGAAAAGAAGATGAGGAATATATTCGCAAAGCTGACAAAGAAAAAGAAAGAGGCTGTTGAGGAGCTGATAAAATATGAGGAGGACACTGCAGGAGGCCTGATGCAGTCGGAGCTTCTGGAGCTTCCAGGAACCATAAAGGTAAGCGAGGCCATCAACCTCATAAAGAAAAAGATCAAGGATGTCGAAGGGGTCAATTATGTCTATATAACAGACAGCAAAGACAGGCTAAAGGGCGTAATAACGATACAGGGGCTTATCACCCATGACCAAAACAAGAGGCTTTACCAGATAATGAAGAAAGAGGTCATAAAGGTAAGGCCTGAGCTTGACAAGGAAAAGGTAGCTGAGATATTCAGGAAAGAGGACCTTCTTGCCGTTCCTGTAGTTGACAAGAAAGGGCTGCTGCTGGGGAGGGTGACTGTAGATGATGTCCTGGATGTCATGGGGGACGAGGCTACTGAGGACATGTTTAAGATAGCTGGTATGCATCCTGATGAAAGCGTATTTGATCCCATGAGGAAATCCCTGAAGAGCAGGCTTCCCTGGCTTACTGTAAACCTTCTTACTGTGCTTGTTGCTGCTTTTGTAGTGTCTATCTTTCAGGACACCCTGCAGAGGCTGATAATACTTGCTGCTTTCCTTCCTGTGATAGCGGGCATGGGAGGCAACGCAGGAACACAGACATTAACATTAGTGGTAAGGGGGATAGCATTGAACCAGCTCAACCTGAAGAATTACAAGAAGGTGCTCTTCAAGGAGATCATGCTTGGGCTGATAAACGGGCTTGCTATAGGCGTCCTTACAGGCGTTATAGCCTATTTCTGGATAGGCAACTATATGATAGGCGTGGTTATTATCCTGGCGATGGTGATAGACCTTATCGTGGCAGGCCTTGTAGGGACATGCATACCCCTGCTGCTGAAGTGGTTCAAGGTTGATCCTGCTGTGGCTTCATGCATATTTATAACAACATTTACTGATATTATCGGGTTTTTTTCGCTTCTTGGCATAGCAACCCTGCTGATACACTGGCTGGTCTGAAATAGCTACTATAAGGAGCAGGTTCTTTAAAGAATTATATCTGCTGATGATATTAATATGTTTGCGGAGTTCTGGCAAACTTTGTCCGAAAAGTTGTGTTTAAGTTCCAATCAATCCTTGACGAAGTCAAGACTATATGTGCGTAGCACTGGGGGATTCCGTTAAAATAGACTATTCATCTTCTACAGAAACGCACTTATTATCTACGCAAAGACATTCAATTGTCCTTTTTTCCCTTTCACTACAATCGCAATTAGAGTCAACTTTACACGTAAATAGATAGCTTTTGCTGATTTCTGGATTAGGATCATGATAAGACAATGGACATATTACTTTACACTTGGAATCAATACATGCTGTGCCGAAAGGACAATTTGACTGAATCGCATAATCCATTGGAAGTTTACATTCTGAATGGTTGGCACAAGAACTTCCTATATTTGATTCATAAGAATTATTATTGTTATTACATCCATTAATAATTAAGATTGATACAATTAGTAAGAAAGAAAATATTTTTATCATTTTTTTCTTGAAGTTAAGAAAGTTATCAAAATGCCCAGACCTAATCCTATTAACGTAAATGCAGGAATGGCTACAGAAAATTCATCTACTAAAAGCAACCCAATTCCAATGCCCATAAGTAAACAAGCAGGAATGGGCCATTTGGTGATATTATGTTTTTTCATTTTCTCTTATATTCGTTCCGAAAATTCAGGGCAATAATGTAAAATGTAATTGAGAGTATGAACCAAATTATGTTTGTGTTATAAGCTATTGATGACACTATAAAAACAAGTAAGAAGATTGTTGCACTACTAAAAAATAAAATTGCAGCAGTCCTTAGGCTTTTCTTTGTCATTTTTTCCATTTGTCCTTATTCTTTCCTCCAATTATCATAAACATAATTCCAATACCAATAAATGCAGCCCCAAGTCCAACATTTACAGAAGTCATAAAGACAACTCCTGCACCTACAAATGTTATCCCTGAAAAAAATATTCCTTTGTAGTTTGTTTCTTTCATTTAAGTTTCTCTACTATCAACAGAAAGTCTACTTTAGCTGTTGCTCCCATGAGTTGGAAAGTGGGTTTAACATTTGGAATTACCGCAAGAACTTCTCCATCAAGTTTATTTAAGAACTGTTCTAATTTATCCTGCATATCTTCACTCTTGACCTCTAAGCGATGTACTTTATATTTCATTTTTTCACCTCAAATACATGAATAAAAAAGCTACTACCCCTAATAGTAACATAGTCACACTAGCAAGCACTGCAAGTTTTTTCCTTTTTTTCTCTTTTTCAGTTAAAGGCCTGATCTTTCCTTCCCTTTTGTATTTAGATTCAATCCCATAACCAATCGCCAAGCCAATGCAAATTCCCATACCAAATCCAAGTCCTATGAACTGAGGTCCTCCAAGGGCAAATGCAAAAGGGATTCCTAGAATCATACCTATTGCCATCCACATTCTTAAGAAATGCCCTTCTGGATACTTCTTTTCTTCTGCCATATTAATAATTATTATTGAACTTCTATTTAAATACTACGGTACTTCCACAAAAGTTAAAATAAATTCTTTCTCGAAGAGAAAGGCTATATGTGCGAAGGACGAACTCCCCCGTTTTTACCGTCGAGAAATGGAAATTTTATTGTATTTAACATCGGGATCCTTGTTAAACGTCCCGACGACTGAAAGGAGGAGAGCGCAGCGTGGTCGGAGCGTAGCGGAGAAGTTGCTAATTTGCCCGTACAATCTGTTCAGCTTTTTGCAGAAATTCTAAATCTCTTTTTTGAATAAAAGAACCCTCATAATTTTCAGGTTTATCATTTTCAACTTTGGAAATTGCATCTTTAAGAGAGAGCCATACAATCTTAAATCCTTGACTTAATTCCTTTTCGGTAAAATCAGATTCACCCTTAGAAATAATTTTTCCATAATAACAATATGAGATTTGTTTCAAGTCCCATTTAGATCTAAATTCAATGATTTTACCAATTTCACCAGAAACTTCTATTTCACTTCCAACTTCTTCAAGGCATTCTCTAACTAAAGCTTGAGATTTATCTTCGCCTTCATCAATGCCTCCGCCTGGAAGTTTATGGTAATTATATTTGACAACAAATAGTAAAGGAATTAAGTCATTCTCATCAAAAAGTATGGCTCTTGATGCTTCTCTAATTTTCAAAGTTGATTTATCTTCTGGAAATTCTTTATCTTTGATTTCTTTTAATAGTTCCATAGATTATGAGGGTTCTTAGTTTTATATAAATATTTCTGCTTAGGGCAAATTAGCAATTACGTTTAACATCGGGGCACTGTTAAATACGTTTTCCGTTACGAGCGAAGCGGAGTTCGGAAAACCTGCGTCCGCAGAGTAAAATTTCCATTTCCAATAAATTCGAGGCAAAGCCGAGACTATATGTCCGCAGGACAGGGGGAGTTCAGTTCCTTTTAGAAAGCGAAGCGTTAAATTAAGAACAAGTAGTTAGGGGGAGTTCGTTTTATCAAAGCCGAAGACTCTTTTAGTTAATGCATTAAGGGGAGTTCCGTTATTTAGATAATCTTTAAAGGTATTTTTGACAAATGTTTCTGATTTGATTTTATCTTTAAATGCCAGTTTATATCTTTTTTTTAATTCATCATCGCAATTCTTATCTATTACAAATATTTTTAGTTGGGGATTGATGTTATTAAGTATTCCACTTTTAAAAAATATTTTTGTATGAATATCATTGTCAGATAAGGAGTATCCAAAAAAGGATATCTCTTTTGCTTCACTTATAGCTTGCATTGCAGAATGCCAAATATTTCTATAAGGGGGGAATGTGGTCTTAGCTATATTTTCAAATTTTGTTAATGCGGGTAGTATTGAAACAGCTGATAATTTCTTTTCATTACATAGGGGACAAGTCATACCAGTTTTGTATATTTTATGAACAATTTTTGAATCAGAAATATATAAACCGCATTTTTCACATAAACCCCAATTAAATGACCCATGCAATTTTAATAAAGCAGGTTTTACAATTACATTTCCATTAAATCCTAATTGTTTATCAGTAAAACTCTTATTCTGTGATTGTTGATATGCATATTCACATAAAATATCCCAATTAAATGAGATTATAACATCAAAGGAGTTTAATATTTTTTTGTATGCATCTACTATTTCCATATCTGTATTTTTTAATGTTTCATGTAATGTTCTACTAATTAAAAAAGAAATTTCTTCTTTTAATTTTTTAAAATCCTTTTTACCATAACCTGCTTGTTGTAAATCAGGATTAATTGGGACTGAATTTGCAATATTTTTATTAAAAATTTTTCTTTGTATATTTCTTACAAAAGAAGGAGTGCTTAGTAAAACATCAAATTGATTTTGAAAGTCTACATAACTGAAGAATTCTTCAATATTCGAGTCAGGTAATAACTTTTTTCTTTTTTCTAAGATTCCTTTGAAAGTATCAATTTCGGTGGATGTAAATTTTGATTCTCTAATTAAGTCCTCAACTTTATTAAAAAAGTTATTTAATACTGGTGCACCAGCATCAGCAGAAGCACCAGCCCCTAATATAGCAACTCTGTTTATGGTCCTATCAGCATTTGTTGACATGTTTACCTCTAAGAATCAATCAAACCATATACACATCTTCTGCACTCCAATTGTATATGAAGGAGGGTTTATCTTTGTAAGATGAAGACAATAATTTTTTCATGTAAATAAAGGATATCCTATCACCTTTATGTACCAAAAACCTATAGGGAGTTTTAAAATTAACAGTTGTAGTCCCATTTTTCAATTTTAGGGTAATTGAAATTGGTTCTGGACCAAATTGAACAGCTGCATTCATTCTGCCCCTAGTTACACTAACAACACCAGTAATACAATTAAATTTTTTATGACATAACTCACACTCAATCTCCATTTCTTTATCTTGCACTCCATCTTTTACATTAATTTCTCTTTTACAATATGGGCAAGCAAAAGAGTTATCTACAGTCTGTTTGGATATATTTTGTGTGGCTTCTAATTCTCCTTCCAAATCTTTAATTCTATCATCAATTAACTTCAAAACTTGTTTATCACTAGTTTCTTTTTTACTTTTTCTAAGAAGCGAAAGTAATTTATTTATCCTTGTTTGACCTTCCTTGAAAATCTTGTTTGCTTCTGTTTTAGATAATGAACCTTCATTTAATAATTCCACATTTTCATTAGTCCACTGGTGATATTCTAGAACTGCTGATACTATCACTGATTTTAGTTTTGTCTCTTTGTTGATAATAATCTTATTACCACATTGCTCACAGAATTTAGTATCAATCTGATTAAGATGGTCACATTTTGTACAAACTATGGTATGAATGTTTCCCCCTATATCATCCAGCTTACTACCACATTCCCTACAAAACTTAGCATCTTCAAGATTTTCCGTTTTACATTTGGAACAGATACTCATATTTATTAATTAATGGTTATGAATTATAAAAGCTTTACGCATTTAGGAACTCCCCCTCTTTTTTAAAATTGTCCCCCATCCACTTTTTAGCCTCTCAAAATTATTGGATTTAACATTGCGATTAACCGAAGTTCCGAGCGACCTCGAAAAATCCGACCCATATGGCTGGAGGATTTTTCAGAGTGGAGCGAGGAATTTGGATGGAGAAAATTGGGGCGGAGACCTTTAGAGTGGGGACCCAATTTTAGGAATCGGTTAATCGCTGTTAGCCGAACCGACCCCTACG
>JAHWIN010000031.1 GCA_019322475.1 Candidatus Woesearchaeota archaeon
CTTAATGGTGCATATTTTATTACTTTTTCCTGCAGTATACAACCCACCATCAGATATATTTATCCTATATCCTATTTTTTCAAGGAATTCGCATAGGCGATCGCAATTTTCCTCGGTATGCATCCCTATGAACCCGTTTTTTGCCATATCTCCTGCCAAGGTTTCCAATAATGATTCCAGGCCAAGGCCATTATTGCCTTCCCGCCTATCAAGCTCTTTTACTACGCTTAGTTTTGGGAAAGGGATGTGGAGAAAGAACCCTTTTAGGAGATGGTCCAGGTATTTTGCTACACTCATAAGATGGTAGTCCTGTATCCAAACAATATCTTCCTTACCTGGCCTTAAAGCTTCTATCTCTTCTGCAAATATTTCATTTACTTTCAGGTAGTTTGTGTAATCTCCATGAAACCTTTGAGGTATTGGGAAAAACTCGCTTTGATTGATCTTATCTGAGATCATATGGAATGTTGGCCATAAAATTCCATTATCAACATAATTATATACGTGCTTATGGATATTTAGGTTATTAATCTGCTCATCAAAGAAGATGAATTTTTCCCTTATTATATTCCCATTATCTTTTATCTCGAGAAGCCCATCATCGATGCTGATAGACTGCTTTCTGCTTGGGTTATTTATCTGACTGAATAATTTATTATATTCTCCATCTATGACAGCTCGGTTGGCATCCCCCATTGAAGCTACTAACCAGAGGGGAGGTTTACTTAGGCTGAGGTAAGATGGGTTTATGCCCATCATAGCAAGTGCGAGTCCCCCTTTGCTGTGTTTAAGCTCAAGCTTTCCTTCCTTTATTCCTTCCTCTAGGTTAATTATGTCCTCTAAACTGAAACCTATCGGTCCCCTGTTTGATATTACATATAACATACTCGTCTTTACATTCTCTCCTGAAGGTATGATTACAATATAGGCCAAAAGAAATACCTAAATTTGTCAATTTTTCCTATGATTTAGTCTGTTTAATAATGATATAAAGATTATCTTTATTTTTTTTGTAGAAAGAGGTAAATTTGGCTATAAAAGTAAAATATTACAAAAATTTATTTGGGTTTAGCTTAAGCCTCAGGTTTGATGATCTTGCTTTTGGCTTTTGAGGCCCTAAATCTTGTGCTGCCACTGAATTTTTCAAAACAAAAAGATTTATAAAGCTGAATGACTAACATATTTCATGGTGGTAAATAAGCATTATAAGATAGCTACCTTGGGGTCTCATTCTGCGCTTCAGATACTTAAAGGAGCGAAGCAGGAAGGTTTTTCTACAATATGCATCTGCATAGAAGGAAGGGATAAGCCTTACAGGCAGTTCACTGTTGCAGATAAGATAATTACCATAAAAAACTACAATGAGCTTAAGGGGCTGCAGGACCAGCTTATAGCAGAGAACGCCATCCTTATCCCCCACGCCTCTTTTATAACCTACATGGGCTTTGAGGCTATCGAGAAGCTAAGGGTTCCTTATTTTGGCAATAAAAATATACTGAAGTGGGAGTCAGACAGGAGCCTTGAGAGAAAATGGCTTAAACAGGCAGGGCTTAATCTTCCTAAGATATTCAGAAAGCCTGAGGACATAAACAAGCCGGTCATAGTCAAGTTCCATGGAGCTGACGGAGGAAAAGGCTATTTTCTTGCAAAGAACTACAGGGATTTCCAGAAGAAGATCAAGCTTCACCCAGATAAGGGGTATGTCATACAGGAATATATCCTGGGGGTCCATATGTATGCCCATTATTTTCATTCTCCCCTTACAGGAGAGACAGAGCTTATGGGATTTGACAAGAGGTATGAGAGCAACGTTGACAGCTTAGGAAGGATATCTGCAAGGGACCAGATGGCGCTTCCGAAGGAGCAGGTTGATCCGAGCTATGTCATAGTGGGGAACATGCCTGTTGTCGTCAGAGAATCATTTCTTCATAGGTATATAGAAAAAGGGGAGAATGTGGTGAAGGTAAGCAAGGGCATAGCTCCGCCAGGGCTTTTCGGACCTTTTTGCCTTGAGACGATAATGACCCCTGAAGAGGACATAATAACCTTTGAGATCTCGGCAAGGATAGTTGCCGGGACAAACCCTTATGTAAACGGCTCTCCTTATACGTGGCTTAAGTATGATGAGCCTATGTCAACCGGCAGAAGGATAGCCCGGGAGATAAAGACAGCTATAGAGCAGGATAAGCTTGGCAAGGTGCTTTGTTAAGATGGCCAAGAAAAAAAAGATGATAAAAAGGAAGAAAAGGGTAATAAGGAGGCCAAAGGCAAGAAAAAGATCATTTAACAGATTCTTTAAGGGTGTGGAGATAGAGATAAACAAGGTCAAGGAACGAGCAGAGAAAAAGGAACCTTTTGTTTTTGACGCTCTTGAGGAGATAAAGGAAAAGGTCCTTAAGATAAAGCCTTCAACCAGGATATTAAGCGTGCTGGAGAGCTATGATAAGTCTGACATAACGATAGGCGCTTTGGGAGGGCATTCTGCATTGGACGTATGCAGAGGAGCCAAGAAGCTTGGATTCAGGACATTGGCAGTCTGCCAGAGAGGGAGGGAGCAGACCTATGCCAAATACTATAAGGCAAGGAATGACGGGAGAGGAATAATAGACGAGATAATACTTGTCGATAAGTTTAAGGACATAGTCAAAAAAGAGGTGCAGGAAAAGCTCAGGAAACTGAACACCATCTTTATCCATAACAGGTATTTCTGGGTGTATTGCGACTTTAAGGATATAGAAAAAAGGTTTAAGGTTCCTATATACGGGACAAGGACCATGGTGAAGCTTGAGGAAAGGGATGTCCCTAAGAACCAGTATTATCTTCTGAAGAAGGCAGGGATAAGGATACCTAAGATATTCAGGAGCCCTAAAGAGATTGATAGGTTAGCTATCGTCAAGGTTGCAGAGGCGGCAAGGGGCTATGAAAGGGCGTTCTTCTTCTGCAATGATGGGGAGAGCTATAAGAGGAAATCTGCGGATATGATAGCAAAGAAGATAATAACAGCTGAGGCGCTGAAGAAGGCTGTTATAGAGGAGTATATCGTAGGCGCCCAGGTCAACTTCAATTATTTCTACAGCCCGCTGACAGAGGAGCTGGAGCTTATGGGGACTGACACAAGAAGGCAGACGAACCTTGACGGGCTGCTGAGGCTGCCTGCTGACGTTCAGCTTGAGGCCCTGAAATACCTTAAGCCAAAGCTTGTGGAGACAGGGCATATAGCTGTTACGACAAAGGAAAGCATACTGGAGAAGATATTCAGGATAGGGGAGCAGTTTGTAGAGACGTGCAAGAAAGAGCATCCTCCCGGGATAATAGGGCCTTTTGCCCTGCAGGGAGCGGTTGCAGCAGAGGATGGGAAAGAAGAACTGGTAATATTTGATGTTTCTATGAGAATACCCGGCTCTCCGGGAACAATATCTACGCCTTATTCAGGCTATCTGCATCATGAACCTGTCTCTTATGGCGAAAGGATCGCTATGGAGATAAAGAAAGCTATAGAGGAAGACAGGCTTGAGTGGATCTGCACCTAGCATCTATACGGGGGACAGGCTTTTCATAGAAAGTTATGGATCGTGGCATAGCCTTATCGGGCTTTTCCGTATATTGAGCATATTTGGGGGTGCTGCAGGATGGACGTAAAAAAATTTATAGAAGAAAAAACAAAGGAGATAAAGGAAGCTGTAGGGGATGATACAGCAGTCAATGCATTATCCGGGGGGGTTGACAGCTCTGTGGTTGCAATACTTGCCCATAAGGCTTTGGGAAGCAAGCTTAAGAACATATTTCTTGATACAGGGATGATGAGGCAGGGCGAGCCTGAAACCATAAAAGAGAGCTTTGATAAGATAGGCATAGATGTTGAGGTCAAGGATGTTTCTGAAAGGTTTTTCGATGCGCTTAAGGGGGAGGAGGACGGAGAAGAGAAAAGGAAGATATTCAGGGACACCTTCTATAAGGTTTTAGGGGAGATAGTCAAGGAGACCGGGGCAAGATGCCTTTTGCAGGGAACGATAAAGCCGGATGTGGAAGAGACAAAGGCAGGGGTAAAGACCCAGCATAACATACTTTCCCAGATAGGCATAGACCCTGAGGAGCAGTACGGGTTTAAGACTGTAGAGCCGCTTATCGATCTTGTCAAATGGGAGGTCAGGGAAGTGGGAAAGGAGCTTGGGCTTCCTGAGACAAGGTTCAATACCATGCCTTTTTTAGGGCCGGGGCTTACAGGAAGGGTCATAGGAGAGATTACAAGGGATAGGGTAGAGATAGTAAGAAAAGCCAACAATATAGCTGAAGAGGAGCTGATGCCCCTGAAGCCTTTCCAGTGCCTTGCTGTACTTTTTAAGGACAAGGCGACGATGAAAGGCGAGGAGAATGCACAAGGGAGGAATTACGGAAACATAATAGCTGTAAGGTGTGTTGAGAGCAAGGATGCCAGGACAGCAGAGATAACTGAGATCCCTTATGATGTTCTTAAGAGGATAACTGACAGGATGACCTCAGAGATACCTTCTGTCACAAAGGTCGTCTATGATATGACGCCGAAGCCGCCCAGCACGATAGAATATATCTAGGATTCGTAGCTTCTTTTTGTTTTTTTTCCTGACCTGAAATCTTTCAGTGTCCTGCAATAGGTGGCTCTGCCGCAAGGAGTGGGGTATTTTCCTGTCAAGCACCCCATACATAGGTCCTTTTTTGGAAGGCCTATGCTTTTCACCAATCCCGGAATGTCCTGGTAGATCAGGGAATCCGCTTCAAGGTCCCTGCTTATCTTTCTTAAGACCTTTTCTGATGTCTTTTCAGGATCCAGCTCTTTTTCATACTGGGGAAGCAACAGTTCTTTTACTGTTGACATGTCGATGCCATAGAAGCAGGGCGCTTTTATCGGAGGGCAGGTTACCCTTACATGGACCTCTTTTGCCCTCCCTATATGCTTCAGGTACCTTACGATCTGCCTTGATGTCGTTCCCCTTACGAGGCTGTCATCGACCAAGAGGACCTTTTTTCCTTTTAGGATCTCTTTCACTACAGTGTATTTGTTTGCGACCCTGTCTTTTCTTTTTTCCCCTTCGATAAATGTCCTTCCTACAAACCTGTTCCTTATCAGGCCTTCCATAGACGGGATGCCAAGCTCGTAGGCGTATGCGTCTCCTGCTGCTTTTGCAGTGTCGGGGACAGGGACCACTATATGGTCTTTAGAGATATTCTCCTTTTCCAGCTTAGCCAGCTCTTTTCCCAGCTTTGTCCTTGCTACATATACAGACCTTCCGTCAAGGACAGAGCCTACGTTAGAGAAATATACCCATTCAAACATGCAGTGGGCTTTTCTTTTCGGCCTGCTGAACCTTTCTATCCTTATGTTTCCGTCCTCTGAGCTTATGAGCTTTCCAGGCTCAAGATGCCTGAAGTTATGCAGCCCTATATTTGTCAAAGCATTGCTTTCAGATGCTGCAAAAAGGTTTCCGTCCCTTACGGCATAGCATAACGGCCTGAACCCTAGCGGATCCCTGCAGACAGCCAGGTCGCCATAAGCGTTTATGAAGTTGATGTTATAGGCTCCGTCGAATTTTCTGGAAAGGCTGCTGAAGACATTTGATATGTCCGGCTTCTTGTGGCCTTTCAACTCCCTTGCAAGATAATGCATGATTATCTCTGTGTCATTGTTAAGGGTGAAATGGTATTCTGTCTTTTCTATCAATGACCTTCTTAATTCATTTAGGTTTACAAGGTTTCCGTTAAAGGAGAAGCTGAACCATTTCCACATCCTTCCGTGCTTTCTCTCAAAAGGCTGCGCGTAGCTTTTTTCGTTTATCCCGGAGGTTGCATACCTTACATGGCCTATCCCCTTATTCCCTGCAAATTTCCTGAACAGCTCCATGCTTCTCTGCATGTTGCTTGTCCTGAAGACCTCGTTTACAGTCCCTATATTCCGGTATGTGTTAAGGAGCTGGGGCCTTTTTTGGCTGAATGTCGTTATACCTGCTGAGAGCTGACCCCTGTTCTGGAGGTTAAGAAGAAGCCTATAAAGGTAAAATAAAGCCTTGCTTTCCTTTTTTAGGGAGACTGCGGCAATCCCGCACTCCTCTTTTATTTCACCACTCACATCTGAGCATATTCTTATATAATTTATAAATGTTTTGGATAGCCTGTGGGGATGTGCAGGTAAGGGGGCGGTTATCGAGACTGCAGCCTAACATGAGCTTAGCTTTAGGAAAGCCCCCATCCAGAATCAGAAAATTTCTTTTCTTTGAGCAGATTTTCTATCTCAGCCCTGATGCCTTTGACATCACCTTCATCAAGCGGCCTGAAATCCCTGTAATATTCAGGCTTTTCCTCCCTATGGGGAAAATAGCATGCCTGCCCATATTTGTGGGTCTTGGCGCTTTTGGCCCGGCCATAAAGATGAATATGCAGATGAGAGCCTTCCGGCTTAAAAACAGTCCAGTTTCCATTATCCTGATAATTGATCCTTCCGATGTCGACACCACGGTCATTCATAACTTTAGCCATGGCTTGACCTGCAACGATAGTTAACCTCATAAGTTCAATAGCATGTTTAGGAGAAAGCTGCTGCCTGTCAAGAAGCCTGACTTTCGGATAGATCTGGATGTGTCCGCCGTCCTCCCTGTCAATGTGGGGCTTTTCAACAGATTCTACGAAGAAATTTTTTGATTCATAGATCATTGCCATATAACTGATAAACAGATACAGGTATAAAAAGTTTTGGGGGATTTTGTTAAGAGACCGGATTTCATATAACTAACCTATACTAAAAGACAAAAATTTTTGAACAAATCTTGTCTTTTAGTAATAAGCAAGTGACCTATAATATTGTATAAAAATTTGTGTCACTTGCTATAACTTTTTTAACGAACCTCTTTGCAAACGGAAAGCCATCTCATTTTTGCTGCTTCTTTTTTCCAGGGTGATCTTTTAGCTGCTTATTCACTACTCAACCGGTTTAATAAACTTTAAATAAGGGCTTGTTTCCGTCTTTTCTGATCTTTTGATGAGCGGAATATTCGGGGTCGTAAGCGGCGATAACTGTATCTTTACTTTGTATTACGGGATAGATTACCACAGCCACCTCGGTACAGAGTACGGGGGGATAGCGTTTATCGATGAGGACGGAAAGCCTGTGAAGAAGATCCACACCATATCCAATTCCCAGTTCAAGTCCAAGTTCTATTCGGGCTCTTCTGAAATAAAAAGCGGGAAGGGGATAGGGGTAATATCAGACAAGGATCCCCAGCCGTTGAGCTTTGAAAGCAGGTTTGGGCCTTTTGCTGTCTGCTGTGCAGGCCTACTTACCAACAAGGGCCAGCTGGTAAACGAGCTCATAAAGAAAGGGGTGCCTTTCAGCGAGGTGGTGCACGGCGAGATAAACACAACCGAGCTTATCGCCAGCCTTATAAACCAGGGGGATTCTATAGTTGACGGCATAGAGAAGATGCAGGCCAGGATAAGGGGGTCTATCTCTTTGCTTCTGCTGACCAAGGAAGGGATCTACGCTGCAAGGGACAAGAATGGGGTTACGCCTTTGGTGATAGGGGAGAAGGAAGGAGAGGTTGCTGTTGCGAGCGAAACATGCAGCTTCCCCAACCTGGGCTTTAAGATAAAGAAGTTCATAGGGCCAGGAGAGATAGTTTTCATAAGCGACAGGGGCGTAGAGATAAAAAAGGCAGGGAGGAAATGCAACAAGATATGCACTTTTCTTTGGATATATACAGGGTTTCCTGCCTCTTCCTATGAAGGCGTAAATGTGGAGAAGGTAAGGGAAAACTGCGGGAGGTTTCTTGCAAAGAGGGATGATGCGGAGCCTGATGTCGTATCAGGAGTTCCGGAATCAGGGACTGCACATGCGATAGGCTATGCCATGGAATCAGGCAGGCCCTTCAGGAGAGTCCTGCTTAAATATACAGAGGGCTATGGGAGAAGCTATACCCCCCTTACACAGGAGGTCAGGGACAGGGTGGCCCTGATGAAGCTTATAGCTAATGAGTCTATCATAAAGGACAATAAGATAGTGCTGTGCGAGGACTCTATAGTGAGAGGGACGCAGCTGAAGAACTTTACTGTAACCAAGCTAAAGAATGCAGGGGCTAAAGAGATACACATAAGGTCGGCATGCCCTCCTCTGATGTTTCCCTGCATATACAACCTTTCCACAAGGAGCGTAAATGAGCTTGTCGCGAGAAAGGCGATAAGATCCCTGGAAGGGAGGGACATTGAAGACGTTTCTGAATATCTTGACCAGAATTCTGAAAAATACAGGAAGATGGTGAGCTGGATCTCAGAGGACGTGGGAGCTACATCATTGAAATTCCAGTTTCTTGAGGATATGTTTGAGGCTATAGGAATACCTAAGGAGAAGCTTTGCACCTACTGCTGGACGGGCAAAGGCGTGCAGAAGAGCCTTGATTCTTTTGAGACTAAAAAACCTTAGCTACAAACAGCTTCATAAATCGAGCATAAAGAACAAGCTTCAGCAGTGCTCGTCATATGTGAATGTCTTTCCGCAGTAATTCTTAAGAACTATCTTCCTGTCATCCCTTTCTACTATGTAGTTTGGAAGTATCGGTATCTTCCCCCCTCCGCCAGGACTGTCTATGACAAAATGGGGGACTGCAAGGCCTGATGTCCACCCCTGTATGGAGCTTATTATACTGAGCCCTGCTTCAACCTTTGTCCTGAAATGGTTTATGCCTTTTGTCATGTCTGCCTGATAGATATAGTATGGGCGGACCCTTATCGAAAGCAGCTTCTGCATCAGGTCTTTCATGACCTTGGGGTCATCGTTGACGCCTTTCAGCAGGACTGTCTGGCTGCTTAGAAGTATCCCTGAGTCTGCCAGCATATTGCAGGCACTTGAGCTCATGTCAGTTATCTCATCAGGGTGCGCGAAATGGACATTTATGTATAGGGGATGGTATTTCTTCAGCATGCTGCATAATTCAGGGGTTACCCTGTGGGGAAGGGCGCATGGGACCCTTGTCCCTATCCTTATTATCTCAACATGCTTGATGCTCCTAAGCTGCTTAAGGATCCACTCAAGATAGGAGTCAGAGAGCAGGAAAGGGTCGCCTCCTGAAAGCAGGACATCCCTTATCTCAGGATGGGCTTTTATGTATTCTATGCCCCTCTGTATCTGGCTTCTTGTTATCCTCTTGAACGGGTCGCCGACTTTTCTTTTTCTTGTGCAGAACCTGCAGTACATCGAGCATTGGTTGCATACAAGGAACAATACCCTGTCAGGATACCTGTGGGTAAGGCCGGGAACAGGAGAGTCCCTCTCTTCACAGAGGGGGTCTTCAAAGCCTTCCGGATCATCCAGCTCATTTACATCAGGTATGCACTGCTTCCAGACGGCATCGTCCTTCTTTTTTATAAGGCTAAGGTAATAGGGGTTTATCCTCATTGGATATTTTTTTATGACTTCCTTCAGCTTTTCCTTGTCTATGTTGCCCCTGCAGATCGTGTCAAGCTGCTCTTCGTCGACTATGCTTTTCTTCAGCAGCTCTTCCCACAGCTCAACCTGCTCTATCTCTTTTACGAACCTCTTCTTCAACAATGTTTTTTCCTGCTGGTCCTGCATCATAACCCTCTTTTTTACCTTTTTTGAACCTAATCTTCTATAGGCATACTATCATTATGTAAACACCAAAGAAAAACAATGTTTTTTCGAAACATATCTTATTTCACCAGTTTTTTACCAAAAAAATCTGAATTTTTATGAAATTTTATCCAGATTACTGATATTTAAAGGTTATTATTTTTTTATTTTCTCGTCGGTAAAATAAGAACAATCTCCAAAAAAATCTTTTTTATTTTTTCAGCAAAAATTATTTTTTTATTTTCTCGTCGGTAAAATCAGCATTATGTTTTGAAAATTTTTTCTGAGAATAATCTTTGCAGGCTATTTTTGTATTTTTTAGGCATGGCTTTTTTATGAGGTGTTGAAGATTTTCAATGGAGCTTATGCATGATCAAAATTTTCATCTAAGGCAAACAGGAAAGATAAAACTGGCCCCTCTTAAAACAAACATCCAGAATACCTGTCTTCGAACTTCTCTTTTTCCTTGGCTAAGACCAGCTTGTTGTTTGAGATTGCAACATATGGGGCGTTTTCCTTTATCAGCCTCCAGGCCCTTGAGAATGTGTAGCTTCCCTGCATCATGACGATAAGTATGTCTCCTTTGCAGCACCCTTTGCCGAAGTAAGAATAGCCCCACAGGTCATCGGCCTTGCACAGGCTTCCGTAGATTATCTTTCTTGAAAGCTCAGGAGAGGGTCTTGAAAGGTTGACTATGGGGGAGAAAAGATGCTTTGAGAAGTCCAGCCCGCCTATGAGGTTCATGCCGCCATCGGCGATGACATTGCTTCCTTTTTCTGCAATCACCTTAAGCAGTATGTGCGTAGAGTTGTTTGATATATATCTTCCAGGCTCAAGATATAACCTGATATCTTTGTTGAAAGGGAATATATATTTTTTTAGGCTTTCTGATATCTCCTTTCCGAACTTTTCAAGCGGATCTACGTCGTCTATAAAGAACCTTTGCCAGTCAAAGCCTATCTTTTTGCCTTCAGTCTCATGGACCACCTCTTCTAGGACATACCTGTGGGTAAATTTTGCCAGGGTTGCCTGGCTTTCAGGACATATGCCTCCCCCTATGTCAAGGAACTCTAATCCATTAAGATTTTCTTTCAGGAACTCCCCTATGGCCTTTATGCTCCTGCAGTACCTTTCCGGGCTGTCATTCCATGATGAGTGGAAATGCAGGCCTTTCAGGCATATGCTTTTGCTTTCTTTGGCTTTTTTTATCGCCTCTTTCAACGAGCCCAGAGGTACCCCGAACTTGCTCCAGTTTTTCATTATATCCCTGTCAGGGTTTACCCTTATGCTTACGCTTATCCTGCTGCTGCCGGCCATGCTTATTATCCTGTCAAGCTCGTCCTCGTTGTCAGCATTTATCATGACCTTTTCGCTGTTTCTTATGGCCAACGCCAGCTCTTCATCACTTTTTCCAGGCCCGGTAAATATTATCTTTTCAAAACCAAGCTTCAGGGCAAGCTTTAGCTCAAAAAGGCCAGCGACGTCTGCGTTGTACCCTAATGACGTTACTTTTTTTGCCAGGTAAGGGAGGTCATTAGACTTAAGAGCGTAGAAAAATTCAGAGTTTGGGATGTGCTTCCTGAACGTCTTTATGAAGGAAAGGGCTTTTTCCTTCAATACATCTTCTTCAAGTATATACTGGGGGGTTCCAAACTCCTTTGCTGACCTCAGGAACAGCTCTTTTTTGCCTATAGCTTTTTCTATAAGGCCCCTATAATAGCTTCCATCATCTGTCTCTATATCGTCTTCCCATGCTTTTCTTATTATGTCCTTTGATTCGTCCCATATCATCTGCTCAGCTCCTCATCAAATATGGAAGTTACCTTTTCCTTTATATTTCCTCTTATTGAGACGGCGTCATGGGCAGTGAAGAACCTGTCGTAAAGATGGTCTTCTCTTTCTTTGGCCTCACCTAAAAATAACCTTTTGAACTTATCTATAAGATGGCCTTTACAGCCGAGCTTAAAAGCAAGGTAAAAGGCGAAAAGCTGTTCGTCCCTTACCGCTTTCGGCTTTTCATATACCCTTTTTGGCTCTTTGTTGAACAAAGGGTAGAGATGCTCATGCTCTTTGCTGAAAAGATCCCTGTTGAACCGTATAATCGATGGGTCAATACCGTTCGCTTTCAGGTAGAGGAATGATTTTGCACACATAGGGCACTTATAGCACCATCTTTCACCTTCATCCTCTGATTCAGCCAGGGAGCAGGACATCTGGTATTTTGCAGCCTGAGGGTATCTTCTGAAAAGCACCTTTACCTCTGCTATGTTATAGAGCGGCTCTATCAGTGAATTGAGCTGTACTTTTCCTCCTGTAAGATCATCGAGGGCCTTGTTCTGGTCAAGCATGCACTTTGCTGACTGCTCATAGGATGGATAAGCCATGAAGCCTTCCATGTCTGTGAAATGATCGTTGAAGTTCTGCTCGTTGCCGAATATTATCCTGCTTTTTTTTCCGGCAGATGCAAACGGAAGGAGCATCATCATATAGCCGCTCATCGCATTGCTGCCGTATATCCCTGATGATCCTGTCCTGTTGATCTTGGGGTTTAAGTGTATGTCATCAAGGCCGTCCCGGACAAAGTGAATATTCTCCCTGAACTCTTCCTGAAAAGAGGATATAAGCTTTTTCTTCTGGATAAGCTCTTCCTCGTTCATGTCCTCAAAGAATACGAGGTCCATGGGAATGCCGATCTCTTTTGCTAGGGCATAGGATAGAAGGCTGTCCTTTCCAAGGGAGAAAGACAAGACTGCACCCTCATCGGGGCAGCTTTCAAAAGAGCCTTTCTCATCTGCGAGGCTTCCGGAACAGCCTCTACTGAAACTGAATTCAGCTTTCTGGAACCTTTTTTTAAGAGAAGAAGCTGAAACACTGTCTTCAAAAGCCATACGGGGAAGATCAAGTTCAGCGCACCTGTCAAAAAAAGCCCTCAATAAGGGATGTGCTGTGCTGAAACTGAACTTTTCTTTGAGCAATGAGGCATATGAGGCTACCTTTAGGTAAGCTATATTATCGGCAAGTATGCTTTTTGACCTTTCACTTAAAATATCCCAGATGCCATCAGGATAATTTAAGAGATAGTCTTTTCCTATATTGCAGCTAAGACCGTTTTCTTTAACCTTAGTCACTATTTCCATCTTTTCCTTCAGCAGCATGCCTTTCCATTGAATATGCCAGGATCTTTTCCATCAGCCCATCAAAGCTTATCCCTGCTTTTGCAGCTGCAAAAGGAAAGGCAGACCTGTCCGAAAGCCCGGCTATCCCGTTGATCTCTATGACATAAGGCTTTCCATCCTTATCACACCTGAAATCTATCCTTGCCCAGTCCTTACATCCAACAGCGTGATATGCTTTTTTAGCCATCTCCTTTATCTTTTCTTCCATCTCCCCGGGGAGGGGAGGGCAATCAAAATAGTTGGCTGACCGCTTGGACTTGTCCCAGATCATCCTGCTGCTGTTTTCTCTTGACCTTATCTCAACTATAGGAAGTATCTCTAGTGATGAGTTGCCTAATATGCATACTGTGAATTCCCTTCCTTCGAGAAACTCCTCTATCATGGCAGGCTGGCCGTATTTTTCTACTATCTCTTTGGCCTTTTCCATGGCTTTTTCTTTGGAGATTACAATATTATCTTCAGATATGCCTATGCTTGAGCCTTCATAAGCAGGCTTTATTATCCATGGAAGCATCAGGCTGATATTAGAGAACATATCTTCGCCAGGGCTTTTTATGCAGTGAAACCCCGGAGTGGCTATGTTATGATAGCTTAATATCTTCTTTGTCATTATCTTGTTGAATGTTATCCCTATGGCCAATGCACAGCTTCCTGTAAACGGGATCTTGAGCATCTCCAGGACAGCAGGAAAATAAAGCTCCCTGTTAGCGCCTTCGACGCCTTCGCTGAAATTAAAGACAAAATCATACCTCTTTTTTCTTAAGCTGTCCAGCGCTTCGGGAGACGCTTCGATAACATCAACATCGTGCTTTTTTCCGAATGCGTCCCTTATCCTGCTTATTGTCTTATGGGAGTCCATGTCATCGAACTTGTCCTTAGGCGATCTTTCGTCCAGCTCGTACTTTTCATAACAATTGCATAAGACTGCCAGTTTCATATTTAGCACACCTGTCTGATCTAAATGGCCTGTTTCATTTTAATACCTTTTTCACAGATATCCTGCCTTTTTAACGATTCCCTGAATATCTTATAGATTATATCCTCGTATCCGAATCCGGCTGCCTTGGCTGACCTGATGAACCCTGCCCCTTTAGGGTTGATGCAGGGCTTTGTGTTCACTTCCAGCACATATGGGTCATTACCCTTAAGCCTGAAATCAACCCTTGCATAATCCCTGCAGCCCATGGCAAGAAACGCCTTTTTTGCTGCAGCACAAATCTTTTCTTCCTCCGCTTTATCGAGCTCAGCAGGGCACTTCCCTACCGACCTTTTGTAAAGATCATCATCCTCCACCCATTTTGCCTCATAGGTGAGGATAGCAGGGATTCCAGGAGGGTAATCAAATACTATCTCAGAGAGAGGAAGAACCTCGATGCTTTTTCCGTTGCCTATGACTGCTGCGTTTATCTCCCTTCCTTCTATGTACTCTTCAGCCAATGCAGGCTGCTTATATACCCTTATTATCTCTTCTGCTTTTTTCCTTAATCCTGCTTCGCTTTTTACAACTGAATTTAGGCCTATGCCGAGGCTTCCATCGGTATAGCACGGCTTTAATATAATCGGGAAATCAAGGGTCATATCTTCGTTTCCGTCCTTAAACTGCTGAAAGTTCGGAGTTAAGATGCCTTCTTTGGAAAGGGCATTCTTTGCCTTTGTTTTTTCAAGGCAGCACCTAAGGGTATCTTCTCCTGATCCTGTATAGGGCATGCCTATCTTGTCAAGCTTTGCAGCTACTTCGCTTTCTGTTATTATGTCCCCTTTTACATCCTCTGCAAGGTTGAATATAAAATCAAACCTTTCAGCTAAGGTTTTAAACGCATCAGGGCTGGCTTTTATCAGCGAGGCCTGATGGCCTTTTTTTTCAAGCGCTTTCTTGACACATAAGGAGGTTTCAAATATCTCATTATGGGCTATCTCATCTATCTCTTTTCCTGTCCCTTCGCTTTCTGCCAGGTTATAAAGGATGCCTATTCTCATTTTTTCTTCTAGTAGACATTAATGTTCAGGCTGCCTGCTTTTCTTTTGAGCGCACTTTTTATTATCTTATCTATAAGCATGTTATAGGAATAGCCTTTTGATTCAGCCATCACAGCCAGGCCGGCGCATTCTGAGATCGAGGGATTGGGGTTTACGTCCAGGACAAACGGGTTTTCTGACTTATCTACCCTGAAATCCACCCTGAAATAATCCCTGCACAGCATGACCTCAGATGAAAGAAGGGCCAGGCTGGTGAGCTTTTCTTTTAAGGTTTTGCTGATATAGGGGGAGTAGTTCTCTTTTGTCCCTTTATACTCCATGCTTTCAGAATCCCATTTTGCAGAATAGCTTACTATCCTTGGCTTTCCTTCCGGAAACTCGAATGTTGTCTCTGATATAGAAAGCACCTCTTTTTCCTCATCTCCAATGATGCCTACGCTGAACTCCCTTCCATCTATGAATTCCTCGGCCAATGCAGGCTGCTTATACTCTTTTATGATTATCTCAACCCTGTCCCTCAGCTCTTCGTCGCATCTTACTATCGACTCGTCCTTGATCCCTACCGAGGCGTCTTCCTTTACAGGCTTTACTATCAACGGAAAATTTAATGCAGGACCGATCTTCTCTTTCCCTTCCCTGAAAACCTGGAACCTTGGAGAAGGTATATTGTAATAAGCCAGCAGCCTTTTTGCCCTGGCCTTATTCAGGCTTAATGCAAGGCTTAGGTAATCAGAGCCTGTGTAGGGCATCTTTAGTATATCCAGCATCGCAGGCAGGTGGGGCTCCAGCTGGGAGTTTGAAAAAAACCCGTCATCACAGAGGTTGAATGCCAGGCCGATGCTTTCTTTGTCCCTTTTTAGCTTTTCAAAAAGGCCAATATCTACGTGATAGACCTTTGCCTCATGGCCCAGAGCCTCTATCGCTTTTATCACAGACTCTGCGTCCTCATTGGTGTTCCTGCCTTCCCAGTCGAGATGGCACCCTTCAATCTCGTCTTCTGCTTTTGTAAACAGGACCGCTATCCTCATGTCTTTTAACCCTCCTTAAATGACAATTGCTGCTTTCGCCATAAAATTAAGATATCCCTAAAAAAAATAATCCTGGAGTATTATATAAATTTATTTGTTCTCCAGTATCATTTAAGAGATTGGGCTGATGCTTCTGGCTGGATATTTTTCTGAACCAAAGAAATCTTCCGTGCCTATCTTTTTATGCCCCACCTTTCCATAGCGCTTCTTATGACTTCCTTTATGAGCTTTTCATAGCTCCATCCTGCTGCGTAAGCTGCTTTCGGCAGCCTTGAGTTTTTCTTCGGATCTTTCATAAAGCCGGGAAGGGCGTTAGCCTCAAGGACGTTTGGGATGTTATCCCTGTCAAGCCTTATGTCAACCCTTGCCCAGTCCCTGCAGTTTAGGGCCCTGAACGATTTTAATGCAACGTCTTTGATGCTTGTTTCCAGCTCTTTGCTTATGTTAGCAGGGCAGACAATGGGATTGAACCCGCTTTTTTCTATGAATTCGGGGCTGTCATATACCCACTTTGCCTCATAACTGTCCATAGGATGTATGTTTTTGGGGAGGTGGTCAAACCTTATCTCTACGATAGGGAGAATTGCCGGTGAATTGCAGCCTATGATCGATACGGTGAATTCCCTTCCTTCCAGGAACTCTTCTACCAATGCTGGCTGGCTGTAATCTGTTATAGTCTTTTTTACTATCCTTTTCAGCTCTTCTTTATCATTTACAAGATTTTCGTTGAATAATCCCTTGGAAGAGCCTTCAAGCAGGGGCTTTACTATCAAGGGGAAGGCAAGATCATCTTGAATTGTCTCATCTGCATCTTCAAAAACCTGGAACCTTGGAGTAGGTATGCTGTTCTTTTTGAGGATGTCTTTTGTCTTTGACTTGTTCAATGTTATCATGAGATCTTTGGATGCTGCAGCAGTGAATGGGATGCCTATGTCTTCACATATCTTAGGGACCAGTGATTCCCGGTCTTCCCCGCTCATGCCTTCGGCGACATTAAAGATGAGGCTGATATCTTCTTTCTTTCTTTTTAATTCTTCCCGCAGGGCTTCTTCAGAGAACCTGTTCGTATCTATTATTATCGTTTCATAGCCGCTGGAGGCTATGGCTTCCTTAAGGTCATCGATAGTCTCTTCTGAGTCAAACTCTGCGTATCTTTCCTCTTCCTCTTCAGAAAGATCTTTGGGCTTTATGCTGCATGTTATGGCTATCTTTAGACCGTTGTTTTTATCTTCAGACTTATCCCTGCATCCGCAAGAAGGTTCCATAAAAATCCATTAAGAGAAACTTTAGGGTAGTATTTAAAATTTTGGGGTGTGAGTTTTTGATGGGAGGGTTTTTTGAAGGAAGATTTATATAGCCCACCAGACCCCTGGCTTTGCCATGGCAAATCATTCCCCCATTAAGGCAAAAGATAAAGGTTATCCTATAAAAACTATCACAAAAGCCGATATGCCTATCCTTATAATAGACCATGGAAGCAAACTGGTCAACCAGTTTGAGCATATACTTGAGACCCAGGGATATAACTGTTCTGAGGTAAAGAATTACAAGGATCTTGGAGACATCAGCGGAAAGGATTATGCGGCTGTTTTTCTTTATGGCGGCAATGGGAAGATAAGGGGCAACTCTGATCTGAATAATGAGTTAGCCATCTTAAGATACTGCATCAATAATAAGGTACCTACCATGGGAATAAACCATGGGGCCCAGATTATATGTTATTATTCTGGAAAAGGATGTAATTCCGGAGGGCTTATTTCCAGGCTTGAAAATCCAAGGCAGGGCGTTTTTGGTGATTATGTGACCAAAGGCAAGGATTCTATACTGAAAGATGTTGAAGGTATAATTACAATGGAATGGCACAAGTGGGCTATAGACCATATAGGAGAGGATTATAATGTTTTGATCACAGACGGTCTAAGAAAAATCCAGCTCGCTGTACATAAAGAAGCGCCAGTGTATGCTTCTCAGTTCCATCCTGAGATGAAAAGATCAGAAGGCAGCCTGAGAACAAATGGAGAGATAATATTTAACAATTTTTTGAATATTGCTTATAATGCTTACCAGAACGCACAAAGGCCTCTTTTGTAGGATATGGAAGATGCGGCTTAATCTTTTTCCTTTGGCTTTTTTCTTGTATTTTCTTCTTACTTTTCCTTTGACTATATCGCTGATAATCTCTTCAGGAGCATAACCTGTTGTTCCTTGAGCATGGGGGCTTTTAACCTTTCCCTCTAAGGAACCAGTTTCAGCAGGCAGCGCCTTCCGCCCGGTTGCTTTTTGCAAGAATCTTACGATAGTTTCTTCGTCCTCTATTCTTTTTCTTCTTTCAGGATGATATTGCGTTCCTGAGAGATTTCCTTTTTCAAACTCCATTATATAATGGGTGCCCTGGTGCTTTTCTTTGGATTTCACTGCTTCACGGATACGCCCGCTTAGTTTTCTTTGGTGTTTTGCAGGGATCAGATATTTGTGGTAAAGTCCCTTCTCTTTGTTGATGTTGAACTTTCCTGAGTTTACAGAATATGCTTCTAATGTTTGTGCGATGGCTTTGGCACCTTCGCATATGCCATGAACCTTTGCCCTTTTTTCTTTTATCAGGTAATCATAGACACTGTTGGCCCTTTTCATCACCGGGTGTTTGTATTCTACCCCTTTATGCTTGGCAACATGGAATTCTTTCTCTTTTTCATACCAGTGCCCTGTTCCTCCTCCAGCTATGTAGCCATTAGCCTTATAGTTATTAAGATGCTTATTGTCTTTAAGGTACCTGCTCATCTCACCATGGTTTACTAATTTAACGTCAATCTTTTCTTTGAACCTTCTTCCTGCTATCTTATTGACATAATTATAGAGAAGTTTGGCTTTGCTACTATCTTTGTCCCTGTAATTGTTGATTATGTTTATCCTATAGCCAGCCATGATCTTTTTGAAGAGCCTGAATTATATAAATATTGCTGTAAACCGCCACGATATACCCCAATCAGGCAGAACCCACCAAAACATTTTTAAAGTAGCTTCTATTTTGATAGTTAGATAACAAGAAATCTCACTTTTTATTCATCGTTATTAATCCAAGTGGGCTTATTTTATTCCATTGAACTTATGGAAGTGCAGAATGAAGATAGGGATAGTAAAGGAACATGGACTGGCTGACAAGAGGGCGATACTTCTTCCGGAAGAGGTCAGAAAGCTTGTAAGGGCCGGGAATAAGGTTTTTGCAGAGAAAGGACTAGGCGAAGGGGTGTATTTTGAGGATTCAGAGTACAGGAAAGCCGGAGCAACGATAGTCAGCGAGCCCAAGGAGGCCTTTTCCCAGGAGCTTGTGGTGAAGCTGAGATGCCCTTCTGACAATGAGTTCCTCATGATGAAGAACAATATCCTTTTCAGCATGCTCCATTTGGAGCAGAACCTTCACAGGATCAGGATAGTCAAGAAGCAGAACATAAAGGCCATAGCCATGGAGCGCGTCTTGAATGAATATGGGGACAGGCTTGTTGACTGCACAGAGCTTACAGGGGAGCAGGCCATATTATACGCATTCAACCTGGCGATGAAATCCCCTTCAGAATGCAGGATACTTGTTCTTGGGTATGGAAGGGTCGCTAGCGGAGCGATAAACATAGCCAACAAGCTTGGGGCAAAGATAAAGATACTAAGAAAAAGCGAATATAAGCACATAAAGCACCGCCTGAAGGGCAAGGATATGCTGATAAACGGGATAACCTGGCCGAAGTACCATAGAGACAAGAAGGATTATGTTGTTACCAGGAAGATGCTGAAGCTGCTTAACAGGGGGGCTGTCGTCGTCGATATATCTGTAGATTATCCTAATCCTATAGAAACATGCAGGCCTACTTACCCTAATGACCCATGGTATGAGATAGACGGCGTAAAGCATGTAGGGATATACGGGTATCCGGCACTTGCTCCTATATCAAGCGCTGAGCGGTACTCAAGGCAGCTTCTTCCCCTCATCCTGGACATATCAAAAAACAGGATAAAGGAGATGTCAAAGCCGCTTCAGAAGGCGCTGGTAAGGCCAAGAGATTACTTAAGAAAAGAATGAAAACAATCCTTGTCATAGGCGACGACTCAGACTGGGAGTCATTCCTTAAGTTTAAGAAGAAGAGGGAATTCTTCAGGAAAAATAAGATATCTTTTAAGGCGATAGGATACAGCCCTGTCCTGAAAGGGAAGCTTCCTGAAATAAAAAACAAGGACATACTTATCTTTCTTTTTTTCCCTCTGGATTACTGGAACAACAGGATAGAGGGGAATTTTGTAAAAGGGAGAGTCTATGGAGACAGGAAATGCGCCCTCATGTTCTATGATTATCTTGATAAGGTAAAGGGCATGATCGATGATAGATACAGGGGCAAAAGGCTGAGCTATGTCAACTCTTTCGGGTCAGTCAAGGTTGACAGGGATAAGGAGCTGACAAAGAAGGTCATCGGAAAGGCTGTTCCTGTTCCTCTAGGTTATCCTGTAAGGAGGTATGAGGATATAGAAAAGCTGCTCTCCCTGGGGAAGAGGCTTTACATAAAGGTTAATTTCGGAGCAATGGGGAAAGGGATAACAAGGCTTGAGAAAGGAAAATGGGTTACAAATTTCCTGTATAGGAAAGGGAATATAGTAAGCAGGAAGGGGGATTACGGATGGAAATTCAATGACATTACAGGCAGGAAAAATTTTCTTAAAAAACTGCTCAAGAAGGATGTTGTTGTCGAGGAGGCTATCGACCCTTATGTCATAAGGGGGAAGAAATTTGACATAAGGTATTATGTGGTATACGGAAAGATAAAACACAGGATGATAAGAAGCACATCTGAAGGCAATGTCGTCACTAACATAACCCAGGGGGGAAGCAAGGAGGGAAAAGCCTTCATGAGGAAAATACCTAAAACATTCCTTAAGAGGGCTGAAAAAAGCGCTGTTGAAGCTGCAAGAGCACTAAGGCTCAACCTTGCGGGGATCGATGTCATGATCTCAAGAAAAGGAATACCTTATGTTATAGAAGCGCAGTCATTCCCGGGATTCCCTGCATCCAGGCATAACTTTTCAGAAAAGCTTGCAAAGGATATAATCAGGAACTGGAGATGCATAGAGATAAGGAAGGCAGAGAAAAGAGACCTTAAGGATATCCTAAGGCTTAAGCTGAAGCTGAAGAAACAGGATCTTGAGATAGACAGATACCTTAAGGACCCTCATGAGACCAAGGAGCTTTACAAAAGGTATCTTATAAGGGACCTAAGCAGGCAGGGCCAGGACAGGATCCTTTTTGTTGCTGTAATGAACAATAAGGTTGTAGGGTATGTGAGAGGGACCCTTACAAGGACCCTGCATGTCCTTAATGTAAGGCTGAGGGGAACTATAGACAACCTTTATGTAGAGAAAAGATACAGGGGGAAAGGCTTTGCAGGACAGCTTGTAAATGAGCTTATAGGATGGTTCAGGGAAAAGGGCGTTGATGTAATGACGCTTCATGTCTATCCTTCAAACTCAAAGGCCATATCATTATACAGGAGCTTCGGCTTTGAGGAATACACCTTAAACATGAGCAGAAAGACGGGTTAGTACATAAAGAACCTGAACTTTAATACCATAAATATGATGTAGAGGCCTATGAGGACCAGGCCCCTTCTTGACGCTGTCTTTCCCTCTTTTGGTTCTGTCCTGAAAGATATCAGCAGCAGCGCTATTATGGAAGCTATGAACCAGAATGGGACATCAAAGAAAAGGAGGCTCTTGTCAAAGCTTAGCCCTGCGCTTCCTGTTGCGATCGCTCCGACTGCCATAGAGAACATGGGGTCTGTTATGTTCGAGCCTATCAGGGTTCCTATCGAAATGTCTCCTGCTTTCTTGAACAATGCCCTTAAGGCTGTAGATAATTCTGGGAGTGCAGTCCCTACACCTATTACCATGACGCCGATGAAGCTTTGAGCGACGCCCCATATCTCAGCTATGATCAGGGCAGAGCGCACAACAATGTCTGATGCCAGGATCAGGATGCCTATGCCTAAAGCCATCAGAATGCCGTCTTTAAGGTAGGCCCTGAAGCTTTCTATCCTGAAATTCTTAATCTCATCCCTGACCTTTCCGATGACCTTTTCATGCATGCCTCTTGAGTGGAGATAAATGAAGTAAGCCAATAGCAGGATAATCCCTTCAGCTAAGGTTATCTTTGACCCAGTCAGGCCTACAATAAAGACAGCTATTATTGACAGCAGGACCATCATGCCGTCTTTTTTCATCAGCTTTTTTGTTGATGAGAGCGCTCCGAACAGTATTACACATCCCAGGATCAGGGTTATCTGGACGATGTCAGAACCCAGGTTTGTACCTACAGCTATGCCTGACGCTTCTATGCCGAGCCTTACCTTGAGCCCTGAGCTCAGGTTAGTCATTATTTCAGGAAGCGAGGTTCCTATGGAGATTATTGTCAGGCCCACCAACGTTTGGGATATGTTAAGCCTTTCAGATATCTCTTTTGCACTTTCGACTACATAATCAGCTCCAAAGTAGAGTCCTACAACTCCAGCTATAAGGAATATAAACGGGTTCATTCTTCTATCCTGGGCTCAAATCTTTTGAGGAAAGACCGTACATCCTGGAATGAAGGCATGTCCAGGAAGCCTATGGAAGACAGCCTTGAATATATATCCATCTTTTTTACCCCCTTGCTGACAGCATAGTAGCTGCAAAGCCTGAACTGGGAAGAGCTTTCATCAAGGATATCATGGCCATAGTGAAGCTCTATACCTCCCTGCTTATGCTTTTCCAGTAAAACGTGAGATTCCTTTTGGTCAAAATAAGAGATGAATATCCTATCTTTTGCCTTGTCAACCTCTCTTGAAAACCTTTCAGGGTCTTCTATATCTGCCGCCCCGAAGTCCCTTGCTCCAACGGCTTTCAATCCGTCCATCTTTGAAGCGGTGCTTGTGAAAACATCCTTGACGCTTTTTTCCTTTATGATGACCTTTAGGGCAACATCCTCAGAAGTATCTTTGACCTTCAGGAGAATCCCCCTGTATTTCCTGTTAAAAATGCCGACAGCCTCCTTGAAGACCTTTATCTTCTTTTCTATGCCTTTAGTGAGCATAACATACTCCTCTTTTATCCCAAAGTATACCCTTAACAGCTCAATAAAATCCTTTTTGAACTCCCTCAGATCCCCCTGGCTTAATTCACCTGTTATGCTCTTGTCCATATTTCCTATAAGAACCAGATCGTATATAAATCTTATGCATAAATCTTGATAGGGTCACTCTACAATGATCTCCCCCCTCATCTGGGGCTTTTTTTTGTAAAGTACATCAAAATAAGTGAAGGTTCCCCTGTTTTTGAAGGTGTAGCTGAACTCGTCGCCATAATATAGTATAGGGCTTCTGAACACATTGGAATGGGCAGCAATATAGTGCCTTGTCTCACCTTCCTCTTCCCATTCATCCTCATGCTTCCAAACTACAGTGTCTCCCTGTTTTATCATTATCTCCTGGGGCTCTAATTTCAGGCCTTTTATCGTTATTGTTATGGTTTCAGGAAGATGCTTTTCTTCACCATCTTCTTCCGCCTCTTCATCTTCTGCTTCATCAACAGATTCTTCACTTTCATTCTTTTTCGTTTCGTTCAGGCTTTCTTCGGCAGCCTTTTCTTTTACCGCTTCATTACTCTCTTTTTCTGCTTCTTCTTTACCTATAAGGCTCTCTTCTGCTTTCTCTTCTATGTTCTTAACTATCGGTTTTGTCTTTCCTATAGAACAGGCGCTAACAAAAAGAACCAGAATCATGATCATAACTATGGCTTTCACCATCATGGTCATAGAATGGAAAGGGATATTTAAATTTTTCTATCATGACTACTTTTTAGTCATTAAATGAATCAGCAAGAACGATAGAGGTGTTGCGGTTCTATGGTTTTAGGGGGTTTAGAGCCTTGTTTTACAATAAAACAAAGTCTTTATATACTTTTGTCAAAACTTTCTTTTCATGGAAATCATATCTGACCTGCACATACATTCACGTTTCTCGAGAGCGACCTCAAAGCAGCTGAACCTGGAGAACCTTGAGAAATATGCAAGGATCAAGGGGGTCACTTTATTGGGCACAGGGGACTTTACTCATCCAGGATGGATAAAGGAGCTTAAAGAAAACCTAAGGGAGGACGGAACAGGAATACTCAGGTCTAAGGGTGATTTTCCTTTTGTCCTGCAGACAGAGGTATCCCTGATATATACACAAGGCGGGAGGGGAAGAAGGGTGCACCTTGTCCTTCTGGCGAAGAGCTTTGATGTTGTGGACCAGGTGACCGAGTATTTCGGGAAGCTTGGAAGGCTGGACTATGACGGAAGGCCCATATTCAACAAATCATGTTTCGAGGCTGTAGAGTCATTAAAGGAGATAGATGAGGATATAGAGATAATACCTGCCCATATATGGACCCCATGGTTCAGCCTTTTTGGGTCCATGTCCGGCTTTGATTCTGTCGAGGAATGCTTTAAGGACCAGACAAGGCATATCCATGCTATGGAGACAGGGCTGAGCAGCGACCCTGCGATGAACTGGAGGCTTTCCCAGCTTGATAGATATTCCCTGGTTTCCTTTTCTGACCTTCACTCTTTCTGGCCGTGGAGGATAGGAAGGGAATCTACTGTCTTTGAGCTGAGAAGGCTTGATTATAGAAGCATCATCGATGCATTAAAGTCTAAGGAAGGGCTTAAGGAAACAATAGAGTTCCATGCTGAGGAAGGCAAGTACCATTTTTCAGGGCACAGGGCCTGTGATGTCTGCATGTCACCGAAGGAAGCCTTAATGTCCAAAGACATCTGCCCTAAATGCGGCAGGAAGATAACTGTAGGTGTTGCAGAAAGGATAGAAGAGCTTGCAGACAGGCCTGAGGGGTTCAAGCCGGAGGGCGCAGTCCCGTTCAGAAACCTTATACCCCTTTCCGAGCTTATCGCAGGAATGGCCGGGTCTTCTGTGAATACCAAGAAGGTTTGGGGGGAGTATAACAAGCTGGTAGGCGCGTTTGGAAACGAGATGAACATACTTCTTAATGTTGATAAGCCTGAGCTTGAAGAGGTTATCGGGGGAAAGATAGCAGATATAATAATCAGGAACAGGAGCCAGGATATCCCTTTCAAGCCCGGCTTTGACGGCGTATATGGAACCCCTATATTTGACGGAGATGAAGCAGGGGGTAAAGAAGAGCAGCCTCTTAGGCGGAGGATTTTGCAGAAGGAGCTGACAAGCTTTTGAGAACTGAGGTTATGGAATGTATCATTAAATATTTTTTGAGCATATCCGTAACTTTTTCTTGCTGTCCGGAACAGATTTATCGTCTGAAAACCAAAACATTTATATATAAGCTGCCCTTTTTTCTCGTCTATAATTGCGTGTGATTTAAGGCGGGGGATTTCCAAGTCTTAGATTATAGGTGAAAGGAGGTAGAACAAAAATGGCAAAAAAAGTAGCAAAGGTAGGCGTTAAGAAAAAGCCAGGCTTTCTGTATTTTGTTGATAAGAAAGGGAATGTAGCCTGTGCAAAGATGGCCCGAGGAAGAAAAAAAGGAAAGGCAAAAACAGAGGTAGTAGCAAAGGTAGGCGTCAAGAAAGAGAAAGGCTTCCTTTACTTTATCGACAAGAAAGGAGACATCTCCTGTGCAAAGATGGCCAGAGGAAGGTAAATCTTTCTTTATTTTTTCTTATTTTTTATATCTTTTTCTTTATCGCTTAGAATTATAATGGGTATATATCCCATGGCTTAAACCCAGTATCATTATCACGAACAGAAGGATAAAAAGGGCAAATATGCCATCTTCTTTATTTTTGTTCAGGCTTACGCCAACAACATTCCCTGTTATGGGGAGGGGCTCTTTTTTCACAATGACAGTCCCTTTTCCTATCTTGGGGAATACCGCGTCAAAGTACCTGTGGGAGCCTTCCTGGGTGAACGTAAAGGAATACCTTTCTCCAGGGCTTAGCCTGGGCCCGTAGAAAAGCCGGGTGTAAGAAACTACCTTGTGGGGGGATGCGTCTTCATTGATCCAGACAACTGTTGTCCCGGGGGATATTATCACCTCTTTCGGGTCAAACTTCAGGTTTTTTATCCTTATGATAACTTCACCTATAGCTTCAGTCTCTTTTTCTTCAATCCCCTCAGGGGCTTTTTCAGGCGACTCTTCAACTGAAGGGGCGGTCTCTGTCTCTTCAGGTATTATGTCTTTCTGCTCTATGACCTCTTCAACAAGATATTTTTCCTCTTGAGCTTTTTTAGATCTAGAGACCTTATAGGCCGAGAAGATAAAGATGGATACAATCACCATGATAAGAAGAACAAGAACTATGAACAGATTTTTTTGTTTTGGTCCTGGCTTCATGCCATAGCCTTTGATTTACCCATATAAATATCTTTGGTTTTTTAAAAAAAGAAAAATAAAGAAAAAGATAACAGTTTTTTGTGCTATGCAGGCCTATCCAGTTACAGTTATATATGCGCTTTTTTTGGAGAATATATCGAATATCCTTATCTCTCCAGCTTCTTCTAATGTAACTTCATAGCTGCTTCCTTCTTCTATAACAGGGGTTGTTGACCCGTCGATGGTCATCTTATGCCTTCCTTCGACAACCTTTAAGGATATCTTTGTCCCTGCAGCGACCTCAAGTTCAGCTGGGTCAAAGCCGGCGTTTGTTACGATCACCTCTGTTTCGACAGCTCCTGATGGCATAACTCCAGGCATCTCCTCTGCCTCTGTTGGCATAACTCCCGGCGCTGAAGGTGTTGCCTCCGGCATTGCAGGTGGAGCTTCTGGTGCTGCAGGAGCCTCTTGCTGCTTTGTTGCACATCCTACCATAAGAACTATCATCAGAAGTGCAACCATATATATCGCTTTCATTTTTTCACCTCGTAATCTATGTTTTAGGATTAACAATCCTTATGTATGTCTTTTCTCCTCTACTTTATATATTTTTTGGTTTAAATCTTACGGCGGAGACCAACCGATAAAAAAGAAACAACATGGCTTTTTTGATCTTCTTTTTATAAAATAAAATATTTTATCTTCTTGCCTTTCTCATGAGGGTACTGCTATCATCCGGCAGCAGGCTTAATCCACTAGCCTGACCCAGTAGCCATACCCAGGAAGGAGGCGCTTGATGCTGTTAAGGCTCTCTTTTCTTCTTGCATAATAGCTTGACCAGACACTATCGTTAAAAGAATAGACAAGCGAGGAGTTTATCTTTGTCTCATCTATCAGCGCCTCATCCATGGAAGGATGCCCTATGAGGTTCCATCCAGGCTTTAGGCTTATGTTGTATGCGCTGAATTCTGTCCCTTGGATTTCAAGGGTATCGCTGCTGCCCATATCTATCCAGTATCCTCTTGTCTCATTTATCCTGTCCCCCTCTTTTAACTCTATCCATCTTCCTTCCGAGTATGTCAGGATCCGGGTGTAGCCCCCTTCTATAGAACTTAAAGGAGCCGGGAGCGTCTTGTCAGCCAGGTTTAACGGGAAGGATATAAGGTTCCATCCCTTGTTCAGGCTGAAGCTTGCTGTAATCCCTGATATGACATCTTTCATGAGCATATTATTCGACTCAAGGCTCTCTTCCACCTTGTTGCTGTAGTCTATGAATGCATATACCCTTTCTATATCTGAAGTGTCTGCATCAAAGCTTATGCTTACTGAAGATGAGGGAGCAAGGCGGTCGAACAATGATCCTCCAATAGGGTTAAAGCCCTGGTCAAAAAGATCCAGGCTGAATTCCCAGGCATAGGCCTGCCCTTCATTAGCTATAACTGCATCAATCCCCTCATCGCTTATGTTCAGGGAACCGAAGGCAAGGTCAGGAAGCTCTGGCTTTTCAAAATCCCCGTAACTGTAGCTTTCTGTAGAGTATGCATCTGAAACATGGTCGAGGACCACCCTATCTTTAATAAGCCGTATAAACCCGATCATATAAGGGCCGTTTATCCTGCTGCTGTAGATGTGGGTTCCATCTATCATCAGGCTTATGTTCTGCAGGCCTTTGCCGAGCGTGAACTCTTCGGAGGCATGTGTTATATACTCTCCTGACTGCCCCCTGAGCTCAATCTCTATCACATATGTACCTGACTCGTTGATGTCAAGGCTTGTGTTAATCTGGAGGAACTCAGCAAGGCTGTTGCTGTCCAGGTCTATCCCGGAGTCAGAGTAAGAATCCATCAGCATGCTTTGCTTGGCATCAAAATCATATAAGTTATAATCAAGGGGGTAATCGAAATAAAAATCATAGTTCCTTCCGTCCTCTATGGATATGAGGTATAATGATGGGGAGGCTATCCTCTTTTTCCTTATCTCTTTTCCATCAAAATCTATATAGATGCTGTTTATGCCTTCTTCCAGCTGATACTCCTTTTTTGAGCTTATCGTCCTGCTGTCTCCGATCAGGGCATTTATCCATGAACTTTCAACTGATGCAGAGGTTACTTCTGCATATATCCTTAACAAGTCATCCCTTAAGTCTGAATCTGTGTCTATAGGGCTGTAGGATGTTATCTCCAGGCCGATATCGGGCTTTTCATAAAGATCATTGTCAAAATAGAAGCTGAATGCATCCTCTTTCATGTAGACTGCCAGGTAATCTTCCTGTATCCTAAGGCTCAGGTTATATTTTCCTTCCGGAAGCAGCCGGGCATCATAGCAGAGCTGGACCTCATTTTTTCCTTCATACATCCAGTATGCCTTACTTGTTGTGGCTATCATGTTGCCGCCATGGTATAGGTCTCCTGTAAACATGTAGCTTCCATCTTTATTATCCACGGTTATGTTGATCACAAGAAGATCGTATAATGAGTTATGATCGGTGTCATTTCCGTAAAAGCTTATAGAGGTTACATCAATCCTTTCGGAGGAGTATGTAAAGTCATAAGAGCTTATCAGCTCTTCAATGGTTATTGATGAGGCTGGCCGGGTGGATGACAGCGAGATGACTACAATCAAAAGAATGTAAAGAATAACTTTCCTGAAACCCCCCAACATTTTAGCTGCTTTAGGGTTGGTAAAGAGATATATAAGCCTTTTGTTTTTAGAGGGGTTGTTGCGGAATTCTCCTTTCAGTCGGAGTTAGCGCCTGGCTCGGCTGTACTGTTTTTAGGGGTAGCCGACGTCCCCCGACGGGTGTGTTAAACGCCATAAATTTACTTCGTAAATTTAATTCACCCCCCCTGTCGGCTTCATATAAGCATTAATAAGCCTCGCATAAATGGCGCTAACCCATCATTCCGCAACAACCCCGTTTTTAGAGCAGCTTTATTTGTTGTGCACCTCATATCTTAACAGCTTGATCTCTTCTACCTGGTTCTCTATCATCACCTTCAGCTCTTCTTTCATGTTCTCATTAACCGCTGCGGATATGACCATAAGTATCATAAGAAGCCATAAGAATACTGCCTGGATAAGGTCCCACGAAAGATTTTTTTCTATGAGGATCATCCTGTGAATGCTTATATAGCCTATCACGATCAATGCTATCCCTATGCCTAACAGGATCATCTCAAAAGGATTGGGCTTTCTTTTTACCAATGTTCCCTTTAGGATTTTACTTGTATTTAAATATTATGGAAATTTTTTGGCTGTTTGGGATACACGGCAAACTGCGAGTATCCCAGCAGCCCCTTGCGCCTCTTTCAGATAAATATTTAAAATATGCCTCCTTAATCTTTTCAATGGCAATCGTGAGGATAGATATAAACAAGCCGGTGGAACAGAACGCTTCAGCTTATTATGACGGAGCCAAGAAGATAAAGAAGAAGATAGCAGGGGCCAGAGAGGCTTTAGAGGAAACAAGGCATAAGCTGAAGAAACTGGAAAAAGAGCAGGAAAGGCATTCAAGAGAAGCAGCTTTGGAGATGGAGAAAAAAGCAGGATCTGCAGCCGGGGCCAGGAAGGAATGGTATGATAAGTTCAGGTGGTTCATATCTTCAGAGGGTTTTTTGGTCATAGGGGGCAGGGACGCAACTACCAATGAGATACTTGTAAAGAAACACACGTCAAAGGGCGACCTTGTTTTCCATACCGATATGGTGGGGAGCCCTTTTTTTGCGGTGCAGGCCGGCAACAAGAAGGTAGGCAAGAAGACTATCCAGGAGGCTGCTGATGCTACAGCAGCCTTTTCAAGGGCATGGAAGATGGGGATGCAGAACTCCTCTGTTTTTTACTGCACTCCTGAACAGCTGACCAAGGAAGCCCCTTCAGGGGAGTATGTTCCCAGGGGAGGATTCATCACAAAGGGGAAGCTCAATTATATAGACAACAGGGCCAATTGTGCTGTCGGCATCTATAACGGAAAGGTGATGGCTGGGCCTGTAGAGGCTGTAAAGAAAAACTGCGAGAAATATGTTGAGATAAAACAGGGGAGGGATAAGGCAAGCGCCGTTGCAAAAAATATCCAGAAGAAGATAGGCGGGAATATAGATGAGATAATAAGGGCGCTGCCAAGCGGCGGATGCAGGATCAGCAAGTGAGCTAATGCCCCCCGATCCCTGAGATCTTAACATAGCGATTTAAGATGACCTTGAAATTCAAATGCACACAATGCGGACAATGCTGCAGCCATATAAGGGGCATGATCTCTGAAAGCGAGAAGGGGTTTTTGCAGGAGTATGCTTATGGGAAGCTTCCCCTGATCCAGCTTTTTCCTGTAGAGAGGATGTCTTTTCCGCTCTTTGATTTTGAAGCAAGGCGCTTTAAGGAATGGGAGAAAAAGGCCAAATCAGGAGCTAAGATAGAGCCTTCGAGAGTCCTTTTTGACCTGAAGTCAAACAGGTCTGTCGTGTTCGCCTATTATATGGACCATACAAGCTGCCCTTTCCTGAAGGGAGGGCGATGCCTTATATATGACAGGAAGAGGGCATTCATATGCAGGATGTTCCCCTTTAACAGGGGGCCTTTCCTTGAGACAGGGGAAGAGCTGAAGAAGGAAGATATGTTTGGATCCTGCAAGGAAGCAGAGGGCATAATATCCAGCCTGGATATGAAGGATAAAAAAAGGATGGTGAGCCAGCTGTACAGCGCATTTGGCGACGACCTTCTTGATGTTATAGAGTATGACCATATCTCCCAATGGACCAACAGGATGGCTGTAGATATGATAAGATTGGGGAAGGTGAGGCCTGCAATGAACTACCCTTACAAGCATCTTCTGAAGAGGATAATGGGCTCTGAGAAGACAGACCTTATGGACTTTCTTGTTGAGGAAGGGATAAAAACAAGGGAAGAGATAGAAAATTTAATAAACAGGGCGGATAATAATATTGACGCTAAAGAGATATTGGCGGGGTTTTTGGGATGAATCGTTTGCTGTTGCATTAGTGGTGGTGAGGAGGAAAAATGATGATAACTTCAGCTGAGATGAGGGATCTTGAAGATAATTGCGGGATATCAAAGCTTCAGCTAATGGCAAATGCCGGAAAAGGGATATATGAAACGCTTAACAGCAGGTTTCCTGACCTTGCAGATAAGAGGATATTGATAGTTTCTTATCATGGGAACAATGGAGGGGACGGATTTGTTGCAGCCCGCCACCTTTGCGAAAAGGCAGAGACAGACATCCTTTTTATAGGTGATGAGAACAAGCTTAAGGATGAGGCAAGGGCAAACTATGCAAGGGCGGAGAACAATAACAGGATACAGCTTTTTTTGCAGCCTGAGGGGATAGATTTTGATGCTTATGACATAATCATAGACGCTTTACTGGGGATAGGGGCCAGAGGGGAGCTCAAGGAGCCTATAGCTTCTATAGTTGAAAGCATCAATGATTCATCATCATTTAAGGTATCTGTCGATGTGCCTACAGGGATGGACGCTGACACAGGGGAATCTTACGGAAAGCATGTGGATCCTGACCTGATAATAACATTTCATGACATAAAGAAAGGATTAGAGGCGCTTAAGGACAAGACGGTCATAGTGGACATAGGGATAAAAAGAGGTGATAAGGATGTACAATAAGTGCTTTGGAAGCGGATTGATCTCTGCAATAGCTACATGGGGTTTTTTTGCCCTGCTTCTTACCCTGCTGAAGGTTGAGAACGCCCAGGTGAATGCAGTATGGCTTACACTGCTTGCAGTTGCTGCTGTATTTTTCTGCCCTGTGATGAACAAGGATATATTAAAGTGTTGCGGGAAGAAGGCTGGCGAAGGAAAAAACGGGAAGAAAGGGAAGTGAGCGGCTGACTTCTAGGTAGGGCTTATAGCAATAGATTTAAATATCTACTTTCCTATGGTGTATAATGATGAAGGCCATAACAAGGAAGGATATAAGGCTGCCAAGGAGGGCTTTAGGCAGCCATAAAGGGGATAATGGAAGGGTTCTTGTAATAGGGGGCAGCAGGGATTATGTTGGTGCAGCTGCTTTGGCAGGGATCGCTGCCCTCAGGTCAGGGGCAGACTGGGTAACTGTCGCTGCTCCTGAAAAGGCAGGATATGCTATAAACGCCTTAAGTGCTGACCTTGTAGTAAAAAAATATAAAGGGGATCATTTTCGTGTTTCCCATGTTAAGGGACTATTGGAGCTTGAGAGACAGTTTGATTCTGTGCTTATCGGAAATGGCATAGGCATCAAGGCAGGGCCTTTTGTAAGGAAATATGTAAATGGAAGCAGAAAGCCATTGGTGATAGACGCTGATGCTATAAAGGTAGTTTCTATAAAAGATGTTAATAACGCTATACTTACTCCCCATAGGAGGGAGCTGGACATATTTCTGAAGAACAGCGGCATCAAGGAAGGGGCGCTTAGAAAGAGAATAGGCCGTAATGTTATATTATTGAAAGGAAGGACAGACAGGATAATAAGCTCTGCTAAGGAATATTATAACAAGACCGGCAATCCAGGGATGACAAAGGCCGGGACAGGAGACGTTTTAGCGGGGCTGTGTGCCGGGTTTTTAGGGCAGGGCTTGAGCTTACTGCAGTCTGCTGTGAATGCCGCTTACTTTAACGGGCTGGCAGGGGACATACTCTTAAGGAAGAAAAAGGGGTTTACTTACCTTGCTTCAGACCTGGCTGATGAGCTCAGTAGGATTCTAAGAAAGCATAAGGTTTAGATTCTATCTTTCACAAATAATTTAAACGCTTCTGCACTTCTCTATTCTTTTGTTGCTTTGGGAACTATAATGGAAGGGCTTAATTCAGGATAAAATGATATACCAGATAAGTCAGAAGATAAGTCGGTTTTATGACAACGCTCCTCTTCTTTTTTCTTTGGGAGTAGCTTATGGGACCATCAACCTAGTAGCTTTGGTGGGCATCGCCGAAGGGGCTGGAAGAAGGACGATAGAGGGAATGATGATAGAACCGGTTGCTTATGTGAGCTCTAATCTAGCAACTCAACCAGGCATTGTTGGTGGGGCTGGAAGAAGGACGAGAGAACCAACTTTGGACTTTGTTTTGCAACAATCTAATCCTAGTGGGAGCAGCTTCTTTGTTCCCCCTAAGCCACCATCACAGTGGGGCGCTTCCTGTGCATTGATATATGCTCCAGACCTATCTCCTGAAGTGGTGAAAGAGATCAATCAAAAATATGCTCCTCCGGGCAAGGAGCTTTTTGCAGTCTATCCATTTTTTAATGAGAGGTGTTTTCTCTGGCAATGGAAGTTGAAGTAATCTTTACTTATTTTTCTTAGGCTTGCATATTTCTTGGCAGAGCCAGAATCCCAGTTTAACCAAAGCCCACAGTAAGATTTATAAATAAATGCCCTATTCCAGATACTGCAAATGAAAATACCCAAGCTAATAAAGAGATACTGCAGGCACTGCAAGAAGCATACAGAGCATAAGGTAGCTCAGACCAAAAGGGGCAGCCCAAGGAGCATGAGCTATGGCAGCAAGGTAAGGGCAAAGAGGAGAGGGGCAGCCAGGGGGATAGGCAACAGAGGCAGGTATTCAAAGAAAGCGATAACAAAGTTCAAGATGACAGGGAAGAAGATGACAAAGAAGACTGACTTAAGATACAGCTGCAAGGAATGCAAAAAGACTACAGTCCAGAGACAGGGAATAAGGGCTAAGAGAGTAGAGTTCATTTAATTTCTATCATATGGTCCGATAGGGACAAGGCATAACTATAAAGGGGATAAACAATGAAGCAAATGAAAGAGCCGTCAAGCAAATTCATAAAGGTAAGGTGCCCTAAGTGCAAGAATGAGCAGATAGTTTTCGGCAAGGTCACTTCGCAGGTAAACTGCCTGGTCTGCAGCAAGAAGATAGCTGACCCTACCGGCGGCAAGGCAAAGGTCAAGGCGCGTATCCTGGAAGTTTTAGAATAGAAGATGCTATTAAACAAAAGCGGCTTTCCAGAGGAAGATGAGCTTGTTCTGTGTAGTACTACAAACATATTTCACCACGGGGTATTTGTCAACCTGGACGAGTACGGCAAAAGCGGAATGATCCATATCTCTGAGGTCAGCCCCGGAAGGATAAGGAACATAAGGGACTTTGTAAAAGAGGGCAAGAAGATCGTCTGCAAGGTCTTAAGGGTGGACAAGGAGAAAGGGCATATCGACCTGAGCCTCAGAAGGGTAAACGAAAGGCAGAAAAAAGAGAAGATCAATGAGATAAAGCAGGAGCAGAAAGCAGAAAAGATAGTTGAGTTTACAGCAAAGAAACTGGATATAGGCATGAACAAGTTTTATTATGATGTTTTTTCAAAAATATCAAAGAGCTACCCCATGCTTTACTATTGTTTTGAGGATGTTGTCAAGGGGGAAATTTCCCTTGAGAATCTTGGTATAGAAAAAAAGGCGGCAGATACCCTGACAGAATGCATCAAGGAGAGGATGAAGCCCCAAAAGGTCTTTGTCAGGGGAACATTGAACTTAAGCTCTTATTCAGATGATGGCGTAGAGATAATAAAATCCTCCCTGGGCAAGGCCCTTGAGCAGAAGGATGTTACTGTACTGTATGAAGGGGCAGGAAAATATAAGGTAACGGTAACTGCGGATGAGTATAAGGACGCTGAGAAGATCCTTGAGGAGTCAACCAGGAAGACGATCGATTTTCTAGAGGAACATGGCGGGACAGGGGAGTTTGTCAAGTCAGAATGAAGCATATCCTTAAGTGCGGGGATTGCGGAGCATATACCCTTAAGGAGGTATGCCCTAAATGCGGGCGAGCTGCTGTAACTCCTATCCCCCCTAAATATTCCCCATCTGACAAATATGGAGCCTACAGGAGAAAGGCAAAATCAGGATCATTAAAGGAGGCCGGCATAATATGAGCAAGTGGAACATATGCCCTGTTGGAAGGAAGCTGAAGCTGAATGACCCTATCTTTATAGAAGGGCTTCCGGGGATAGGGAATGTCGGCAAGGTGGCTATAGACTTTATGGCAGATGAGCTGGAATCCAGAAAAGCCTATGAGATAACCTCAGACACATTTCCCCATTCTGTCTTTGTCAATGAGGATAATCTTGTAGAGCTTCCTAAGATCGAGATAGTCCATGCAAGATGCAAGGGAAGGGATCTTTTGCTTATGGGCGGGGATGTGCAGCCCATAGATGAGGTAAGCTCCTATGAGTTCTCTGAGAAGATCCTTGATATTATAGAGGGGTTTGAGGGAAAAGAGATAATAACCTTGGGGGGCATAGGCCTGTCAGAGATACCAAAAAAGCCAAAGGTCTATTGCACAGGGAACTCCAAGAGGATAATCGAGAAATACAAGGACAAAAGGCTTAACAATAATATATATGGGGTAGTAGGGCCCATAGTTGGGGTTTCAGGGCTGCTGCTTGGGCTTGCTGCAAAAAGGAATATCGGCGCTATAACATTATTGGCAGAGACTTATGACCATCCCATGTATCTTGGGATAAAGGGCGCCAGGGAGATCCTTAACGTATTAAGGGATAAGCTGAAGCTTGAGATAAAGGTGAATAAGCTTGAGAAGGAGATAGCTTATATAGAGAAACAGATAATCAAGAGGACAGAGGAGCTTGGCGATGTCTCTAAAAAGAGCGCCTTGGACAAGATAAAGAGGAGAGAAGCCAATTATATAGGCTAGGCCGTTTTATTGCGGGATTTCTTCAATAATATGTATTTGGTTTTAAGCTTTTTTGGGCAAAAACCCCATTTTTTCACTCTAAAATAGAAAAGTAGTTAAATAAGCGTCACTTCCCAGAGGTAATTGTAGGTATATACGCGTATATAATCGGATAAAAAGGGGTGGGAGTATTATATATGAGATATAAACCTGTTTTGGGAGTTTTGATCTTTGTAATATTTTCTACTATTGTCTTTGCTAACGTCCCTCCACCGATACCTACAGAGTACTGGGGCAGGCTTCTTATCGACGGTGAACTGGCTCCTGACGGGACAGAGGTAAGCTATTTTAACGGGGACGAGTGGGCTATAACAACCACTGTTGACGGATGGTACAGCCTTATGCTGACAGGCGGGGACAGCGACCTTACGTTTGCTGATGACCATGAATGTGTCCAGCATTGGGCTGATGAAGAGGCATGCATACCATGCAATCCTGGGGTTGACTGTATAGAGGGGCCGCAGGAAGGGGATGAGGTAGATGTTTATGTTGATGATATACCTGTTTCTGTAGACTGGGGGGGTGATGCTTCAATAAAAGAGACTCAGTTTAGGGTCATAAGGCTAAATGAGGGATGGAACCTGAGGAGCCTTCCATTAAAAGAAAATGATAATTCAATAGAGAGAATCATCCATGGCCTTTCAGGTCAGATAGTCATCTGGAACTACAACGAATCAGGGGACTGGAATGTTTATGATACTGAAGCCCCATTTCCCTGGATAAACACTCTTCAGACCTTAGAATATGGAAAGGCCTATTGGATAAAATCTGAAATGAGCCAGGATCTTGCTCTTGCAGGAACTCCAGCCGGCGAAAAGACAATAGTTTTGAGAGAGGGATGGAATTTTGTAGGGTTCAACTCTTCACAGGCTCCTATTCCTGAAGCTATCTCAGGGCTGGAATCTCCTCTTGTAATATGGGGGTACAACGAATCAGGGGACTGGAATGTTTATGATACTGAAGCCCCATTTCCCTGGATAAACACACTAAAGGATATGAAACAGAGCATGGGCTATTGGATAAAGTCAGCCATACAGCAGGCATGGCAGATCTGAAAGGGATGAAAGATGAAAACAAAACAACTATGGGCTTTGATCTTTTCGGTGCTTTTGCTGCCTATAGTATTTGCACAACCTCCTACTCCTTCAGGTTTTTTTGGAACTGCAACTTTAGATTCACAGCCGATAACGGCCGGAACGACAGTAGATGCTTATGATCCTGACGGCATCCTTTGCGGCACATTTACCAATCCGGGGGGCATCCAGGAAGGGTATTATGGTTCTTTGTTCTGTTCAGGAGATGATTCTGAAACTTCGCAGGATGAAGGGGCGGAACAGGGAGACCAGATAACATTCTATATAAATGGGTTTTCAGCTTCTTTAGTGCTTTCTTCTACGACAGATGATATGTGGACAGAAGGGGGAACAAAATGGGGGACTAACCTGGAGGCATATTCCGGATGCCAGAATGACCTTGAGTGTGATGACGGGGTGTACTGCAATGGAGCTGAGATCTGTAATATTGTAAGCCATGAGTGTGAAGCAGGAACACCAGCAGACTGCAATGATGATGTTGACTGCACATATGACAGCTGCAACGAGGCTACAGACAGCTGCGACAACACAGCAGATGACGCTTACTGTGATGACAACTTGTGGTGCAACGGAATAGAGACATGCGATGCTATAAACGACTGCCAGGCAGGGACTGCTCCTGTCCTTGATGACGGCGTTTCCTGCACTGTAGACCAGTGTGATGAGGCTAATGATGAAATCACACATACGCCTGACGACAGCCTTTGCTTAGACGGCCTGTGGTGCAACGGAATAGAGACATGCGATTCTATAAACGACTGCCAGGCAGGAACACCAGCAGACTGCAATGATGATGTTGACTGCACAGACGACAGCTGCAACGAGGCTACAGACAGCTGCGACAACACTGCAGATGACGCTTACTGTGATGACAACTTGTGGTGCAACGGAATAGAGACGTGCGATTCTATAAACGACTGCCAGGCAGGGACTGCTCCTGTCCTTGATGACGGCATTTCCTGCACTGTAGACCAGTGCGACGAGGCTAATGATGAAATCACACATACGCCTGACGACAGCCTATGCTTAGACGGCCTGTGGTGCAACGGAATAGAGACATGCGATGCTATAAACGACTGCCAGGATGGTATCATCCCAGATTGTGATGACGGCATTTCCTGCACTGTAGACCAGTGTGGTGAGGGTATAGACCTGGACGACAATCTTGGCACATGCATCTATGACACCTCTTCCTGCTCCTGTGTTTTAGATACTGACTGCGATGACGGCAACCCATGCACAGATGACACCTGCAATCCTGACCTGACATGCTCTCACACCAATAATGATGCAAACAGCTGCAACGACGGCCTTTACTGCACGATAAATGACCACTGCTCTTCAGGCTCATGCACCTCTGACCAGAGGCCTGCAGATGACGGCATTTCCTGCACTGTAGACCAGTGCGACGAGGCTAATGATGAAATCACGCATACGCCTGACGACAGCCTTTGCTTAGACGGCCTATGGTGCAACGGCGCTGAGTACTGTGATCTCTTGCAGGACTGTCAGGATGGCACCAGCATTGACTGTGGTGATGAGGTTTCCTGCACTGTAGACCAGTGTGATGAGGGCATAGACCTTAACGATAATCTTGGAGTATGCACCTATGACACCTCTTCCTGCGCCTGCGCTTTAGATACAGATTGCGATGACGGCAACCCCTGCACAGATGACACCTGTAATCCTGACCTGACATGCTCTCACACCAACAATGATGAAAACCAATGCGATGACGGATTCTTCTGCACCATAAATGACCACTGCTCTTCAGGCTCCTGCATCTCAGCAGACCTAAGGCCTTTTGATGACGGCATTTCCTGCACCTATGACAGCTGTGACGAGGCTAATGATCAGATATTGAACGAGCCTGATGATTCTTACTGTGATGATGACCTATTCTGCAACGGCATGGAAATATGCGATGCTATAAACGACTGCCAGGACGGAACACCAGCAGACTGCAATGATGATGTTGACTGCACAGAAGACAGCTGCAACGAAGCCACAGACAGCTGCGACAACACTGCAAGTGACGCTTATTGTGATGACAACTTGTGGTGCAACGGCCAGGAGACATGCCACGAGTTAGACGACTGCCAGGACGGAACTGCCCCTACCCTTGATGACGGCATTTCCTGCACTGTAGACCAGTGCGACGAGGCTAATGATGAAATCACACATACGCCTGACGACAGCCTTTGCTTAGACGGCCTGTGGTGCAACGGAATAGAGACATGCGACGCTATAAACGACTGCCAGGATGGTATCATCCCAGATTGTGATGACGGGGTTTCCTGCACTGAAGACAGCTGCGATGAGGGCATAGACCTTAACGATAATCTTGGAGTATGCACCTATGACACCTCTTCCTGCAGTTGCGCTTCAGATCCAGACTGCGATGACGGCAACCCATGCACAGACGACACCTGCAATCCTGACCTGACATGCTCTCACACCAATAATGATGAAAACCAATGCGATGACGGATTCTTCTGCACCATAAATGACCACTGCTCTTCAGGCTCCTGCATCTCAGACTTAAGGCCTTTTGATGACGGCATTTCCTGCACCGATGACAGCTGCGACGAGGCTAATGACAAGGTATTGAACGAGCCTGACAATCTTAAATGTGATGATGAAAATGAATGCACCAAGGATGTTTGCGACGATATTAACGGCTGTTCTAACAACCCTGATGATGAGCTTATTGATAAACCATGCGGAGAGTTTATCGTGTGTCCTCCTGCTAAGTGTGAGGGTCCTATTGCACAGTTCTATCCTTCTGGAGGCCGTGGCTTCTGTGGCTATGATGGAGAATGCTGGGATTATTTATGTGAAATAGTGGCCTTACACTGCTCAGATGATGACCCTTTTGATGGTGTAAACGGCCTGCAGTGCGGAGCAGAGTGCGATCAGGATGAAGATTGCCCATGCCAGAATGAATGCATAGACTCAGATGGTGACGGGATCATAGACGATTATAAGTGGCATACTACTGCCTATGGCTCATGTGATGCAGGATGTGAATGCACGGGCTGCCAGCCAGACATATCCCTGGATGACCAGAGGTGCATAACTACGATGAAGTTTCCTATAGAGGCAGGGGCAAGCATCTTTTCCCTTCCTTTGATCCCTGAGACAGAAGTAACCTTTGACGCTATAAACCCAAGAATGGAAGATAGAGACGATGGAAGTGTCGATTGTTCTTTTCCTTCAGGGGTCTTAGCTGGGATAGCTTATTGGGATCCTTTAAAGACACCTGAGAAGGATGGATCCAGGTATAGGCTCCTTTTTTCAGACAGTACCCTTTATCCTGGACAGGGCTATTACACCACCCAGGACCATGATTGCAGCCTTAAAATGGAAGGGTATGAGTTCACTGCAGAAAAATTAGGGTATCTTGGAACCGGTAAAATATATAATGGATGGAATATGATAGGGGCTCCAAGCGAGGGGCTGGATGATTTTGACCTTGTTGATGAAAACTGCACCGTCATAAGCGGACCCTGGAGGCGTAACCCTGTTGAAAAGGAGTATGAGAGAACTCAGGAGCTTGTGCCAGGGAAAGGCTATTTTATAAATGTAACAACCGAAATCTGCAGCCTGGGATAAATTTTCTTTTTTACGAGTTCAATAATAAAAGAGGTGATAATGTAGGCAGAGTTAGAGTAGTGAGGTTAGAAGATACAAACAAAACACTGGTGAGAAAAAATGACATTACTTTATACAAGAAACCATAGAGGCAGGATAATAAGCAAACTTAATCCGAGGAATCCAGATATGCCTCTCTATAACCAAATATTCTCATATGCGACATTAGTTGCAATGTCACTTTATATCTCTGTCTTCGGTGTGGGTTGTAGCAAAAGTAAGGGGGGGTCTGAAAATCCAAATATCCCTTCACAATCAGACTCTAACACATCTACCCCTCAATCAGACTCTAACACATCTACCCCTCAATCAGACTCTAACACATCTACCCCTCAATCAGACTCTAACACTTCTATCTTTGACCCCATAACTGGAGTCCCTCGTTCTCCTTTTGACTTAAGCATATATAATATCCCCCAGAAAAAAACGACGGATGAGATTGTTCAACACTATATTAAAAAATCACTATCTTATGACCCGAATTCAGATGTAGATAGGGCTGTTCTGAGATATATTTATAGTTCATTCTCTCCCTCCAACGCGGGAGGCGTATATCCTATGCATGACCCTAATAGGAACCAACAGGACCATGGCTGCTTTATTACTAGTTTGTCTAACTATCTTAATGCATCTTCTCCCAATAAAATTCATGGATCCAGGAATAATTATCCTCCTGATATTAGCTATGAATGTTTGGGACCAGATTACCATAAATTTTCTAATCATTTTGAGCCATATAACCTAAGGAGGCGTGATATAAATTGCAGACCACATTAATCACTGTTTTTTTATTTTTGCTCCTTTTACCTACTGTCAGTGCCAGCTATTTTACCGGAAACTTCAATGATCATGGGGAGGACATAGATTCTGACGGGCTTTTTGACTATCTTACTGTCAGGGCTGAGACCTATATCGACAAGCTGTCTTCAGGATACGAGTTCTTTGGGATGCTTCAGGACAGCGAGGGTAACGTATTAGAGTCAAGAACATGCGAAGAGCCTTCTTTTACCGGAAAACAATACCTTGAGCTGGATTTTTCAGGGACACAGCTTTACAGGAAAAAGGTAAACGGGCCTTATACCTTAAAGTATATAGAGATAAGCCCTAAGGACTGCGGCGGTGGAGGGATGGCTCCTCCGATGCCTCCTGAGTCTTCTCTGCATGATGCTTATACGACAGGACCGTACCTGTACAGCCAGTTCCAGAGCGGAGAGCCTGCAGTATACTGTGAGAGTTCTCCCTGTGTGGCATCGTCTTCCCTGATAGGGTCCAGGGATAATATCAATATTCCTGAGCCTAATTCCCCCAATACTATAGATTCATGCAAGGATGGGGGGGCAGGGTCATACCTTCATGACGAGTCGATAGAGAGCATAACAGCTACCAGCCTTGGCAGCGGCTTTTTCAAGGCAGGGGGCGATGTTGATGTGGAGGTGCAGGTTTACTGCAGCAGCCCTATGGACAAGCTTAATCTTGTATATTCTAACGACATAGATGATATAGAATGGGAAGTGAAAGAGACCATGCAGTGCAGCTCAACAAAAGCGATGGAAACCATGTCAGCGTCATTTTTTCTGGATGATAATGCAGGGGAGCATGCAATAAGGTGCGTTTTTGGGCAAAATCTTGGTGAAGGCGAGGTATGCGGCGATGATAATTATGATGACAATGATGATATAGTCATTTATGTGAAGGAGTGCAATTCTGCAGGAGACTGCCAGAAGACAGAATGCGACCATCTGGACAGCTCTGCAGCAGGCTGCTATGGCGGGACTTATAGGGATTATAGTGATATGCTGAATGAATGTAAGGTGGATTTTACATGCACGAAAAAAACATGCACAAGCTACAGCGAGATAATAACAGATAATGACGGTGACGGCTATGATACAGAATGCGACAATGACTGTGATGACAGCAACCCGGATGCCAGTCCGGGGGCAGAGGAGATATGCTATAACGGCATAGATGATGACTGCAACGGATATACAGACATGGATGATCCGGAGTGCATGGGGAAGCACATGATCAGCCTGAAGAAGGGATGGAACCTGGTGTCTATACCTGTAATAAGCAGCAATAAGATAATTGAGAACCCTGATCTCTCGAATGCAAACGTCAATAAGATAGCTGCACTTAAAAAAGGCGAGTGGAAGCTTTATGACGGGACCTCAAACTCAAACCTTGAGGAGCTTTTTAACCATGACGGGTTCTGGATCAGCTTAGAAGAAGATACGCCTATCCTGGTGGATGATGCAGAGGAAGAGGTGACCAGCTTTAGCCTTGCAAGGGGGTGGAACCTTATAGGGTACCCTTCTTTTGAGGAGAAGGACATAATGCTGCTGTTCAGCGATGTTATGGACAACATACTTAAGATATATGTTTATGACGGTGAATTCAGGCCTTTTAACCCTAAAAACCCTTCCAGCATAACCATAGGCCCCGGAGCAGGGATATTTGTCATGGTAAGTGGCGATGAGACATGGCACTTTGACGGGGTGTATAAAAAAAGCAAGCAGAGCTTTAAGCTTGAGATACCTTCCGGATGGAGCCTGATCAGCCTGCCTTTGGCCCAGGAGGATACGGTCTCTGAGGTTTTTGGGGGGAATAATCTGTATTATCTTGAGGACGGCCTTTGGAAGGACATAAGCGGAAGCAGCACCATCCCTCTCAAGTATAGTTATTGGATCGATTCACCGGGAATCTCAGCAGATATAGAAGGCTATCTTATCCACAGCCTTGACATCGAAATAAATAAGGGATGGAACACGATAAGCTTCCCCAGGATGGAAGAGAAGGGCGCAGGGGAATTATTTTATGATGTTAAGGAAGATATAGATCTTGTAGAAACCTTTGAAGACGGGGAATGGAAGGTCTTTAGCCCTTCGAGGCCTCCTATGCTGAACTCATTAATATCTATAAAGCCGGGAGACGGGATATTTGTCAAGGCGAGAAACAGTGCTGAATGGAGATTTGAAGGAGACCACATAGAAAGGAGGGATGATTGATATGATCCTTAAGAGACTGATATTTATTTTTGCAACGGCCTTATTGTTATCGGGGCTTATCTCTCCAGCATATGGGTGGATTCCTCCGCCTCCAGGGACTAGCTGGGAGAACAACAATTCCCAGGAAACTTCCTTATCCTATGATTCGACGCTTCAGATGGAATCTTTTAAGATAGAGGTCGACGGGAAAACCGACAGCATAGGGAAAAATGGGAGTAAGATCTCAAGAGAGGCTAAGGAGGAGTCAGACATAGAGGTAAGGCTCAGCATCAAGAATATATGGGAAAAAGATATAGAGGATATCGATATCGAAGCAGCCATAGAGGACATAGATGATGGTGACGACCTTAAGGCTGATGATGACATAAGCCTGCTGGAGCCTGGCGACTCTAAGAGGGCTGATCTTGATTTTAAGCTTCCCTTAAGGGTTGATGAGGGCAGCTACACCTTGGTGATAGAGGCAAAGGGAATTGATGAGGATCATAATGTCCATACCCTGAGCTGGGAGGCTGTACTTGAGGTGGAGAAAGAAAAGCATAACCTGAAGATCACAAAGGCTTCATTATCCCCTTCTACAGCCAGATGCGGAGAGAACCTAAGGCTGAGCCTGGGCATCCTTAACCTTGGGAGGGATGAAGAGGAGGTTAAGATAGAGATAAAGAACGAATACCTTGAGGTAGATATAATTGAAGAAGGGGTAGAGCTGGGCACAGGAACGGATAATGATGCCTCCTATGAGAAATCCTTCAGGCTTACCCTCCCTTCCAGCATAGAAAGCGGGACATACTATCTTGATGTGAATGCATATTACGATGACGGCAAAAGCCCGGTTTCAGAGAAAAAGGAGATTGCAGTTGAATGCATAACAGGGGCAAACAAGGAGGTGAGGCAGCTTCCTGTAAAATCCCTTCCCCCCACTGTTTCAGAGAAGTTAAGCACGCTTGGGGAAGAGAAGAGCACCAGCGCAACAATATCTGCGGAAAGCAGGAAGTCTGCTGTCCTGCTGTTTACTCTGCTTTTTTTGGCTATGCTTGGCCTTATCATCTTCTTATTGGCGGTGATCATAATAATAAACGGCCGCCGGAGAAAGAGAGCCATATAGGCATTTTTAATCAGAAGCTTGTTATTGGGGCTGTGCTGCTTATAGGCAGATGCCTTATCCTGCAAGCCCTACCAGGCTTAGCATGTCTTTGGAAGCAGCCTGAATGTCCCATCCATTCTTGATAAGGAAAATGAGCAGTATAATGGCCAATGCTGCAATTATCAGGGAGAATATCCTTATCCTTGCGCCTTTCATAATCTTCATCTTTTTAGGGCCTCCTACATTTTTTTATGCAGAACCTTATAAACTTTCCTATCTTCCGATGGGCCGCCAGACCTTTAATATTCCATGCTCATCCTTGTTTCAGTCAGGTCCCTGAGGATTTCCAGTATGCCCACCAGCTTATTCAGAAGCCTCATCTCCTTGAACGACCCTTTTTTTATATTGTCTATCCTCTTTATGGCCTTGTTCCTGTTTTCCATGAAATTTATCACCCTGCCAATCTCGAACTTATAGAACAATTCAAAGTAGTCCTTGATAGAATCCCGGATAAAGCCCAATATGGCATTATACTCGTCATTAAACCTGGGATTGTACTCCAGGATATCCCTTGCAGTATACTTTAAGATGTCTGTTATTTTGTCAAGGCTCGCTATGATGTGGTATAAGAATGTTATGTTCTGCGAGTTAGGTGATCCATGCTTATTCAACAGCCTTAAGCAGTAGCTAGCGAATTTGGTGATGGTGTCATGCTTCCTCTCAATGGTCTCTATCAGGATAAGGTTGTTGGACTTGGCTCCGCTTATGAGATCCTGGCTGGCGAGGTCCAGCAGCAAGAACATCCTCCTTAAGGCGGTGTTGAACTCTTTTATAGAAGACTTTGATATATCCTTTATGATACATGAGTTTTCCTTTTCCTCAACTATCTCTCCTCCGACAAGCCGGTTAACTTCCTGGTGGATTATAGAGCTTACCTTAATCTTTTTGTCAAGCTCGAAATAGTTTGTTAGAACCTTATTGAAATGTATCGATATAGTATCATAGCCTTTCCTATAAGCTGACCTTATAAGATGGATTATGGATGTCCTGTCAAGCCCTGTAATGTCAAGCTCTACCTTGTTAAGCTCAATTCCCTTTTCAGTGCTTATGATGATCTTGTTTCCGTCTTCCTTGACATCGATCTCGTCACCCTTTTTTATCCCGTGCTGCAACGCCCACCTTCTTGGAAGCGAGATCAGCTGCGTACTATTGGCTATCTGTATGACCTTTCTTTTCAATTTAATCCCCCCTGTTATGAGTTATTCCCTCTTGATGGGAATCTAAGCTTCACCTTTTTTTCACTATTAAGGGAATTCAATTTTCTATATAAATCTTTCTTTTTATATAAACATTATAAAATTTAAGCGATAATTATATAAAAAAATCTTCATTACTTTTGGTAGTAAAAATAAGAGAGATAAGAACTATGGGGGTAGATAAAATGAATATATTGGAGGAAAACAAGGACAGCTGCAGCTGGGGAGTTTATGGAAAAGAGTCCCGCGAGGAGCTTTTGGAAGGGGACGAGCTGACGCCCGAAGAGGAAGGCTTTATGCAGGGCTATATGGAGGCTTAAGGCAATGGACGACTATGCTCCTTTCAGGAAGGAGAAAAAGAAGAATTTTGACCTTGGCTATGGGATAATATTTGTGAATACAGAGGACAAGATGAACGATTTTATGGATAAGTGACATGGCTGGTATAGCATTGTTTCTTCGGATAAATCCATAGCATTATGAACTTTCAAGAATACAGAGCTTGAAGGATACACACATCACTCTTTTATCAGGCCATAGCCTATAAGCCTGAACCTGTTGCCTATCATCCGGGATATGGTCACTCTTGAACCTATCTCTGCGCAGACAGGGAGCTTTAGCCTGCATTTTATATGGCTTTTTTTAAGTTCAGAAACTATGCCTACTGTTGCAGCAGAGTTTACATTGAGCATCAGGACCTCATTCAGCTTTATGGGCTCAACATCCAGGTCTTCTTTTGACCCTACGACCCTTTTAAGAAGATTGGTTGCCAGTTTCAGCTCATACCAGACAGGAGGCAGTTTTCCGGAAAGCCCAACTATGGATCCGGTCAGCTTATCAGAGAATACAATAGAAGGGTCCAGAGAGGTCAATACACCAATAGAGCCTCCAGGGCCCACTTCTTTTAAAGAAGCGCTTCCTGATCTTAGGTCAATTATCCTGGCTTTCAGGGTTTTCCATACCTTCCTGTTTTTTTCCTCTACCTCATAGCCCGGCTTGATCTCTATCTCTTCGCCTTTTTTCAGTATCCCCTGCTTTAAGGCCCCTCCAAGAACACCTCCCTGTATCTTTTCTATCCCTATCCCAGGCTTGTTGACATCAAAGGATCTTGCAACAAGCATCAGGGGGTCTTTTTTGGTGTCCCTTTTGGGCGTCTTGATATTTTTTTCTACAGCCCCTATCAATTCTGAGACCCCAACATTATGCTGGGCTGAGATAGGTATTATGGGAGCATCCCTGTATTTTGTGGACTTTATGAAGCTTTTTATCTGCTTGTAATTCTTTACGGCCTGCTCTTCATTGACCAGGTCTATCTTGTTCTGGACTATGACTATATTCTCTATCCCTATTATCTCCATAGCCATTATATGCTCCCTTGTCTGGGGCTGAGGGCATTCCTCATTTGCGGATATCAGAATCAATGCTCCGTCTACTATGGTAGCTCCTGCCAGCATGGTGGCCATCAGGCTTTCGTGGCCGGGAGCATCCACGAAGCTTACTTTCCTAACCGCTTTTGTTTTTTCCTTGCAGGAGGGGCATTCTTTTTTTACGGTGTACAGTCCGCATTTTTCACATCTCCTGAAAGTTACGTCAGCATAGCCCAGCCTTATCGTTATGCCCCTTTTCATCTCCTCAGAATGAGTATCTGCCCACTTTCCGCTTAGCCTTTCAAGCAGGGTGGTCTTTCCATGGTCAACATGGCCGACTAACCCGATATTTACTACAGGGTTTTTAGGCTCTTCATCTTTAGGTGCTGCAGATTTTTTTCTTGGCATATTTTACTTTTTCTCTTCTTCTTTTGGAGCTTCTTTAGCCGCTTCTTTCTTTTCTTCTTTCTTAGGCTCTTCTTTTGGAGCTTCTTTAGCCGCTTCTTTCTTTTCTTCTTTCTTAGGCTTCTCTTTGGCGGGCTCTTCACCTTCTTTTTTTGCAGAAGGCAGGACATCTTCTATCTTTTTGGTCCCTTCCTTAACAATCTTTAGGTTTATCTGGGTTATCTTTTCGTTTATCTTATGCCCGCAGACGGTCTTTCTTGTCTTTTCCCCTTTCTTAAGCTTTGGGAAGCCTACCCCTCCTGTGGAATATATCTTTTTTCTTATGCCCTGTATGCCGTGTCTCATAGGGAATCCGCAGTAGTCAGAGCCGCCTGTTATGAGGAACTCGTATCCAGGCATCCCGAAAGAGTCTCCGCTTACATTTTCCCCGATATTCAGGTTGAGGAAAACCTGCGCTTCCTGGTCTTTAGCCTCTTTTTGATAGCATTTTCCTGTTTTAGCGTCACCTATACATAATTTGAATGAAACCATCTCAATAACCTCCTTAAGTGTTTACTATAAGAAATTATTGCCCATTTAAAAAGCTTTATGTTTTGTAAAGTCGAACTATCCATCATATAAGCAGAGCGGCGGAATGCAGGCGCCACTAAGGGACATCGATACTCATCACTGAACTATATGGCCTAGGACTTTACATGCTTATACCTGAATAAATCGGGCCTGCAGCTTTCAACCTCTTCAGAATCGACAAAAGGATAGAGCCTGCATACTTCAGGCCTTATATCATAGATGGTGCAAAAGTACATCCCTTTTCTTTTGCTTAGAAAAAGACACCCTTTTTCAGCTCTCTTAAGTACAGGGTTTTTTATTATATCATCAAATTCCACGAAAGAGCTTTTCTTATGGCCTTTTTTTTCTATGGCTCCTATATCTTTTTTGCTTAGCTTTACTATCAGGTGTTTACAGCACTCTGCACAGCTCCTGTTACATGTGAAGTTTTGCTTTGTCAGCATAATGACCTATCCTTTATCGCTTATCTTTTTAATATATTCTATAAGCTCTGTCGGGACAGGGAGTATTATTGTGCTGTTCTTTTCAGAAGCGATCTCGCTCATGGTCTGGAACAGCCTTAATTGGAGACCTGCAGGCTCTTTTCCTATCACCTTTGCTGCCTGAGCAAGTTTTTCAGCGGCCTGGGACTCTCCTAAGGCTAAGGTAATCCTTGCTCTTCTGTCCCTTTCAGCCTCTGCCTGGTGGGCCATAGCCCTTTTCATGGTGTCAGGAAGCTCGATGTCCTTTATCTCTATCTTAGAGACCTTTATGCCCCATGGATCTGTGTCCTTATCGACTATCTGCTGGATCTTGTTTGAGATGTCCTCCCTTTTCTGGAGAATCTCGTCAAGCTCAAATTCCCCTACGATATTCCTCATGGTCGTCTGGGCGAGCTGGGAGACAGCATAGCCAAAGACCTCTACCTCAAGCACAGCCTTGTCTGCAACACTTACCTTATAGTAAAGGACCGCATTTACCTTGAGGCTTACATTGTCCCTGCTTACGCATTCCTGTGAAGGAACGTCAACTGCCTTTACCCTCATATCTACACGCTCCCATGTCTGGATGAGAGGTATTATAATCCTAAGGCCGGGATCCATAATGCCTACATATTTTCCAAAGGTAAACTTTACGCCCCTTTCGTACTGCCTTACTACCTTTAAAGAACCCAGAAAGATGACAATTACCCAAAAAAGTATAAACCCGCTTATTCCAAGACCGAAAAATACCATCTGAACCACCTCCCTAAAGATTAACTACCTTTTGTTTAAATATCTTTCTATCCTCTTAAGGCCCTCTTCAATCTTGTCTATGTCAAGGGCGTAGCTGAGCCTTATCCTTCCTTCTGCCCCGAACCAGTCGCCAAGATAAGTTATCACTTTATGCCTCTTGTAAAGGTTCCATACGGCGTCCTTTGCATCCTTTATCTTAGGAAGGACATAGAATGCGCCTTCCGGCTTCCATAGGTCCAGGCCTATATCCTGCAGCCCGCTATAGATAGCATCCCTTCTTTCTTTCCATATCCTGACCCTGCTTTCTATGTAGCCTTTTGGGGCATTAAATGCCCTGTATGCCATCTCCTGAGCTAAGATGTTCGTGTTCATGGAGGAATGGGTCTTTATCTCTACTACCTTGCTTATTATAGCAGGATCATTTGAGTACAGGTAGCCTACCCTGAAGCCGCACAGGGCATAGGTCTTTGAGAACGAGTTTATAGTAACTACGTGTTTTCCTTTCAGCATATAATTGTCCCTTTCATATATGAGGTCCTTGTATACTTCATCAGACAGGATAGTTATGTTAAGGTCTGCACAAAGCTTTTCTATCTTCTTAAGCGTCGATATCTCCTGTATCCTTCCTGTAGGGTTAGACGGGGAATTTATGAGGACGGCCCTGCAGCCCCTTACCTTGTCATCAAAGTCTTCCATATCTATCTTTCCGTCTTCAGTTTCTGTGAAGACCGGGTTGAGGTGGTTGATCCTTACAAGAGGAAGATATGAGTAATAGTAAGGCTTATGCAGAAGTATGTTGTCTTTTGGGGACAGTACAGCCCTGAATGCAAGGTCAAGGGCTTCAGAGGCCCCGTTTGTTATCACAAAATCATCCTTTCCTGAGCCTTCAAAGCCTTCCTGCCTCGAGATGGCTTTCCGAAGGTTGTCCTGGCCCTGTATAAGGCCGTACTTGAACTGCCTGTATGTGGGAAGAACCTTAAATACAGATTCAGGAGGGGGGAGATCAGGCTGGCCGGAGCCGAAGCTTATGATGTCATCCCCATGCACACCTATGAACATGGAAGCGCTAAGATTTTCCTTTTTCAAGATATCTCAGATTAATGGTGGTTGGTATATAAATATAACTGAATGCCCTGGCTTTTTGCTTATCTTTTATATCTACTATTTAGTAGTAATTTAATCGAAAGGTTTAAAAAAGATGAGGGGTTATTGGGGGGTAATATGGCTTACGGAGTTGAAGAATTAAAGAAACCATTTCTTAGCCGCCTTTGTACTAAAATTACTGGTGGAATTGAGCGAAAATTAACAAATAATCCTGTTACAAACTATATTTCCGGAAGAAATGAGAAAAATGCTTTTACATATCTTGATACAAAAAGAAGAGAACTTGCTAAGGAAAAACCAGAGGACATAAATAGTGCTGTAATTGATGATATTCTTGGCTTGGCGCCTATCTTGAATTATAGCCTGGATGTAGCGATATATGAGGCGGATAAAGGCAAGCTAACTTTTGTTGATTCTGGAAGTACTTCTGAATCAGATTCTTTTAGATTCAGTAAGGGGATGGATCATAGTGGATTGGATCAGTATCCCCTTTATATGAACATACATGATTGCTGTCAGATCAATAATATCTATGTCTTTAGGATGGAAAATACTTATCTTATGATCAAAACCGGAAAAAATAAAAAATTCTCACTTGATTTATATAAAAAAATTGATGGCTATCTGAGAAAAGCTTTTTCTTCTAACAACAAAAAGAAAAAGTGATATGCACCAATCATCTATTCTTAAGATGCACATCCATCTGGGGGAAAGGTATGCTTATCCTGTTCTTATTGAGGGTGTTATAGATCATGCAGTTCAGCTTCTCTTTTGTCGTAAACCTTTCCTTGTATGATTTCAGCCAGACAAAAGCCTTGAAGTTTAAAGATGATTCTCCCATCTCGAGGAACATGACTGCAGGGTCGTGGTTCTTTTCGAGATTGTCCAGCTTCATTATCTCTTTCATCACCACCTTCTTTACCTTGTCTATGTCTGAGCCGTAAGCTACTGAAAAAGGGACGACTATCCTTTCTGTGGGGTTTGGGAGAACATAGTTCCTTATGTTGGAGCTTGCGAGCTTTCCGTTAGGTATCATTATCACTTCGTTGTCCCAGGTCCTAATCCTTGTGCTTCTTAAGCCTACATCCATCACTGTCCCTGTCAGGCTGTCATCTATCTTGACGATATCCCCTAGTTTTATGCTCCTGTCTATCAGCAATGATATGCCCCCAAATATGTTGCCGAGGGTGCTTTGAAGGCCGAAGGCAACAGCTATTCCCACTATCCCAAGGGAAGCCAGCAGAGGCCCTATCTCAATCCTCCAGATCTTCAGGACGAAAATAAGGCCCAGGAGCAAGGCTAAGAATCTTGTTGTCTTGCAGCTTACCTTTACCAGGTTCTCGTCCATCTCTTTTTCCCTTTTTGCGGCTTTTCTTTTTGCACAGCCTTTTATCAGTATCTCTATGACCTTTACAGCCAGATAGATCAGAAGTATCACCGATAATGTGGATGTGCCTCTATGCACTAGGGTATTGATATTTTCCTGCAGGCCTAAAGGGATAATTGCGAGCTTGATGCCCAGGACAAGAAGAAGCAATGATACCGGCTCATGGGTTTTCTGGACAAGGAGGTCATCTATGTCTGTTTCTGTCTTTGCAGTCAGCTTTAATATATATTTTTCAGCTATTACAGTAACCAGCTTTGCCCCGAGAAAAAATCCTATAAGGGTTATTATCGAGCGGGTGTACGGGCTTTTTAAAAGATGCTCAATATTCATCCCCATAAACTCTACAACCGCCATCCCATTAATCATGCAGAATTCACACTTTATGCAGTTTAAATAATTTTATGACTAATCCTGAGTGGCTACGTTTTCCACTTCTATGAGGTATGATCCGGGTATCTTTTTCCTGAACCTTTCCAGCCCTTTTTTTGCTGTGCCTATGTTCTGCTTGCTGACAGATATGCTGACTATCTTCTCACCTTTTTTTACCCTTATGGCAGAGCCTATTGGCTTTCCGAACGACTTCTGCATGCCTGTCGAGAACCTGTCTGCCCCTGCACCTGCTGCAAGGGGGTTTTCCCTCAGTATATGGAAAGGGTATTTTCTTAGCTGCATGCTGTATCTAGAAGGGCCTAATGTTGTCTCAAGAAGCCTGTTGCAGGTCTGCCTTCCGCTTTCTAACGCATTGTCCCTTATCTGAAGGCATCCTTTTGATATAAGATTTAAGGAGTATGGAAATTTCTTTTTTAAGTTTCCAGTCTTAAACTTGACTATCTTAATATTGGCTGTCGTCCTGATAAATGATTTTTTCTTGTATTTTGAGAGCCTTGTGTAGGGCCTTTCCAGCGACCTATATGCCACGAATTTCCTAAGTCTTGCCATTTTATCTTAAAGATTGGCTGGCTATTTTTAAATCTTTTGGATTGCCGGCCTGCAGCACCACATAAGCCTTTTGGAGCCAGAAAATACCCTTTTTGTGCTGCTTATCTTATCATAGTCCCTTTAAAGCCTTTTTCATCCAGCACCTTCTTTAGGTTGGAGAGGCTTTTTCCTATCACTGCAACCTTTATCTTCAGCTTTTCAGCCTCTTTTGCAGCTATCGGGTCAAAGGGCATATTCAGGCCGGGCTTCCACTCATCTCCAACTATCTTCCTTAGCTTTTTCCATGTCGTCTCTTTTATGGCCCTGGCGCCTTTTAGCGAAGGATCCCTGTCATAGACATAATCGACATTGGTCATATTGACCACTATGTCTGCCCTTATATTTTTAGCCAGCAGGACAGCATCATAGTCAGTAGAGAAGCCCGGCTTCCATCCTGCGGCAACGAGGATGTTTTCCTTGAAATCCAGCTTTGATGAAGGGTCAAGTATGAGCGGCGCTTTGATGCCTAACTCTTCCTTAAGCCTTGACGCATTTATCCTTGTAGCATATATGCCGATCCAGTCAAGCTCCTCGTCTGTAGTTTTTTTGAGCTCTTTTGCCTTTTTCTGCAGGTTCCTTGCCAGCTTTCCTCCTCCGCAGACTATTATAAACCTGCCTTCAGGGTATTTTTTTATGAGCTTTTTGAAACCCTGCAGAAAGCCATAGTCCATCTTATCAGGAAATATTACAGAACCCCCTAATGATATGACTGTCTTTTTCATCAGATTGAATTATCCTTTTTCTTTGGCTTTTTTATCTCTCTTATGTTCTCCTCTTTAGTGAGCCTTTCGTGGACAGGGATGTCAGAACTATCAAGCTCTATGCTCTTTTCTGCCTCTTCCTTTATCTTTTTCTTTATCGCCTTTATTTTTTCCATCTGCATCTTACAGCATAATAAACTTTATAAACTTTGTTTTTTCGATGCTTGTTAGAGGATAATCCTGTAAGGAGGGTGATAATTATGGGCGACGAAAAAGACATCTATTCTGAGGAAGGGAGAGAGGATCTTGTAGAGGCTGACGAGATAAGCCCTTTGGAGGAGGGCTTTATGGAAGGTGCTGAAGGCGACGGGCAAGGCGCCAAATGCAGAAGGTGCGGCAAGATACTTATGGACGATTTTATAGAGAAAAAGATCGATGACGAGATATGCAGGTTCTGCAGCGACGAATGCGCCGATAAGTACAGCGAGGAGAAAAAGGAAGAATAGCAGGTTATTTTTTATTTATTGGGAATTTCGCAGGAAATTTCCTAGGGCTCTAATACCCTGCATTTTGCTGCGGTTGGGATAGGCGATGCATATCCTGCCTTATCTTTTCTTATCTTATGTACCAGGTGCAGCAGATTTCCCCTTATTCCTGTCAGGGACAAAGAGAAGGAACAGAAGGCCTAATGCAAAGAACAATAACAGGACTGTCAGGGCAGCATTGTAGCCGGCCTTGACTACAACAAAGCCGAATATTATGGGGCCTAAGACACCTGAGAATTTTTCTGTCAGGCCCTGAAACCCGAAAAGCTGGGCAACCTTATTTTTTGGAGCAAGGTTTACAAGCATGGGCCTTGTCACTGTCCATACTGCGCCTAAGGCAGCCCCTCCGAGGCAGCCTGCTATTATGAATGTTGTTATGCTGGACAGCTCCATAAGAAGGACTATTATGAATGCCCAAGTCAGCAAAAGGGTTATGAGCGTCCTTTTGGGGCCTATCAGGTCTGAGACCTTTCCAAAAGCCAACGACCCTATTATCGCTGCAAGCGCAAAAAGGGCATAAAAATAGAAGAATGTTGTCAGGCTTAGGCTTATCTGCTCTTTTGCATACAGGTAAAGAAAAAGGATGACAGTGTTCATGCCGTCTGTGTAAAGGAAGGAGGCTATCAAAAACGGAAGAAGGCCCTTGTGCTGGGGCATATTCCTGAAGGTATCTTTTATATGGCGGAATGCCTTTTTCATGTTTTCCTTAAGCGGGAGTGCTGCTTTTTTTGCCTTGTCCTTTACAAGCTTAAACGTGACCAATGAGAACGAAAGGAAGAATAGTGCAGTGAAGGGAAATATGGCTTTTATCCCTGTTACTGAGCCCCATCCAAAAAAGCTTATGATGCAATAGGCTATCGCCAGGCTTAATATAACGCCTACATAGCCGAGGGCAACACCATAGCCTGATATCTTTCCCCTGTTTTCGCTTGTCGATATGTCGACCAGCTTGGCATCATATACATCGAGGGCGGTGTGGTAGCTCAACATGGCTATAAGGGCAAAGGCAAGGGCGAAGTAAAGAGGGACATAAGCTGTCAATGCCGTAAATATGACGCATATGATGGTAAAGGATATTATGAAGCTCATCCTTTTTCCGCTGACATCAGACAGGGCTCCTATGAAAGGGACGATAATGCCTGCCAGGAGCATCGAGATGCCTGAAACAAGCCCTATCTGGAACTCATTTCCCCCTAAGTATACCTTGACAAGCAGGGGAAAGAAGAACGTGATGAAAAGGGCTGAGAAAGCTGTGTTTGCCAGATCATACATACACCAGCCGAATATCTCTTTTTTTAGAGTGATTTTACACTATCCTCTATTTTTTTGGTAATCTCTGAGTACGGCGCATAGGTAGAATATAAACCTTTTGAAAATCCCAGGTATTGGCCAGGGTATATAGGCTTTCCGAACTTAAGCATAACCCTGCCCCTTTTTTTTGGGAAATTAGAGCCTCTTGGGAGTATCCGGAACAGCCCCTCTATCCTCACAGGGACTATAGGGACCTTCATGTTTGAGGCTATCAAACCTATGCCCTGCTTAAACGGCCTTATCTTTCCGTCTTTTGTCCTCTCGCCTTCAGGGAATATAAGTATGTTAAAGCCCCTGCTTATGAGCTCGCCTGTGTACCTTATGCTTTTTATGAAGCCTTTTTTTTGGGAGAAGAGGTATAGGTTAAGGAGAGCGGTTCCAAGCTCAAGCATGGCCCTTTTTTTTATCCGCTTAAAGACACTTTTCACTTCGAAATACTCTTTTGATGCTGCAATCGCCATATCTTTTTTGAGGTATGAAGGCAGCTTTGACATTATCACCAACGAGTCAAAATGGGAGGTGTGATTAGAGACAAAGATAACAGGAGGGCTTAATGGGCTTAGGTTCTCTTTCCCTTTGACATCTATGCTGCAGAAAATCCTCATTATAGGGAATATGAGCAGTTCCTGCGTTATGCGCCTTACCGTCTTTATGGGCCATCTCAATGCCCATCTTCTTTGCTTTTGCACTTCAGAAGCTTTTCTTTCTATCAGCTTTTTCAGGTCCCTTACTGTTGTCTTGTCCGTTATCAGCTCCTCTTCTATGTCGATATTGAACTCCTGCTCGATCTCTGAAACCAGCTCTACCCGGTCTATCGAGCTTAGCTTGAGATCATACACAAGGTTTGATCTGGGCCTTATGCTTCCTTCGCTTACCCCCTTTATGCCGGCGATGATAGAATATACCCTGCCTTTTTCCGGCTCTGTCCCCTGTTTTTTTCCCAGCACCTGCTTTTTTACAGCATCCCTTACAATGTTCTTCTTTATCTTCATAGTTGATGTCCTGGGGAAGTCCTTCATAGGCCATACCGTGCTGTCCTTGATCTGCTGGTATTGTGAAAGCCTTTTGTTTGCCTGTCTGATGATCTTCCCTGCTTCGTTCTCATGCCCTTTCTCCAGAAGAAGGACTGCGTGGACCTCTTCCTGGCCCTCCTCTTTTACTCCGATGACACAGCTTTCCTTCACGCCTTTGATGCTGTTCACCACATCCTCTATGTCCTCAGGATAGACATTGACCCCTTCGGGAGTGGCTATCATGTCTTTTTTCCTGCCTTTTATGAACAGGAAGCCTTCATCGTCAAGGCACCCTATGTCTCCTGTGCGCATCCAATTATCTGCGAACAGCTTTTTTGTCTCTTCATCCCTCTTATAATATCCCTGTGTTATATTGCTGCCTTTTACAAGTATCTCATCATACTGCCCTATCTTTACATGGACATCAGGAATAACTTTTCCTACAGAGCCGATCCTCCTTTTTTTAGGGGAATTGCAGGATACTACAGGAGAGCATTCAGTCAGGCCGTAACCCTGGATGAGCCTGAAGCCCATAGAGTCCCAGAACCTTTCCAGGCTTATGCTTAACGGAGAGCCTCCCACGATAAGGAACCTTACCTTGGGAAACAGCTTATGGACCTTCCTGAAAAATATCCTGCCTGAGAAAGGGACCCTTTCGGCTATCTTTAGCGACCTTTCAAGCGCCTTTTCCTTTCCCTTCTTTTTGGCTTCAGAGGTTATCCTTTTTTTCAGGGACTGAAGGATCCTTGGCACCAGGACCATGATAGTGATATCCTCCTTCAGGGCATCAAATATGGCTGAGGGCTTTAAGGATGAGATGTATACTATCGAAGAGCCTGAGCTTAACGGGGTAAAAAGGCCGACTGTCTGCTCAAAGAGGTGGCTTAAAGGAAGAAGGGAAAGGAACCTGTCTTTAGGGCTTAGCCTGAAGACCTTTTTAAGTGAGCTTATGTTTGATGTTATGTTCTTATGGGTAAGGATGACCCCTTTTGGGTTTCCTGTGGTCCCTGACGTGTAGACTATCTCCACTATGTCCTCTTTTTTTATGCTTTCTTTCTTTTCTGAAGGATTTATGCCTTCAAGGAGGAGATCCAGGTCTTCCAGGATAATCCTTTTTGCCTTGATCTTTGCGCTCCTGTATCTTGTAGAGAAAAGCAATCTGGGTTTAGCCTGCTGCATGACCCTCCCTATGAAGTCGTCTGTGCACCTTATGTCCAGGGGGACAAGGATCACGCCTTTTAATATTGCACCGAAGAAAACTATAAGGTATGCAGGGGAATTATAACCCATGACTGCGATCCTGTCACCTTTCCTTATGCCGCTCTTTTCCAGGAAGGCAGCAAATCTTTTTATATAGCTGTGAAGCTTTGAGTAGGTCCAGCGGAACTCCCTGAATTCTGCCTTGTGGATGACAGCTATATCATTATCGTACTGCTTGAACCTGCTTACCAGTTGGACAAGTGTTTCCATCTTATTTCAGGATAAGGGCTGCGTATGCGGCAGCATAGTCCTTGTCATGCGATATGCTGCAGGACATGCTTACCAGGCTTTTTATCTTGATGTCTTCGCTTAGCGTCACTTTTGGCTCTCCGCTTCTCTTATTTGTTACTTCTATAGAAAGCCACCTGGGCTTTATCCCCAAAGCCTTGAAGAACGCCTCTTTCAGGGCAAATATGCCTGCAAGGTGCTCTGCATCCATCACCTTAAGCTCGCTTTTGCTGAAGATCCTGCCAAGAACTCTCTTGTTTCTGGTTATCTTTTCTATCCTGGGGATATAGGCTATGTCTATCCCTGTTTTTAGCTGCATATACCATTCTTATCTTCTTTGTTTATAAATTTAACCTGTTTTCAGCCCCGTAGAAATCCTATGCTACTACACTGACCATAACCCTAAACTTTGTTTAGGAACATGGTCAGCTCGCTTTGAAAAGCTTCGCTTTTCTAACCTCTTACCCTGCTTCGCAAGCTAAGACGTCC
>JAHWIN010000032.1 GCA_019322475.1 Candidatus Woesearchaeota archaeon
AAGCTGTCACATAAGCATCACAGGCAGCATAATGCTCAGGAAGCTCCTCATCCTTTACAAACCCTGTAAATATCACGTCTTTGTTTGCCATCTTTTTCAGCTTCCTGGAATATTTTGGAAATGTATGCTTCCCTGCTATTATCAGTTTGGATTTAGGATATTTTTTTTGCACAATCTTGAAAGCCTCTATCAGAAGATGTACCCCTTTATGCGGGCTTATCCTCCCTACATATAAGATCACTTTCTCGTCTTTTATCCCGTATCTCTCCCTTATCCTTCCTCCTTTTACCCCTTTATGGAACCTCTTCTTGTCTATCTCAAGATACTCTACCTTGCTGTCCATCCTGGTTTCCTTCAAGAGCTCCTTCCTTAGGAAATCGCTTATAGAGATTATCTTGTCTGCATTCTTTATCGTCCTGTTCGTAAGGTAATTGAAGGCCCTTAGGTATATCTTCTCAAAAAAGCTGTACTCGTCTGTTATGCCGACGCCGGCATTATGGTATACATAAGTGAGCTTAGGATTCCTCTTTTTTGCCCTGCATGCTAATATATTCATGGGATAAAGGTGGCTTATGATCATATCATATCCTGCAAGCATCCTTGAGTACTTTTTTGCCTTCTTTGCATCAAGGAAGAAAAGCAGCCTGTACATCCTTTCAAGAAAAGGGTTTTTTGGCATCCCTATCTCGATGACCTTGGCATGCCTTGTCTTTATGCTCGCCTTGAATGTGAATATAGAGACCTTACCCCCTTTCTTGCTGTAATCCTCAGCCTCCTTCTCCACAACCCTGTCTATCCCTGAAAACTGAGAGAATGTAGGTGTTAGTATGGCTACCTTCATGCTACAGATTGATAGTGCCTCTTTTAAATAATTTATGGAATAAACTTAACATCTCTTTCTAAATTCCAAAAATCCACAAGATTTAAAAATAAATGCCCTCTCCTCAGGTAGTATGGTCAAGGCGCTTATTACAGGCATTACAGGCTTTGTAGGCTCGCATCTGGCTGAACTGCTGCTTAGCAAAGGCTATGAGGTATGGGGCATCGTAAGGTGGAGGAGCACTACAGAAAATATAAGGCATATAAGCTCAAAGCTTAAGATAATAGAGGCAGACCTTAACGACTCACATTCATTTTATGCTGCAATCCAGAAGATAAAGCCTGATGAGATATATCATCTTGCTGCTCAGTCCTTTGTCCCTACATCCTGGACAGCCCCTGCAGATACCATGAAGACAAATGCCATAGGCACGATCAACCTTTTTGAGGCGGTAAGGAAAGCAGGAATCGACCCAAAGATACATGTTGCAGGCTCTTCAGAGGAATACGGCCTTGTGCTTCCTGAAGAGACTCCAATAAAAGAGACAAACCCTCTAAGGCCTCTTTCACCTTACGGAGTCTCTAAGATAGCCCAGGACATGCTCTCTTACCAGTATTTTAAGAGTTATGGCTTAAAGACAGTATTGACGAGAGGCTTCAATCACTCAGGCCCAAGAAGAGGAGACGTCTTTGTCTGCTCTGATTTTGCAAAGCAGATTGCAGGCATAGAGCAGAGAAAAAAAGAGCCCGTTATCAAGGTTGGAAATCTTGAGGCAAAAAGGGATTTTACAGATGTAAGAGACATGGTAAAAGGGTATTATCTTGCCTTGCAGGAAGGGAAGCCGGGAGAGCGCTATAACATCTGCTCTGGAAAAGCATATTCCATGCAGCAGGTTCTTGATATCCTTTTAGGGCTCTCTGAAGCAAAGATTACAGTAGAAAAAGACCCCGAAAGGGTTAGGCCTTCAGACGTCCCTATATTGCTGGGCGACAACAGCAAATTTAAGGAAGCCACAGGATGGAAGCCTGAAATATCATTTGAGCAGACATTGAAGGACCTTATGGCATATTGGAGAGAAAAGATTATTTCTCAGTAAAAAATGAAAGTTGATTTCATGCGTTCAGTTGATTACTTCATTGGCGTCCCGATCTGTTTTTTGTTGTCATTGTTCGTTTCTCTGGAGAGGCTTTTTGGGCTAAGAAAGCCGAAGAAAGGCTTCAGGCCGAAAAAGATACTCTTCATAGAGCTTTCTGAGATGGGCTCTGCTATACTCGCATATAGTTCCATGAAAAAGGCCAAAGAGCTTTTCAACGCCCAGCTTTATTTTATGATCTTCAAGGAAAACGAAGAGAGCGTAAAGCTTCTCAACCTTATTCCGGAAGAGAACATAATCAATATCAGGAGCAGGTCTTTCTTCCTTTTTCTCATAGACACTATATCAGCTGTATTGAAGATGAGATCATGTAAGATAGACGCAGTTGTAGATCTGGAGCTTTTTTCAAGGTTCACCTCGATACTGTGTTTTTTTAGCAGGGCAAAAGAGGTTGCAGGCTTTTATAAGTATGATATGGAAGGCCTGTACAGGGGAAATTTCCAGACCCGCAGGGTCCACTATAACCCTTATTACCACATAAGCCAAAACTTTATGTCCCTGGTCTATTCTTTAGATGCAGATATAGGTGAAGTTCCTTTATTGAAAAGGGAGATAAAAAAAAGTGAGATTCTCTCAGCTAAGGTTATTTCAACACAGAAAGAAAAGGCATCCATCCTAAAAAAGCTGCAGGATATAAATCCAAACATAACCTCTGAGAGAAGGATAATATTATTGAATCCCAATGCAAGCCAGCTCCTGCCTATAAGGAAGTGGCCTCTTCAGAATTTCATGGAGCTTGCTGAAAAGATACTTGCTTTTGACAAGGAAGCGTTTATAGTCATGGCAGGGACAAAAGAGGAAGCGCCTGATGCAAAAGCCATCTGTGATTATGTAAAAGATAGCAGGTGCATAGACTTTACAGGAAAGACAACCCTGAAAGAGCTTGTAGGCCTCTATAATATGTCTAAGGTCCTCGTAACGAATGACAGCGGCCCAGCCCATTTCGCATCACTCACCCCTATAAAGATAATTGTTCTGTTCGGCCCTGAAACACCCTTGCTTTATTCGCCGTTGGGCGGTAACTGCACCTGTATCTATTCAAACTACGCCTGCTCCCCATGTGTTTCAGCCTTCAACCACCGGAAAACGCCCTGCACGGACAGCAGGTGCCTTAAGGCTATAAAGGTAGAAGAAGTTTTTGATATTGTTAAGGCCAGCTTATGGGCTTCATCCATAAAATGAAGGTTGCCATCAATTTGTGAGTGGTACATCCATTAAAACGATTACAGCGGAAGGGGATGCCCCTACGGGGAGGGGCCGCCCTTTAATAATACCGATTCAGAGCGAGCCGATGGCAACCCCAAAGGATTTTATGGATGAAGCCCAACTATAGAAAAACTTAATAATAAAAGGATAACCTTTTTCTGCAGATGAAGCTGAGCAGGAACATAGAGCTGGTCATCGTAGCCTTTCTTTACCTGGCGTGCCTATATATCTGGACCCTCCCTATACAGAAAAGCCCATTGCCTTATGGAGAGGTTGATGCAGTATCCCATTTTACCATAGCTGATTATACATCCCAGGCAGACAGGCCTATAACATCATTGCCTTATTTCATAGACAGGAGGTACGGCAGGGACAATAAGTTCATGCCCCATACCTTATGGTACCCTCCTCCGTTCCATATGGCGCTTTCTATAGCAGCAGTATCAGGAGGGAGCCGTATAGTGCCGATATTCCTCCTTAATGCAGTTCTTTGCTCATGCATGGTCCTCATAATATATTTTGTCATAAGGAAGATGTACGGCTTCTGGCCTGCTTTTCTTTCTTCCTTGTTGCTGATGTTTTCACTAAGGGACATAAACATCTATCTGTGGGGCCAATGGCCTGAACGCATATCTTATGCATTGACCCCCCTGATAATCTACTGCTTTTACCGCTACCATCTTTCTTTTACTCAAGGCCGGCAGAAGCCGGTTTACCTATACATAATGTCAGGGTTATTGGCAGTAAACCTGTATATGCACCCTGTTGGACTTTTCCATTCGATAGCTGCCCTGGTGGTAATAGCTATAGTAATAACCGTAAAAGACAAGAAGCTTCCCTTTGATATCAGGAAATTAGGTATCTCGATACTGCTCTTCCTTCTTCTCGCATCTATATTTCCGTTCCAGACAGGAAGTGTATTGGCGATAGGAGCCCAGAAGGAAAGGCAGCCCTATGCTCTTTCAAGGCTTTTCAGCTGGTACAGGCCCCCTGAAGGTGCTAATCTTGGGCTTCCCCTCTCTCATTTTTCATACAGGGATATGCACGGCCTATGGACCCTGCCTTTCCTCTTCGTTGGTATCATATTCCTTTTATTGAGAAGGAAGAAAAGTGACCTTTTCCTCATAGGATGGCTCATTTCCCTTTACATCATGCTCCATCTTGACCTCATAGGCAAGGGCCGCCCATTCAGGTCATTGTCTGCCACAGCCCATATCTTCTACCCTATAATGGCTCTGGGCGCAGTTTATCTCATATCTCTTATCTCAAATCTTGTCAGGCTGCCAAAAAGCCTTAAGCCCCTGCTTAAATACTCGATTATCCTGTTATTCATCCTTCTGGCAATATCTATAAACGGAAAGACCGCCTATAACCATCTTGATAGCGCTTATCAGGGCATCTCAAGGATAAACCCCCATCAATATGAAGCTGCAGAGTGGATAAAAGATAATATAAAAGATGAGAAGGCAGAGATATACCAGATAGGCGCCATTTCACAGGCAAAATCCAGGTGGGAATGGATGCTTTCCAACAGGGTAATATTCTTCAGGGCAAGGGAGAATGCAACTCACGCATTGATAGACTATTCAGATTCCCTGCTTATTAATGATCAGAAAACTGTCCAGCAGATAAGGGCCTATGAAGAAAACCTGAACTATTCCTCTAAGCTTTATGATAAGAACAACATAAGGGTGTATAAGCTTGTCTGATACAGATATAAGCCTGAAGATGGATACAAAGAATACGCTTATATTTATCCTGTTAGCTATTGCAGTATTCTCTTTTGTATTCTTTGGGATTACCGGGTTTAAGGTTCTGATAGGAGCACTGGCCTTCTTCCTGTTGCCTTCTTTCCTGATATTAAGGCGGTTGAATATCCCATTAGAAGAAAAGATGGTATTCTCTTTTTTCCTGGGAATAGGATTGTTCCCCTCATTGGTATACTATCTGGGGATACTGATAGGGCTTAGAAAAGCCATAATATCATCCTTCATCCTTCTTGTAGCTATAGGCCTGATAATCAACAAGATCAAGAAGTAGCCTGATCATCCTTGCCCTCTCTGCCTTTTTCTTTTCTGTATATGATGATGCCGGCGATGATAAGGCAGGTTATAGGCACTAAAAATATCTGCACCTTTACATCTACCCCAAGAAGGCCGAGGTTATACCCTGATATGCTGTTTACAGCAAACCCGAATATTGTCCCTATTATAAGCCTCTCTATAAAGTCCATCTTCTCAACAAAATAGTACATCAGGTAAAAGCCGGGCACTAAAGAAAGCCAAAAGATGGAAAAGACAACCCTTGACACTAAGAGGATGCTGCTCTCTGTAAAGAAAACCTTAAAGGCGGCTAAAACTATTAAAAACAAGATCCCTATATGCATAGACTCCTTCTTAACCTTCTGTATTAATCTCAATGCACTCATCTCCTGGTCTTTCATTATGCAGTATTACTACAAGCTCGTTCTCATACGCCTTTTTTATCCATGGCGCCCTTAATAGCATTTTTGCAACCTCAATAGAATAATCTGCAAGAACCTGGTTGCTTGAAAACTTGTTGAAATAGGTATATTCTAGGTCACATATCCAGAAATTATTGGGAGCCCTATTAAGTTTTTTATACTCCTCCTCGCACTTGTAGTCTGGCGAATTAGGCATATAAGCGTCCCTATAGTGCCCTATCTTAAGAAATCCAAGTTCGCATGCAAGGACCGAAAGTGAATCTGCAAGTCCGAACTTATATCTTTCATACAACATCCCTGACTCTATCGATTTTGTGATATTTTTATTTCCTATCTTAAATGACACATGATGCGAGCTGTATAATGCAGCAGCATTGGATAACGCATCAGAGTAAAAATAAAAGACAGGAACATCATTTTCAACATTATCCCTCAGCCACATAAGCCCCCTCCAGTTGTAGTCATCCATTATCCCTTGGCCAATTTTAGTTGTGGCATTAAGAGGGTAAGCTACAAGACACAAGATAACCATAAAAATGATAAATGTATAAGCTGTATTCCATTTTCTTACCGCTAATTTTACGATATATAATACGGCGATCCCAAAAAAGATTCCAAGATAGATATGCCAGAAAAAACGATGGGTAAAAGCCCTTTTTCCAAAGCCAAGATAGGTAAGATAAGAAACACAAAAAAAGAAAATGCTGAAAAGTATGGGATAGCTGAATCTTTTCCTGTTTAGCATACTGATGCAAAAACCTATAAGGAAGACAAGCCCGATTACCCCAAGATGCGTAATGAATATGTTTGGAAATCCGAAATACCCGTCAGAAGCTGTTCCTCTAAATCCCTCGCTTATAAGGAAACTTGCTCTGAAAACAAAGATATAGTATATGACCAGCAAAGAGCCTAAAACCCCACCATAAATAAAGCGCCTTATTTTGCTCCAAAGTATCTCTTTTCTCCTGGCAATCTCTATGATCAGATAAAAAGCGATAAATCCTCCAAGGAATATAGCTTCAGGTATATGTGTAATCACCAATGCCCCGTATATTATGCCAAAGAAGATAAATACCCCTTTCTCATTTATTCTTGGTATAAAGTAAGCAGCCCCCATCATGATTCCAACTCCTGCTGGAAAATGCCATATCCCCCACAACAGCATCATGTTAAAAAGCTTGGAGAAGATAAATAGTCCAAGAGGCAGCGCTAATATTGCTATATCCTTATTATAGCTCCTGTTGATAGCATAAAGGGCAAGAATCCCGGCTAAAATAACGATCAATGTTGTAAGGTAGATAGCATCATGGGTCTTAAGCCCGCTGGCCTTAGCGATCATTATGGTCATGGAATGTAGAAAAGGAGGGTGGGACTCCAACGCCATTTTATGTCCTCCGACATCATAAGGGGGTGCATACTTAAACCTGCCTTCAGCAAGAGAGTATTCTGATACAGAAAAGTGAAGAAAAGCGTCAGAGGCCAGGTATGCATAAGGCTTTTCATGGCTTAAGCTTCTGCCCCACATGTTAGATAGTCCAA
>JAHWIN010000033.1 GCA_019322475.1 Candidatus Woesearchaeota archaeon
TATAATCTTCCCTATTCTACACACATATGCCGCGGTGCGACAATCTGGCTACTCGGGTCGCCTCGAAACTCAGGAAAGAAAGCGACTTGGCTCCGGCCTCTCCAGGTTCAAATCCTGGCCGCGGCGTTTTCTTTTTAAAGGAACAATACCAACTTTTTTATATTGACAGGCTTTTTTGATAGTATGAGATACAAAGGGCTGGAGCTGGACAGCTTCCAGGAAGAGGCTATAAGCTCCATAGAGAAGAACAATTCTGCAGTTGTTTCAGCGCCTACAGGCTCAGGAAAGACCCTGATTGCAGATTACATAATCAACAAGTACATCAAAAAAGGCATCAAGGTCATATACACCGCACCTATAAAAGCGCTCTCTAACCAGAAATACAAGGAATTTACTGCAGATTATGGAAAAGACAGCGTCGGCCTTCTTACAGGGGATATAGTGATAAACCCGACTGCCCCTGTCCTTATAATGACCACAGAGATATACAGGAACATGGCCCTTACGGATGACAGCATGATAGAGCAGGTCTCTTATGTCATCTTTGACGAGATCCACTTTATCAATGACGTTGAAAGGGGGTATGTATGGGAGGAATCCATAATATTCTCAAAATCCCATGTAAGGTTCCTCTGCCTTTCAGCCACCATACCTAATGCAAAGGAGTTTGCATCCTGGATAAGCTCGATAAAGAAGCACAACGTTGATACTATCAGGTACAGCAAGAGGCACGTCCCTCTCCATAAGAGCTTTTATGATGCTGAGCTCGGCATAACAAGCTTAGAGGAGATAAGGGACGTCAAAGACATACCATCTTACAGGCATGTCATGGGAAGGTCCAGAAGGAGGAGGCCAAGGATAAAAGCCCCCAATCATGTAGACTTAATAAGAGAGATACAGGACAAGCTGCCCTGCTTTTTCTTCAACTTCTCCAGGCAGGGATGCCAGGACTGCGCATTTGAGCTTTCCAAAGCAAGGCTTTTTAAGATGAACCCTGAGATAAGCTCTTTCGTAAGAAGCAGGATGAAGGGAGCTGTCCCCGAGATAAATGACCTTAAGTCTACAAGGCTTCTAAGGCAGACCCTGCCTTATGGCATAGCATTTCACCATGCCGGGCTTATCCCCCTGATAAAAAGCATAGTGGAGGAGCTTTTTTCAAAAGGACTCATAAAAGTCCTTTATACGACAGAGACCTTTGCAGTAGGCATAAACATGCCCGCAAAGACCGTATGCTTCAAGTCCCTGAGAAAATTTGACGGCATAAACTTCCGCTTCTTAAACTCCAAGGAATATTTTCAGATAGCTGGCAGGGCAGGAAGGAGGGGCATAGACAAGGAAGGGTTTGCATATGCGATGATCGACAGGAGAGACTTTGATTACCCGTTGCTGAAAAGGGTAACAGGCTCTGATATAGAGCCTATAAGGTCGCAGTTCAGGCTTTCTGTAAACACCGTGCTTAACCTCATAAAGCAGCACACAGCAGAGGAGATAGAAAAGATACTTAAGATGAGCTTCTACACGTATCAAAAAGGCTCCAAAGGCGAGATAAGAAACTCTTTCAGGAACACCAAAAGGAAGCTCATAAAGCTTGGCTATGTGGAAGAGAACAAGCTCACAGATAAAGGGGAATTTTCCTCAAGGATATATGCTGATGAGATAATAATAGGGGAGATATTTGCGACAGATTTCTACAGGGACCTCAATGAATACCACATAATGATGATAGTTGCGTGCCTCTGCTATGAGCCGAGGGAAAGGACAGAGTTCTACAAAAAGTTCAGTTCAGGCTTCCTCAGGGAGCTCAAGAGCAAAGTATGGCACAGCCCCACCATAAGCAGGGAGAAAAGGTTCAGGAACCTCGACAAGCTGACTGCCATGATAGACCCCTGCTACCATGGAAAGAACATCTTTGAGATAATGAAAAACACAAACTTCCTGGAAGGCGACATAATAAGGTTCTTCAGGCAGATGCTCGACAGGTTCTCCCAGATAAGGAATGCCACAAGAGACATGAGGCTGGAAGAGATGATAAAGAGCTGCCAGAGCCTTGTCATAGAGTCCTTGGCTGATATTGATGCGGTTTAGGTCTTGGCTATGAAAAGGAGGTCATTTTAACCTCACGCCATGTTTCATAACTTCTGAAACAAGTTTGCCTTTCTCATCAACATCAAAATAATGCAATTGTATATTCCTGCCATAGTCCTGCAATATCTGGTCTTTAGCCTTGATCAGATTAACCTTTCCTTCAGAAAAGACAGCAATATCGATATCTGATGAGACTGATGCTGTTTTCTTTGCGTGTGAACCGAAAAGATAAACCTGGCTTATATCAAAGCTTTCGATGATCCTTAAAAAATCAACTAAAACCATGAAAAGATTAAAAGAGGGGTAATTAAGCCTTTTCTTGTCTTTTTCAACAATATCCAGCAGCAAGGAAGTTTCCTCATTTGAAAAATCAAGCTTTATCTTCCTGCCGTCTTTTATTATGATCTTATAAAAGATAAGCTTATCCAAGGTCCTGTCCAAAGAAAGATTGTTCCATCTAAGCAGCTCCTTTATCTCTTTTCTGGTATAGCCGGAACCGGGAGAATAAGAGGCTAAAGCTAAAAACCTCCATATGCTCTTATTGTTTAAGATATTAAGTATCATAACATCACTTCATTTATCAGATTTATATATGGCTTTGCAAGATTCTCTAAAAAATACGAAGCTTTCTCAAGGCTGACAGAAGCCTTAACAGTTGAAGAGGTATAATATTGAGACTTTTCTCTTTCATCTTTTCCCTGCAATAAAGCAAGATGTAATGATGCGATAGAATACTCTTTTTCAGCCTTCTCTAAGAGGGAAAGAATATCCTTCCTTTTTACAAGCTCGCGCAAAGATTGTATAACTGCCGCATGTACATTTGGGGATCCCAGCTTTAGGCCGTATCTTTTAGCTAAAAACAGCTTAGATATGTCATGCATCGCGTAATAGCCGGATATTATGCTCCATCTTGGAAATTTGATGAGCAAAAACTCAGAAACTTTGATATTTTCTGAATAAGCTGATTCCAGGAAAGGCAGGTAAGCTTGTTTCTCATTAGGGGCCAGATCTTTTATGCTTCCTAAGTCTCTAAACTCCTGCATTGATTTTACCATTTTTGTAGTAAAAATACAATTCTACTTATAAATTTTACCATTTTTGTAGTAGAGATAGTACTACTTTTTTCTGGAATACAACAGCCACTTCTCTTCGACCCACTTAACCTTAAATGAGAAGAGGGATTTCAACAGGGTTCATCCTTTGGCATGATGAACTTCTTGCTTTTCCAGATATCCCTAAGCCTTCTCCAGAAATATCTCAAACTGCTTTCCCTTTACCTTTTCTGTGCTGCTGCTCTTGAACCTGGCCTTTGGGGCGCCTTCAGATAGTGTCAATGTCTTTGCACCTACCCGTTCTATTATCTGCTCCTCAAAATCGCTTAAGTTAAGGTTTGTCCTGATAAAAACATCAACCCTGTCTTTCTTCTCCAGGCCTGCTTTTTTCCTTAGGCTCTGGACCCTTCTCATGACCTCTCTTGCAAAGCCCTCTGCTTCAAGCTCATTGTCCATCTCCTTGTTGAGATATAGAAAACCGCCCTTAAACTCAGATTCCTGGTAGGGATCTGGAACCTTCCTTTCTACTATAAGGTGCTCCTTGACTACATTTACGCTTGTCCCTTCATTATCTAAAGGTATGACAAACTTCCCCTCCTTTTCTATATGCCCCAATATGCTCTGCGGGCTTTCTGTAGCTATCTTCGCCACTATCTGGGGCGCTAATTTTCCGAAATCAGGGCCTAGCTTGCCAAAATCAGCCCTTACAGCAAGCCTCATCCCGGGAAGGGTCTCCTGGACACGTATCTCCTTTACATTGGCCTGTATCTTTATAAGGTCCTCCAGCTGCTCAACAGCCTCTATCATCGCCTTGTCTTTTCCTGTTATTATAAGCTCCCTCAAAGGCCATCTTATCCCTAACCCTATCTTTTCCCTTGCTGCCAGGGCAGACTGGATCACGCTCTGCACTATAGCTATGTTCTTTTCAAGCTTAGGGTCTATCTCTGATTCAAGGTATTTAGGCCAGGCATGCATATGTATGCTGTCCCCCCTAAGCCCGAAAACATCCTTCATGTTCAGGTACATCTTCTCTGTTACAAAAGGAATTATAGGCGAAGCAAGCTTCATGACCTCAAAAAGCACATAGTAGATGACAGCGATGACCAGCTCTTTCTCATCATCTGTACCTGAAGATGATTTCTCCCTTGTAAGCTGTATGTATGTCCTGCTAAGCTCAAGATATATCTCCTCTATAAGCCAGGGTATCTCATTAAGGCTGTAGCTCTCAAAAAGCTCAGTAGCCTTTTTTATCGTTGAATTCAGCTTCGAAAGTATATATTTTTCTTCGGTTGAGCACAGCTTCTTGTTTATCTTCAGTTTCTTTGGATTTGCCTTTGAGCTTTTGACAAGGCCTATAAGGTACTTGTGCAGGTTCCATAGGACTGTAAGGTTCTTGTGCTTTATCTTTGTGTCCTCCATGTTATAGTTTATGTCTAAGCCCGGGTTGGCCCCGCCTATCATATAATAACGGAGGGTGTCTGCCCCAAACCTGTCTATGACCTCATAAGGAGAGATTATGTTTCCCAGGGACTTTGACATCTTCCTTCCCTCTGAATCCTGCACAAAGCCGTGCATATAGCATGCCTTGTAGCTGTGCTTGCCCATGGATATCATGGATGTCACAAGAAGAAGGTTGAACCATCCCCTTATCTGGTCCTTGCCCTCTAATATGAAATCAGGGGGCCACAGTTTCTTGAACAATGAGTCTTTTTGAGGGTAATCCAGGCAGGACCATGAGGCTGTTCCCGAATCTATCCATACGTCAAGTATGTCAGGTATCCTTTTCATCGTGCCTTTGCACTTGCAGGGGATAGTGACCTTGTCTATATACGGCCTGTGCAGGTCCTTAGGGACATTTCCTGCAAGCTTCTTCAGCTCAGCTACAGACCCCACAACAGTGTAATCGCCGCATGAATCGCATCTCCATATAGGCAAAGGAGTCCCCCAATAGCGCTGCCTTGTTATCCCGTTATCCCTGAGGTTGTCAAGCCATGAATCAAACCATTTGCTTCCTGCCCATTCAGGTATCCAGGACACCTTCTTGTTCAGGTCCTTCATCTTCTGCTTAAGGTCCTCAACCCTGAAGAACCACTGCTTTGTCGTCCTGAACACTACAGGATTCTTGCATCTCCAGCAGTGGGCATACTCATGCTCTACAGGCCTTTTTGCAAGCAAAGAGCCTTTATCGTCAAGCTCTTCTATAAATTTCTTATTGTCTTTCTTTGCGTCCCACCCCTTGAATTTTCCCATGCTCTCGCCATATCTTCCGTTTTCATCAAGCGCATTGAAAGGAGGTATTCCGTTTCTATGTCCTACTTCATAATCCTCAGGCCCGCAGCCGGGGGCGCAATGCACCAGCCCTGTCCCAGAGCCGGTATCGACATATTCTGGTGATAATAAAACTGTATGCATCTTCTTGCTCTTCTTTTTCAGGCCGGCATAAAGATCCCTGAGCTCATCTTCAAAAGGATGCTCATACTCCCTGCCCTCCAGTTCGCTGCCCTTGAATTCCCCAAGTACCTTGAATGTCTTGTCAATGGAGCTTATGAATATGTTTGCAAGCTTTTTGGCAACTATCCATGTCTCTTTGCCGACCTTTGCCCGTACATAATCCTCATCCGGGTTTACCATCACCCCCAGGTTATAGGCTATCGTCCATGGCGTAGTTGTCCAGATTATAAGGTATTCATCTTTCTTTCCCTTCACCTTGAACTTCAGGAAGATAGATGTATCAGTGACATTCTTGTATTCCAGCTCGTGCTTTGCAAGGGCTGTCCCGCATCTGGGGCACCAGTGCATCACCTTTTCCCCTTCATAAAGCCTTTTGTTGTCATGGGCTTTTTTGATAAGCCACCATTCCCCTTCCATGAACTCGTTCTTTATAGATTGGTAAGGATTTTCAAGGTCCATCCATATCCCAAATCTTGAGAAGTCGTTGTTCATGGCCTCCATGTTGGATATGCTCAGCTTCTTGCACTCCTCTATGAATTTTGAGACGCCAAGCTTAGGGATGTCCTCCTTGCTTTTCATTCCCAGCTTTTCCATCACCTTATGGGCTGTAGGAAGCCCGTGCATGTCATAGCCTGCCCTGTCCCACACGTCAAAGCTGTTCATGCGCTTGTACCTTAGGACAGAATCCTTCAGTGACTTGTTCCATGATATCCCAAGATGTATATTCCCTGAGGTATAAGGCGGTCCGTCAAGGAAGTAAAAAGGCTTCTTGCCCTTCAGCTTAGCCTTCAGCCTGGGATACGTCTTGTTCTCTTTCCAGAAATCAAGCATATCTTTTTCTATCTCAAGAGCATCATAGTTTAGTATCATCATAGTGCATGAGAGATAGATATTCTATATAAATATTGTTGTTTGCTGAACTGCAGATTGATACTCAGAAAATTTATCAGATATATATAGAAAATTCCCCATTAAATGTTGGAAGAGAAAGAAGATAATCCTTTTGAGGAGTATTTCCCCTATCTTCATCTATCTTTTTTTTAAGATTGTCTGGCAAAAAAACTTTGCTTTCTAGTGCTTTCTGAAAAAATCTTTTTTTACCCCCGTTACCAGGAGCAGTTTCATCCTCCTTCAACAATCTTCCAAAATACTGAACTACTTGATCAATGTAATCAGGTTCCATAGCCCCTTAAAAAATCACGGTTTATTTATAAATATTCCTATGTTGAGGCCCCGTAGAAATCCTAGGCGTCTGTGCCATGAATGCCATTAATGCCGCAGGCATTCATGGCATGGCCAGGACGTCTTAGCTTGCGAAGCAGGGTAAGAGGTTAGAAAAGCGAAGCTTTTCAAAGCGAGCTGACCATGTTCCTAAACA
>JAHWIN010000034.1 GCA_019322475.1 Candidatus Woesearchaeota archaeon
CACCCCCTTGGACCATCGCTCACTACGCTCGCGATAGCCCTTCAGTAAGCAGGAAGAATGAGGTCAGCATTGGGGGATAAAATAAGGCAAAAAGATGAAATAGAATGAAATGGGCCCAAGGGGATTCGAACCCCCGGCCTATCGCTCGCTCCTTACAGGTTAAGAGGCGATCGCTTTGGTCCTTATTGTCCATAAGCCTAACCAGGCTGAGCTATGGGCCCTTGAAAGATTAAGAAACGGGGTTTATTTATAAAAGTTTTCAAGAGATCCTATCTACATCAGATTTGTGCTATAGAAAGCCTTTTATAAAAAGCTGTTTCTTCAGCCTAAGAGCAGATGAAAAAGCTAGAAGTGGGAGGCCAGGCTGTCATAGAAGGGGTGATGATGCGCTCCAAGGGAAATATAGTCACGGCTGTAAGGAAAGACGGGAAGATAGCCTATAAGAAAGACAGGATAAGGAAAAAGCCAAAATTTCTTCATATGTTCTTCATCAGGGGGATAGTAAGCCTGGTAGAGATGCTTGTCATAGGGATAAAGGCGCTGAACTGGAGCGCTGCCCAGCAGACAGAGGAGGATGAAGAGCTGGGAAGCTGGGCTATAACCCTTACGATGATAACTGCTTTCATATTCGCCATAGGATTGTTCCTGCTGCTGCCTTATGCGCTTACATACATAATAGGGGTAAGAGAGACTGAAAACCCTGTCTGGTTCAATGTCATAGACGGGATAATAAAAGCAGGGATACTTGTATTATACACTTACCTGATATCACTGATGAAAGACATAAGGCGTGTTTTTGAGTATCATGGGGCAGAGCACAAGGCAGTGTTCTGCTATGAAGATGGAAAGGAGCTTACAGTAGAAAATGCAAAAGGATACTCTACACTGCATCCAAGATGCGGAACAGCGTTCCTGATAATTGTCATAACTATAGGGATATTCCTTTTTTCTTTCATACCCATGGCCTTAGGCTCCTTCTACCCGAACATAGAGAACGTGTCATGGGCCTTAAGAAGGGCTATACTTTTTGGATTAAGGATACTTATCCTTCCGATAATAGCAGGCGTATCTTATGAGATATTGAAGTTCGGGGCAAAACACCAAAAAAACCCGATATTCAGGTTCCTGACGATGCCCGGGCTTTGGATACAGAAGATAACTACCAAGCAGCCTGACGAAGGCCAGATGGAAGTGGGGATAGCAGCCCTAAAAGGGGTTCTTGAGATGGAGGAGGATACTTCCTGATCTTATCCTAAATTTTTGTTGTTCCGGCCTTATAGAAACACCTGATAAAAAACCCATCCAAAAATTATATAAATAAGGCTTCTCTCCTATTAACATTACCAAGAGGTGATAGTATGCCTAAAGTGCTTGTTGTCTTTGGATCTAAATCTGATGAAGATACCTATGATAAGATTGTAAAGGGGCTCAAAAAAAACGACATAGAGGCTGAATTGAGGATAAGCTCAGCCCACAGGACTCCTGAAGAGCTCCATGAGATCATAAAGGCGGATTGCGACCTTATAATTGCAGGTGCGGGGCTTTCGGCTGCTCTTCCGGGAGTAATCGCCTCTAAGACCTTGAAGCCTGTCATAGGAGTGCCATGCACAGGAAGCTATCAGGGATTAGATGCTCTCCTTTCTATAATGCAGATGCCCTCAGGGATACCTGTATTGAGCACAGGGATAGGGGGGACAGGGGAAGCTGTCAGGAATGCAGTCCAGATACTGAAAAAAAATGTCTCTATAAATGTCATAGGGGAATCCTCAAGCCAGGCATTCAAGAAAGCAGAGGAGATATTTTCAGCATTTGACATCAGGTTCACTAAAGGTGAAAGCGTTGAAGATGGCTCTGTAAACATAGAGTTTATATCGCTGGAAGAGCCTGTTGTAGAAAAAGATGCATTGGTCATATACTGCCCTACAGCGCTGGAAGAGGACGACAGGGCAGAAGCTGCGCTGAACATTCTGAAGCACAGCCAGCACGGCCTTTGGGTGGGGCTGAACAACGGAAAAAATGCTGCCTTGGCCGCGATAGAGATCCTCAACTTCAACAGCAGGTACAGCCTAAAGCTGGAAGAGTACAGGGAGAAGCTGAAGGAGAAGGTAAAAGAAAGCGACAAAGAGCTGAAAAGTGTTCCTAAGGAAAAGACTATGTGATAAACAGCTAAAATTTTGAGTGGAGTTGCCTTAAGCCATGAAGATGATCTTCATCGAGCATCAATATCCAAAGCAAAGGAGGGATCAATATGATATCAGACAGCGAGATAAAAGAGCAGATCAATTTCACCCTAAAAGAGACAGATTTCCCTGATCTTGGAAAAAAATACACAGGCAAGGTGAGGGATGTTTATGCAGGAAACGAAAAAATATTCCTCATATCCACAGACAGGCAGTCTGCATTTGACAGGATACTTGCCAGGATACCCTTTAAGGGCCAGGTCCTTACCCAGACATCTGCATTCTGGTTTGAAAATACAAAAGACATCATCCAGAACCATGTCATAAGCGTGCCTGACCCAAATGTTGTCGTGTGCAAAAAACTTAACGTATTTCCTGTCGAGATTGTTGTAAGAGGGTATATAACAGGGGTCACGAGCACGTCTGCATGGACAGCCTATTCTAAGGGGGAAAGGAATTTCTGCGGGAATACCCTTCCGGAGGGGCTGAAAAAAAACCAAAAATTTGAAAGGCCGATAATAACTCCAACTACAAAATCAGAGGAGCATGATGAGAAGATATCCCCTGAAGAGATCATAAAAAGGCCCCTTATGTCAAAAGACCAGTGGGATCTTATTGCAGAAAAGGCATTGAAGCTTTTTGAAAGGGGAACAGAGATAGCTGCAAAGAACGGCCTTATGCTGGTTGACACAAAGTATGAGTTCGGCTATGATGAAAAGGGGGAGATATACCTTATAGACGAGATACACACGCCTGACTCCTCAAGGTTCTGGATAAAAGAGACGTACCTTAAAAGGTTTGAAGAGGGAAAAGAGCCTGAAAACATAGACAAGGAATTCCTAAGGCTGTGGTTCAAGGAGCACTGCAACCCTTACAAGGATGAAAGCCTTCCCGAAGCTCCGGAAGAGCTTGTGGTAGAGCTCAGCAAACGGTACATAAGGCTCTTCGAGATGATAACAGGGGATGTTTTCAAGGCTGAAGTCGGGGATGTAAGGCAAAGGATCGAAAAGAACCTTAAGGAAGAAGGATACTTGTGATCTTCTCGGCAAAAACCGCAAACTATTAATACGGCAATCCTTAGCATACTTTATCTTATGGCAGCAGGCATAGTTCTCCAGGCAGTCATCCCTGTATTTCTTATAGCCCTGCTTGGCTTTATCATAGGAAAGCTAAAGAAGATAGACATACAGCCTATGGTTGACCTTATAATCTACATATCTGCTCCGTGCCTAATATTCTCTTCTATAACCCAAAGTGATGTTAACCTTGCAGATTTCATGACCATAGCTTTAGCTGCAGTATCGATAATAATCATACTGGCTTCGCTGACATTCCTCATATTAAAGCTTACAGGATCGAAAAAGACAGGATTGTATCTTCCTATGTCCATAGGCAACACAGCATTTCTTGGCTACCCTGTTGCGCTGTTTGCTTTTGGGATGGCGGGGCTGTCAAGGGCTGTGGTCTTTGATATGATGAATTCATTGTTCATATTCAGCCTGGGAATATACATAATACAGCATGAGAATAAGATCAAAGAGGTATTGAAAGTTCCGCCTGTATATGCTGTGGTTATAGGGCTTATTTTTAATCTTTTCAGGATAAAAACTCCAGGAATTATCTTCAGGCCGATTGAAACTATAGGCATGATAACAGTGCCCTTAGCGCTGCTTATCCTTGGATACAAGCTTACTGAGATAAGGGTAAGCTCTGCAAAAACAGCATTTTTAGCTGCATCATTCAAGATAATAATCGGGTTCCTTGCAGCTCTCCTTATAGTAAACCTCTTTTCCATAACAGGGCTTGCAAGGAACATAATAATACTTCTTGCTGCTATGCCCTCTCCTGTAATGTCTATGGTACTATGCCAAAAATACAGCAGAAATCCTGAGCTTGTGGCCTCGGTGGTCTTTATAGGGACGCTGATGTCCATCATCTCTATACCTTTGGTGCTTCTTTTTCTATCATTTCCTTAACCTCAGCAGATTA
>JAHWIN010000035.1 GCA_019322475.1 Candidatus Woesearchaeota archaeon
ATGGAAAAAACAAACAATTCAGCTAAAAAAAATATTTATTTTGCGGTTATTGCAGTTACCCTGCTGCTAAGCATAAGCCTTGCAGTAGCAGATTACGACGCATCCAAAGCATCGCACGAGACACTCTACACCAATACTATAGAGCCCAAGGAACTGGGGGGTGATGGGAATATTGCAATAATGCCTGGTTCTGGAAAGATTGGGATCGGGCTGGCAGACCCCATTGCCAAGCTGCACGTAGAGATGCCGGGAAGAGCAGGAACTGACCACATCTTTAGTTTGGGCAAAGATGGTGGTTATGGAACCTCAAATTTTTACCAGTATTATGTTGGAGACAAAGAGTACGGCCTCATAATAGGAGAAAGCGATACAGATTACACTATCAAGACAAATCTGGACAAGACTAAGAAAGAAACCTATTTTAATGGTAATGTGGGGATTGGAACTACAAGCCCGGGATATGCATTAGATGTAGCTGGTGCTATGAGGGCTAAAAATGCCAACCACCAGATAAGGCTATATGATACAGATACCGGAGTTGATGAATGGACAATTACAACATATTATGATGAAGGGCTGGCATTCTATGAAAACGGCGCAAATAATAGGATGGTTTTAACCGGCAATGGGAAGCTGGGAATAGGGGCAAATAGTCCGGGACATGCTCTTGATGTTGTTGGTGCTATAGAGGTTTCAGACGGAATTGACCAGGGCGTCATTGAATTCAGGGGAGACAGGGCTGACACGAGAATTTTTGAGCATGATTATATTTTAGAAGCAGAAGCACCAAGCGGCGTATATCTTGATTTTGATAGTGATGATAATGGCGGAAATTTTAGGGTGTATGATAGTGATTCTGAAGTTATGCGGATAATTGACGGCGGAAATGTAGGCATAGGCACAACAAGCCCCGGATCAAAACTTGAGGTTTCAGGGGATATTAAGATCAATGGAAATATCTATAGGGACGATGGAACTACAGATTTGCGATTATATGCTGATAGCGATATTGGTGAATGGTCACTTTTAAGATCCCATAAAGGAGAGGGCATTGCAATTATAGGGGAGTCGGATGTTGTAGGATTAGCCGTTTCTAGAGTAAATAGCAATGTAGGCATAGGGACAACGGCTCCACTGCGGAAGTTAGATGTAAGAAACGGCGCGGTAATTGCAGGGACTGCCAGTGCAACACAAGGCACGCTGCAGTTTGCAGGATATTATTCCGGATCAGGCGGATTAGATATACTCAATACTTATGGCTCAGGATTTAGTTCAGGAGCCACAGTCATCGGGTATGCTGTAAAGCCAAAATTTAAAACTGCTAATGCATTTGTCTCCTCTGCAGAAAACGTAGCACACCCTAAGGGTGCCTTAGTAGTTCATGGTGCAGGATTAGAATATTTGAATGCTCCTGGCGCAGTAGTTGATAGAGATTCAGAGGTTGCAATGACATCAAGGTTTAAGGTGGCAGCCAATGGGGATGTGGGGATAGGAACAGCGAGCCCCGAAGCTTTGTTGCATCTGAAAGGAAATGCAAAACAGCTTCGTTTGAGCTCTACTGGTGATAACCAGGCAGATTCAAATAGTATCGCCTTTGAAGAGGGAACCACAGGGCAAGGGATAAAACTATTATATGACGGGGCCTCACCTGGAGATGGGGGATTAAAGATACAGAATTTAAAAGATTCTGCAGATTTGGTTACAATAGGGAGAGATGGAAATGTAACTATAGAAGGAAATATAACAATAAAAGGAAATATAACATTTGGAAAAAAACCAAGGTCAGCCTGGCCGGAAACAGAGATAATCAGGGACGGAGCAGGATATGACGGTCAGTCAGGTCATACTGCTTGCGCATCTATAGGGAAAAGGTGTGTAACAGTAATGTCCACTAACCATGTAGCTGACGTTCCTTTCGGAAATTGTTGTGCGGCCGCAGATATTTGTGCAAGAGCTTATGGGGGCCACTCAGTCTTGCCGGGTGTTGTAGTAGGAAGCCACAGCAATTTTCATTCTTGTTATGCTAATATTGGGCATTACATTACTTATCTGGATCCAGGCATTCTTAGATGTGATGGTTACTTTAGTGCAGTTTGCGAATGATTAAAAGGAGGTTCCCCTAGGTTATTGGAAATTTCGCAGGAAATTTCCTGGGGATTGCTTGGAAATCCAATATGGATTTCTAAGCCTTTAGAATGCGGAAGCATTCAAAAGTAATACCCCGCACTTTAGTGCGAAATGTTAGCAGACAACAGACAAGCCTTATGGCCTGCTAAACAGCCAACGTCATCGCGTTGGCGTTTCCAAGACTTCAAACCGACGGCAAATACCCCGACCGCTTTGAAACAAGGTTTCAAACCCCTAAAACACAGTTTGAGATTTAGGTCGGGGATGGCCGTCGGTTTGAATTATATCCATCCAGCCCCACGCTGGATATAATCAGGTATTTCATTTTAGGGATATCATTGGCTGCCCCTCCCAGTTACCATAGAGTTGATAAAAAGAAGCCTTAAGCAGGCAGCCCTGTTCAGCTTAGGCGTGGCATTGGCAGACACCACATTCCTTATAATTAATCTACCTGGGCCTCTATAGGATTATGGACAATCCTCTTGTAAAGACGATAACCTGGTTCTTTGGCTCTATCATCCTTCTCTGCATATAAGTTTTTCAGGAAAGTCCATCTTGGTGAAAGCTTCCCCCTCTCAAAAAGAAGCAACTTTCGATTGTAATCGAAGGTTTATTAAAAAACTTCCTACCATAATCGAAAGTTAATATTGCCCTGCATTTTTGCTCAGGATGGACAAAAACATTTTGATAAGGGTGATGCATCAATGGAACATATGGTGGGAGAGGTCTTCTGTCCCTTCAAGCAAGGTTGCAGTTCCAAGAGCAGGCTATCTTGCATCTCTTAGTAAGAAGCTTGAAAGAAAAGAGATCATCTCCTTGGTGGGAGTAAGAAGAAGCGGCAAAAGCACCCTGCTATACCAGCTTATAGACTACCTTATAAGCGAGCGGAAAGTAAGTCCAAAAAACATCCTTTACATAAACCTGGATAATCCTGTTTTGGCAAGGTTTCTGGAAGAAGAAAACTCTTTTGAGAGCCTGCTGGATGTTTTTAAAGAAGAGAACAATCCCTCTGGAAAATCATACATCTTTCTGGATGAGATACAGGCGCTGGATGGCTGGCAGAGGTGGCTGAAGAAATATTATGATCTGCAGAATGAAAATATGAAGTTTGTGGTAAGCGGCTCTACATCATCTATCATCGAATCTTCTCTTTCCACTTTGCTTTCTGGGAGGTATCTTAAGGAGATAGTCTATCCATTAAGTTTTAGGGAATTCCTGGATTTTAAAGGTATCAAACCCAGCATAGGGGCAGAAAGACACGCTATAATCCACCACTTCAGGGATTTTATGAGGTTTGGGGGTTTTCCTGAGGTTGTCTTGGAAAAGGAGAAAGGCATGAAATCCGATTTATTGAAGGAGTACTACAACACGATCCTTTTTAGGGATATGATAGAGAGGTATAGCATAAGAAACATTTCAAAGTTCAAGGATTGGTTCTATTACGTCCTCACAAACTGTTCCAGATATATCTCATATAATAAGGTTTCAAAGCTGATTGGAGTGTCAGATGATACAGTCAAGGAGTACCTTGATTATTCTGAAAGGTCTTTTCTTACTTTTGCCCTCAGGGCTTATTCTTATTCTTTAAGGGCCAGCTTATCTTCCCAAAAGCCTAAAAAAGTTTACATTATTGATACGGGCTTGGCAAACGCAGTTGGCTTTAGGTTCTCTTCCGATAAGGGCCATTTATTTGAGAATATTGCCTACTTGCACATGAAGCAGCATCCAGGGATCTATACTACTGGAAATGCGATGAGGGAGAGGTTGATTTTTTGGTGAAAGAATGCGTAGCTATTAAAGAAGCCATACAGGTATGTTCTGATATATCAGATATTAAGGCTAAAAAAAGGGAGATTAGGCCTCTTCTCAGGGCCATGAGCGAGTTTAAGCTAAAGAAGGGATTGGTAATCACAGAAGACTTTGAAAATAAGGAGCAGATAAGCGGAAAAAGGATAATCTATAAGCCATTATGGTTGTGGTTGCTGGAAAAGCCCTAACCTGCAACTGCAAAAATAAGTGCCCTTAGTCAATATTCTCCACCTATCCTTCTGCCCTGCAAACAAGACAAGCTTTAAATAAAACTCCTATCTCTAAACCCCCATGCTCGGCATAATACGCTACTTCATACTGGGAATATCTTTGGCTGCGCCTATAGGCCCCGTTACCGTAGCGTTGATAAAAAGAAGCCTTAAGCAGGGGTTTAAGCAGGCAGCCCTGTTCAGCTTAGGCGTGGCATTGGCAGACACAACATTCCTTATAATAATCTACCTCGGCCTCTACAGGCTCATGGACAATCCTCTTGTAAAGACGATAACCTGGTTCTTTGGCTCTGTCATTCTTCTCTGCATGGGCATATACGGCATATATGAGTTCTTCAGGAAGATAGACCTTGACGAAACATCGCTTCCTTCAAAGAGAAGCTCCCTGGCATTAGGCTACATAATAGCCATCTCTAATCCTATCTCCATAGTCTGGTGGGTGGGCGTCTTTGGCTCTGTCATAGCTTTAAGCATAACAGACCTTACCAAGCTTATGGTCATTCTCAATGGCTTTATAATAATCCTGGGAGCATTGTTCTGGTACATAAAGCTCTCCACCTGGCTCCATTGGGGCAGAAGATTCGTAAATGAGAAGTCTATGCGATATGTCTCTTTGGTTGCAGGCCTTTTCCTTGCAGGCTTCGGCTTTTATTTTGGCTATAATGCTGTCCTGTCATTGGTTTAGTTGAGGCTAAGCACGGGCTGTCTTTAGCTTATCCATCTCTCTTTTTAGTTTGGGAATATCTTTTCTTATTGTTTCCCAAACTGCATCCAGATCAACTCCAAAATATGCATGGATCAATTTATCCCTCATCCCTGCAATGTCCTTCTAGGGGATTTTATCAGTTTTAGATTTGGTCTCTTTTGATATTAATTTTGAAGCTTCACCGATGATCTCTATCTGCCTGATAACAGCATCCTGGATAAGAGATTCCTCCATAAATTGCTCTTTTGTTGCTTTATTAACATAACCTTCTATTTTATCTATAGAATCCAGAATGTGCTGGATATAAGCCTTTTCGTCTTTCATCCATAGATCACTCTCATCTCTTTTTTGATGCTATCCGCTATTAAAGGGTTCACAGATTTCGTTGTCAGTAAGTCTATTTTAACCCCTGATTTTTCAGAAAGCTCCCTCTCTATTCTTATAAGCTCCAAAAGGCTTTTCTTTCTCTTAAATTCTACCAGGATATCAACATCGCTCTTAGGCGTTTCATTGTTTCTTGCGTATGAGCCAAAAAGGGCTATCTTCTTTACACCTTGCTTTTTAAGGTTAGTGATAACCGTTCTCATCAATCTGTCTCTTTTCATGATGATACCCTTAACATTTAGGTTAATATAAACCTTACTGTTTTTTCTCACAATATCCTGAACAGCTCGCTAAGGTTCAGTTCCATCCCTACGACAGGAACCTCCAGCCCATGCCCCTCTATCACATTTGGATTTATCTCACCTATATATGCAACATTCTTGCCCTTTACAGAAACCCTTCCCACCCTTCCTTCGATAAAAGAGCTGTGCTCCGTCTCTTCTATCTCGTATTCAGCGCCTATCATCCTCATTATATTGTCCAATACCTTCCTTATCTCCGTATAGTCCGCATTCTCATTTGCCGAGACAGCAGCCACCCTTTCATAGTCTATTATCTCACCATCTTTCTTTACAGTAACTATCCCTTCTTCAAACACCCTCTGGGGGTATTCTATGTGCTTGTTCTTTGAAAGAAGGTTCATCATCTGAGGAAGTATCCACGTCCTTACGGCAGAATACGTCTCGGACATGAAATTCTTTATCTCCACAGTTCCGAAATCCTTGGTCTTCATATCATCATAAAGTATCTTCTTGTTAGTAAGGATCGGGCTGAACGCCTCCTGAAAACTCATTCCTATAAGAAGCTCCCTTATGGTATCCCTAAATCTTACCATCTGAGAGGTTTCCCCCTGAGTATAAGACATAAGCTTCTTCTCTTCTATATTCTTGTAGCCGTAGCTTATCCCTATGTCCTCTATCACATCATTTGGGTGCAGGATATCCTTCCTGTACGGGGGTATCTGTATGCTCGCCATAGCCTTATCAGAAGTGACATCATACTGCATCTTTTCCAGCATCTCCTTTATCTCGCTGTTCTTGAGCTCCAGCCCCAAAATCTTTTTTATCTGCTCCTTGCTTACCTTTATCTTATCCTTGGAAAGTGACGGGCTTATAACTTTTTTCCCCTCATCTTCTATCTCTACAGAGTATATCTCAAAGCCCCTTTCATAAAGGGCATACGCCATTATGTTCATCACCAGGAGCAAAGGCTCCGTCTCCATCCCGGTAGCCTCTACAAAAAGGTGCTCCCCCCCCTCTTCCACCTTGCCTGTCATGTCAGAGTTTATTATCGGAGGGAAAGAAAGAACTTTTCCTTCATCATCCACAAGTAAGGGGTACTTTTTCTTCCCTTCCAATATCCATGCATACTCCTTCCCCTTTGGGTGCTCTTCAAGTATCTCCTGCTGGCTCATCTCTTTTCTGAACCCTAATGGCACAAATTTTACGCTTTCAGGCTCCGTAGCTTTATAGTGCACAGGAAATCTTATCTTATCATAGGAATATACCCCTATGGCAGCCTTTAGTCTTCTCCTGCCATAGCTTTCGCATAGCTTCTCCTGCAGCTGAACTATCTGCTTGATAAGATAATCATCCACCTTGCAGCCCTTTGCCACAAAAGCGGCTATGCTGGGCCTGACATCTGAAACTGATTTATCTGCTATAACCTTATAGCTGCCCTTTTTTACCTCTATCTTAGGTATCCCTTTCTGCAGCCCCAACACACCCTTAAATAATCTTGCAACCCCTTCCACAGACCATAGGTAAGGCAGGTTTGTATCTCCGAACTCTATAGATACCTCATCCTCTTCCTTGTTATATCCCTCAAAGCTGCCTTTGCCATATTCAGCAAGCTCAGCTGCTTCTTCTAAGCTTATCTTCTTCCCTACCAGCTTCTGCAGATCCTTTAATGAAAATTTTATAGTTGGCATCTCACCTTTTCCTCACGCATACCCTTACAAGGTTATAAAGCGCAAATATCGCCCATATGGACTGCAGTATCACAAAAGGCACGCTTTTAAGCGTAGCAGAGTAATACGTCAATGAGCTTCCCCCTATAAGGTTAATCACATTATAAGATTTGGAATCCGTTTTCATCTTTTTGGATATATTGAGGATAAACCCTGTAAGTATGCAGATCAGCCCCACATATCCAAAATATACTCCTTCCATCATAATGCCGCCTCTGAATCCCTCAAAAATCTAAGGTCATAAGAAAAAAGCTCTCTTATGTCCTTTATGCCAAGCTTGAACATGGCCAGCCTGTCTATCCCTAGCCCCCATGCCAGCACAGGAACCTCTTTTCCCAAAAGAGGCTTTACAAGCTCAGGCCGGAATATCCCTGATCCTCCCAATTCTATCCATCCCAGTTCAGGATGCTTTGCATGAAGCTCAGCAGAAGGCTCTGTAAACGGGAAATATGCAGGCGTTATCTTTATCTGGTCTGTTTCCCCAAACTCCTCTGCAAACATCTTCAGCAGCCCCCTAAGGTGCCTGAAGTCCAGCCCATCTTCTATAACTATGCCTTCCACCTGGTTGAAGTCAGCCGAGTGCGTAGCGTCAACAACATCCGGCCTGAAGCATCTGGCAATCCCAAAATACTTGCCGGGGATCTTTATATCCTTTGAAGCGAGCATCCTTGCCGATACCGCAGTCCCTTGCGTCCTTAGTATCCTCTGCCTTGTCTTATCCTGGTCAAACTTATACTGCCACCCCTTGCTTATCGTTCCTTTTCCTATCTCATGTGAGCTTTTCACCTTTTCAATAAGCCCATTATCTATCTTGTCATCTCCTGGCTCGTTTACATAATATGCTGCATGTATGTCCCTTGCTGAATGGAACTGGGGCATGAACAATGCATCCATATCCCAGAATTCAGTCTCGACTATGGGGCCGAACATCTCCTTAAACCCCAATGACACAAATTTATCCCTTACACCATCAAGGAACCTTCTGTAATGCTGCCTTTTCCCTCCATAAATCTTTGGGACATTTGCCCTTATGTCATATCTCCTGAATTTTTTCTTTTTCCAAGAGCCGTCCTTGAGCATCCCAGGAGTAAGCCTGTCATAGAGCTCCTCTATCTTTACGCCTATCGATATAACCTCCTTTCCAAGCTGGGTAAGCTCAGCCTTCTTTTCCTTTTTTCTCTCTATCTTTATTATGCCTTTCCTCTTCTTCAGGCTTTCCATTGCAAAAAGTTCCTCTTCCTTAAGCCCCTCAACCTCCAGGGGAAAATTCTTTTTAAGAAATCCTTCTTCAAGGCTCTCTCCCTCCAGAAGTTTCTGTGCATTGGGCAGCAGGGATACAGAAAGCTCTTTCCCTTTCTTTATCGTTATAGCTGCCTTCCCCCTCAAGACCCCTATACAGATGTTTACCTCTTCTCTTTCCAGCCCGCCTTTTTTTAATATCTGTGAGATGGGGGTATCCTTCTTTACAGCCCCAAGAAATCGCCTTTCAGGCAGCCCGCCTTTAAGGTATCTTCTGCCGTTTTTATCCAGGTCCACTATACTCCTTACATCCTCTCCAAGCTTTACAAGCCCCTTGTTCTCAAGCCACTGAAGGCCCCTCATAGCCTCTATCTCCTTAAGGCCGCTCCTAGCAGAGATATCCTTCAGCGTTTTAGCAGAATCCATGACCGAAATTACCTTTCTTTCATAGGTATGCAGTGTTTCGATTAATCTTTTTTTGTCCATCTTCTAAACCAGTTCTCACTCAGCAATATGCCCCTTCCCTCTCTTGCTCAGTACTCTCTTGGATAAGACCCCAATATGTTGAGGAAGAAATTCCCTTCTATAGCCTTAAAGGCTTTTTTTATCCTTTCATCCTCCTTGCTCCCTTCCATGTCTATAAAGAAGATATAGTCGCCAAGCTTTCCTTTTGACGGCCTTGACTCTATCTTTGTAAGGTTTATCTCTCTTTTTGCAAATTCCCCAAGAAGGCCGTATAAGAGCCCGGGCTTGTCTGTTTGAGGGTATATGGCTATGGATGTCCTGTCCCTTCCTGTCCTCTTTGCCTCTTTCCTGCTTATGACTGCAAATCTTGTAGTGTTGAACTTGTTGTCCTGGACCTCTTTTTTTATCTCCTTCAGCTGGTATATCTCTATAGATGCCTTAGGGACGATAGCAGCCTTGGCCTTATCCTCACCTCTTGCCGCCATCCTTGCAGACTCGGCGTTGGAGCTGGTATGCACTATCTTAACCTTAGGAATGTTCTTCCTTATGAACCTTTCACACTGCTCATATGTAGCAGGATGCACATAAAGCGTCTTTATATTTTTCATCCCGTCATGGCCTGCAAGGTTGTGTTTTATATGTAGTATAACTTCAGCTTCTATATTGAGGTCAAAGTCAAGGAGAGCATCCATTGTTGCCCCTATAGTCCCTGAGACTGAGTTCTCTACAGGCACTACTCCCTTGTCTGCTTCTTTGTTGCTTACAGCCTCAAAGATATCTCTCACAGTGTCCTTGAATATTATCTCTGCACCCTTGTCTTTCTTCAATGCAGCCTCATGGGAAAATGTTCCCTCAGGCCCTAAGGTAGCTGTTATCATTTTAGCCTCCCTTTCTTGACCAGCTGCCCTATCAGGTAGTCAGAGTATTCAGTAGCCTCTTTCTTGAAGCCCCCAAAAAAGTCCGCCCCTTCCTTGAAGAAACGGACAAACTCCCCCTTATCCTTTCTTTTTACTATGCCTATAAGCTCCCTTGTAGACCTTATGTATGTTTCCATGGCTTTCTTGTTTTCAGGGTTTAGCATCTCTATGTCTGCATACAATATTGGATCCTGGTTAAGGAGCCTCCCTACCATGTCCATCCTCAGCTTATAGATGGGTGAAGTGTAATGCAGGCTTTCCTTGACATCTATCCCTAATTTTTTCAGGGTATTTGCAAGGCATATAGTAGAGAAATGCGTGACCCCCTGCACTATGGACATCATCTTATCATGCTTTTCCGGCGTAGTTATCCTTACATGCGCCTCATTTTTCTCAAATATCCCTTTGAGCCAGCTTAGCCAGCCCTTTGGCCTTGCAGGGCACAGCACAACAGTCTGGTTTTTTATAGAATCCACAGAAGGCCCAAAGACAGGATGTGTCCCTATGACTGCAGACTTAGAATTCTTTAGCATGGCATCCACCGGCCCTTTTTTTATTGACGTAAGGTCTATAAGAAGCGCATCCTCCCTCACTGAAGGCCCGATCTCTTCTATGACCTGGATAGTGCTGCTTATAGGTACGCTTATCACCACAACATCGCACTTTGCTGCACACCCCTTTAGGCTTATCTTGGTTTTCCTCCCTGCTATACATACGCTGCATCCATTGCTCTCAAAAAACCTTTTGAACCACTGGCCCATCTGCCCAGTCCCGCCTATTATGCATATTGATTTTTTTTCTTCCATTTTAGGTTGTTATCCTGCTTGCCCTTAGTTTCTATTTCTCCTTCAGCCTCATCCACTTCTCATCTAATCTTGCGATTCCATCATAAGCCTTTGCCATGTACAACGCATCAAGTATTGCACATGAAGCCATAGCCTCTGCCACAACATATATCCTGCCTAAAAGTGTAGGATCCCTTCTCGTTATAGGGCTCAAGACTTCCTCTTTCATCTCTTTCATGTTTATGCTTGTCTGCTTTACAGATATCGTAGGTGTCGGCTTTACAGCCACCCTTATTACAAGGTCCTCCCCATTTGTTATCCCTCCCAAAAACCCGCCGGCATTGTTCGTCTTGAACCTTACCTTCCTGTCTTTTGACATATAAGGCTGGTCATTGTTCTCAGACCCCTTCATGTTGCCTACCCTGAATCCTGCTCCGAATTCAACACCTTTTATCGCCCCTATGCTTGCAAGAGCATGCGCTATAAGCGCATTCGCCTTGTCAAAGACAGGCTCCCCTAACCCTGGCGGGACGTTATGGACTATTATCTCAGTTACCCCTCCTGCAGTGTCTCCTTCTTCCTTTATCTCAAGCACCTTTTTTTCCATCTTTTTGGCAGCCTCTAGATCGGGGCAGTTTATCTCGTTCTTCCTGTAGTTCTTCTTTGCCTCCTCAAAACTCATATTCTTTGCCTTTATCCCCATGCACTCTTTTGTGTATGCTATAACCTCTATACCCTCTCTTTCAAGTATATGCTTTGCCACTGCTCCTCCTGCTACCCTTCCTACAGTCTCCCTTCCTGATGCCCTCCCTGCACCGCACCAGTCCTGCGCTTCCCCGTATTTCATGAAAAAAGGGTATGTGGCATGCCCTGGCCTGAATATGTCCTTATACTGCCTGTACTGGTCGATATGCACTTTCTGTGTATCGACATTATAGACCATTATCCCTACAGGAGCTCCCGTCGTCACACCATCCTGGCCTATGCCTGCAAATATCTCGCATTCATCTTTCTCCTTTCTCGGGCTGTTAAGTTTCCCCACGCCGGGCTTCCTCTTGTCAAGCTCCTTTTGTATCATATCTCTGGTAAGCTTCAGCCCAGGAGGAACACCATCAACTATGACTGCTAATCCAGACCCTTTTCCTTTCCCGTAAGATTCCCCCACAGTTGTTATCCTAAAGACCCTTCCAAAAGTGTTTCCCATCATTTTATCTTACCTCCTGTTCCTGTATTTTTACGCCTTTCAGCACACTTTAATATCAGCTTAGGCTCATCTTTGCCCCTATCGCTTTCATGGATTCTACATAAGAAGGATATGTGACCTTGACAGATTCTGCTGTAGTTATCTCTGTTTTTCCTTCAGCTATCATCCCTGCAAGGCTTAACGCCATCACGACCCTGTGGTCATTATGGCCCCTTACCTTGTTCCCTTTCAACGGGCTTTTATGCACTATAAGGCCCTCTTCCCTCTCCTTTATGTCCGCCCCCATCTTAGATAGCTCCTCTGTCATGACCTTGATCCTGTCTGTCTCTTTTATCCTTGCCTGCGCAACATTCACCAATGTGGTCGTTCCTTCAGCAAAACACCCCACAACAGAAAGTGCAGGAAGCGCATCCGGCGTATGGTTTATGTCAAGTTCGCATCCTTTTAGCTCTTTTCCTATTATCCTTATCCCTTCGCCGGTCTCCTTTATGTCCGCCCCCATCTTTCTTAGGTATCCTATAACTGCCTTGTCTCCCTGGACATCTTCCACCTCAGGGCCTTTTACCAGGACATCTGACCTTGTTATTGCTGCCCCTATTATCGGGAATGTCGCTGAGCTCCAGTCAGCAGGTATCTTTTTTTCAAATGCCTTGTATTTTTGTTTTCCGTATACCTTGTATCTGGTAAGATCCTCAGAAACATCATACCTTATGCCCTGCTCATCAAGCCACTTTAATGTCATCCTTATGTAAGGTATCTCATTTGGCTTCTCAACGGTTATCTCCGTATCCTCTTCAAGAAGGGGGCAGGCAAGAAGAAGCGAGGAAACATATTGTGATGTTATTCCTTCGATAACTGTACTTCCCCCTTTCATCTTTCCTTTGATCATTATTGGGCAGTAGCCGTCATTCTTGACAGACAACGCTTCTGCACCAAGCTCATTGAAAGACCTTAGCAATGGCTGCATAGGCCTGGAGCTTAATGACTCATCGCCTTCCATCTGCACATCAAACCCGCATAACGCTGCTGTTATGCCTGAGATAAGCCTTAATGATGTTCCTGAATTTCCCAGGTTTATCGGGTCTTCTATATTTTTTGGGGAGTTGTCAAACCCCTCAACAACCCATTCCCCTTTGTTTTCTGTGTTTATCTTTGCCCCCAACATCCTGCAGGCGCCTACAGCAGCCATAGTGTCATCAGACTCCAGCGGCCTTATTATCTTGGATGTTCCTTTTGCAGCTGAAGCTATTATGACAGCCCTTATCGTATGTGACTTAGACCCAGGTATTATTATCTCCCCTTCAAGTTTTTCTGTTTTTTCTACTGTAAGTTTCATTTTTTCACCCTTCCGTATTCAATCTTTTATTTATGCCTCTGTCCCCTTTAGGCTTGCCCGTTTTCCTGTAAACATCCTGAACTGCTCTTCAGCCTGGTTGATAAACATCTCATACCCGCTTACAGTCTTGCACCCCAGCTTGGCAGCCATTTTCAAAAGCATAGTCTCCCTTGGATTATATACTGCATCAAAGACAACAGTTTTCCTGCCTATGATTTTTTTCATCACGCCTTTTTCTATCGGGCTTCTTTCAGTATCAGGGAACATCCCTATCGATGTGGCGTTTATCACTATATCAACCCCCTCAAGCTTGCCGATCACGTTTATCCCTATTCCTTCAGACCCATGTCCCAGATCCCCTGCAAGTTTCTTGGCTTTGCTTTCTGTCCTGTTCGCTATAGTAAGCTTCCCTTTGTTCTGTATTATGCCGTAGCCTATCGCTTTTGCAGCCCCTCCTGCCCCCACCATAAGCACTTCCTTCCCTTCTATCCCTGTTTTCTCTTCTATCGCCTTTATCGCTCCTGCTGCATCTGTGTTATGCCCCATTAGCTTCCCATTTTCTTTTACCACTGTGTTGACAGCGCCTATGCTTTCTGCTGTAGCATCTACTCTGTCCAGATATTTTACGATCTCTGTTTTGAATGGTATGGTTATGCTCAGGCCGCTTATCATGCCCTTATATGCATCTATGAACCGCCCTATATCCTCTACAAGGAAATTTACATATATGCTGTTCATTCCAAGCTTCTCAAAAGCCTTGTTATGGATGACCATGCCTTTGCTGTGCCCTACAGGGTTTCCTGCAAGGCCGAACACCTTTGGATCCTTAAGCTCGTTTACCCTGTACCTGTCTATCAGCGTGCATGCAGGGATCTGCCCCGGTGCAGACTCCTTTCCTTCTTCAAGAGATCCAAAAGTAAGCTCAGCCCCAAAAGGTACTGAAAGTATCCTGGAGATTTTTCCTTTCTCTCCCATGCAAAGCGCTATTATCTTCCTTTTCTCTTTCTTTGCCCTTTTGATAAGCCTGAATATTGGTAGGTTATCCATTATCGAATTTGCAAAGGATGCTATCTTTATCACGTCAGGCTTTAGCCCTTTTATCTCTTCATATTTTTTTATCAGCTCTTTTTCATCTGTTTTTTTGAAGTTATGGTAAGATACTATAATCTTTGTTTTGCCTTTGCCCTTTATTATCCTGCTTACCTCTTTTTTCCCCCTGCAGATATCTATATCAACAAAACCTGCTTTGAGCCTTATGGCCTCTTCTATGATGCCTGCCCTGTTTTTTCTGTCAGTAACTATTGCTCTTCCAGGTTTATCAGGCATCACCTCATTTAATCTGTCTTTGCCTATATCCTTGATAAGGTCCAGCCTAAGCTCAACAAGCTCTGCGATCCTATGCGCTCTTTCTGCATCTTTTACAGCCTGGCCTGCTGTAGAAGCTGTTATCGGAACAGCGATCATGTTTCCCCCCTGGAGCGCATTATTGCGCCCCTGTATTTCATCTGAACATTATCTATTTTTCAACTATAGTCTCGTCTATTTTCATGCCGAAATGCCTTCCGGCATCTTCAGTATATGCTAAGACCTCATCCCCTTTCCTGAGATGGATTATAGAGATTGGTTTTCCGTTGGGCTTTACAAGCCGGATAGTTTCAGCGTTCTGGAGCACCAGTGATATCTTTCTTGGGCCTGCAATGCCTTCTATAAGCATAAGGGGCCTTTTCTCTACCTTTATCCTGCCAACTACAGCAACCTCTGTATTCCCCTTTGCATCAACTATCAGTGTCTCTGACCCTGTCTTAAGCTCAGAAAGGTATCTCGTTTTTCCTTCAGGAACCTTGATATATGCATGTACAGCAGAAGCATTCACCCTGAACGGCCTCTGTGCAACATAAGGATTATCTATAGATTCAGAATGGACAAGAAACATCCCGGAGCTTGAGTCCCCTACGAGCATTCCCTGGCCTATCTTCATGTTTGTGCATGTGTCTACACAGACCCTGTCGCCTGTCCCGATAGCATTTATACTGGTTATCTTAGCCCTTGTAAGGTTGACCTTTTCTGTAGACTTTTTTATCAGCCTTGCTGTTTTTTTTATCTCGTTGGCATTGCTGGTAGAGAGCAAGACCCCGTCAACGCCTTTTTCCAGTATTTCCAAGGCTGTTTTGGCTTCGCTTGCATTCTTCACTTCAGCGATAAGCCCCTTTGTCTGTGCAATAAGGTTCTCTAAAGGTATTATCTTCCAGTCCCTGGCCCTTATGATAACTGTTTTGGACCTTGATTCCTTAAGTGCCTCCTTTTCATCCTCTTTGCTGTTTATCGTTATCATGGCTACATCCTTTCCGGGCTTCAGGTCTCCGTCGCTGCTTATGGTCTTTATCAGTCCAAGCTCCTTGACCTTTTTGCTGTACCCTTTCGGTACAAGAAGAGCATCTGCATTGCTTTCTAATGAAGTCGTTACTATGTTCTTATCCCACTTAGGCATGTTTATCCATAATTTTTTCATTTTTCTTACCTTAACAGCTCAAGCGCCTCCTCAGCGCTTTTCCCTTTATGGACTACCTTGCAGACAGCTTTTATGAACTTGTCAGGTGTTTCATGCTGGAAGGAATTTCTTCCCATGGCAACCCCTGCAGCCCCTGCTTTCATCGCATCCTCTATCATCTTTAATGTTGCCTTCTCATCACCTTTCGAGCCGCCTGCTATGATTACAGGGACAGGACAGCCCTCTACAACCTCCTTAAAGGAATCAGGGTCTCCTGTGTAATTTGTCTTTACTATATCAGCGCCCAGCTCTGCCCCTACTCTCGTTGCAAGCTTGACAGCCTCAACATCCTTTTCATTCTTTATCTTCTTCCCCCTGGGATACATCATCGCCAATAGGGGCATTCCCCACTTTTCACAGTCCTTGGTTACCTTTCCCATGTCCTTAAGCATCTCTGCTTCATCCTCTGCCCCCACGTTTATATGGATAGATACAGCATCAGCCCCAAGCTTGACAGCCTCCTCCACTGAACAGGCTATAATCTTGTGGTTGGGGTCTGGCCCCAGGCTTGTGGATGCTGAAAGGTGGACTATAAGGCCCACATCCCTTCCTCCTGACCTGTGCCCTGCGCCTACTATCCCTTTGTGAAGGACTATGGCATTTGCTCCGCCGTCAGCGACCTTGTCGATAGCGTTCCTCATGTTCTCCAGGCCTTTTATAGGGCCCACAGTAACTCCATGGTCCATAGGGATTATGACTGTTTTGGCAGTATTCCTGTCCATTATCCTCTGCATCCTTATCTGTTTTCCTATCATTTGGATTACCTCCTCACCTCTTGAATTGTTCTCACTTCAGCTTAAGCAGCTCCTTGGCTTTTCTTATTATGTTCTCTTTTGTAAACCCATACTTGGCATATAGCTCATCAGGCTTTCCGGACTGCCCAAACCTGTCCTCCACCCCTATCCTCTTCATCCTTACAGGAAAGTTTTCAGAGAGTATCTCGGCAACAGAGCTTCCTAAGCCCCCTATTATGCTGTGGTCCTCTGCAGTTATTATTGCCTTTGTCTCTTTAGCAGCCTTAAGTACTATCTCTTTGTCGATAGGCTTTATAGTGTGTATGTTGATCACTCTTGCTGAAATGCTGTCTTTTTTCAGCTCATCAGACGCTTCCATGGCTATGTGGACCAATGCCCCTGTGGCTATTAGGGCTATGTCTTTCCCTTCAGCCATGGTTTTCCCTTGCCCTATCTTAAAATCACCACCATCCTTCGTGATTATAGGCAGCTTTGATCTTGTAAGCCTGAGATATGCCATCCCTTTATGTTTTACTAAGGCCTCTACAGCCTTTTCAGCCTCCAAAGAGTCGCAGGGCTGGATAACTGCCATTCCTGGAAGCGTTCTTGTCAGGGATATGTCATCTATAGACTGGTGCGTAGCCCCATCCTCTCCTGTCCCTATCCCTGCATGGCTCCCCACTATCTTTACGTTAAGCTTGGATATTGCAGCCAGCCTCATAGCCCCGTAAGCCCTTCCGGTTGAAAATACGGCAAAGCTGCACGCAAAAGGTATCTTCCCTGAAGCAGCAAGCCCTGCAGCAGTCCCTACCATGTCCATCTCCGCAATCCCCATGTCAAAAAACCTTTCAGGATATGCATCTTTGAACTTTATCGATCTGGTCGACTCTGCAAGGTCAGCATCCAATACTACAACATCCTTGTTCTTTCCCGCCTTTGCTATCCCTTTTCCAAAACCGTCCCTTGTCGCTTCCATCTTTTGATCAGCCATCTTAGTAGGTCTCCTTGCATAATTTTTCCAGCTCTTCAGGCTTGCACGCCTTTCCATGCCATTCTGCCTTGTTTTCCATATAAGGCACACCTTTGCCCTTGATAGTGTTCGCTATTATCATGGTAGGCTTCCCTTTAGCCTTATCTGCCTTTTCCAGCGCAGACAGTATCTCCCCATAGTCATGGCCGTCTATCTCTATTGTATTGAAATTAAAAGCCTCAAATTTCTTCTTTATAGGATTTATGTTCTTTACATCCTCTACCTTTCCGTCTATCTGCAGCCCGTTGCAGTCTAGTATTACGCATAGGTTGTCCAGCTTATGATGGGCAGAGCTCATCGCAGCCTCCCATATCATCCCTTCCTGAACCTCTCCGTCTCCTAAAAGGCAGTATACCTTATAGTCTTTCTTGTCAAGTTTTCCTGCCAAAGCTATCCCGTTGGAAAAGCTTAATCCCTGCCCAAGCGGCCCTGTAGATGCCTCTACCCCTGGAAGCACACCCCTCTCAGGATGGCCTTGCAGCCTTGACCCTGTCTTTCTTAGTGTCTCCAGCTCCTTCACAGGAAAATACCCTGAACGGGCAAGGCACGCATACAATGCAGGGGCAGCATGCCCCTTGCTCAGCACAAACCTGTCCCTGTCAGGATCCTTAGGGTTTTTCGGGTCATGCCTCATCTTGCTGAAATATAGGCACACCATTATGTCTGTAGCTGACAAGCTTCCTCCTGGATGCCCTGACTGAGCAGCGCACGTAGCTTTAAGTATGTCTTTTCTTATCTCCTTTGCCTTTTCCTTTAGTTTTTGTATTGTCTGCTGCATTCTTATCCTCTGCCAGACCTGCATGTTTTTAAACTTTTTCATCTATTGGCCTCATAGAAACCCTAGGCGTCTGTGCCATGTTTGCCATTGTTTACCAAAGGTAAACATGGCATGGCCAGGACGAAGCTGACCAGGTTGCCGTACAAAGTATGGCGTTCTGGTCAGCGTAGTAGCATAGGGTTTCTATGGGGCACATCTATTGTTTTATATATCAAAAAATATGGTTTAAACGATGAAGCCTTCAAGCTTTAAGCAAGCCCGAAGACTAACAAAAGTAAAAATACAAGAAACTATTATCTAGGAACAATTCATTCAATATTACCCTTATCCCTTCACTAATATTCATCTTAGTACAATGGTAGTAAGCCCATCTTTATAAATTTTTTGGCAGAAAAAATAAAAATAATAAAAAAAAAGAAAAACGATCCTATCACTTGATAGGCTTCATCCCTTTCCACGCAGTGTCAAACAGGCCGTCTAATGCCTTTGCAAAGAATGGCGTGTTGACCCATACGCCTACATCATAGGTGGGGTGCACCTGCTCATCATCCAGGACCATAAAGACAAGCTCCTTGCCGTCGACGATGCAGAACCTAGCTTTGCTTTCTGTGTTCCTTACCTCTGCAATCCCTCTTAGGTCTCTTGCAGCATCCATCGCTTCCTTTGTTACAGGTGCAGCGATCCTTATCTTTACCCCTCTTTTCTTTATCTTCTCGAAAGTAGGCTTAAGCCCTTCAACCTTCCTGATGAATCCCTGCGTGGTTGTCATGACAGTAACATTGTTCTCTGCATTCCTTATCGTAAGCTCAAGGTGGTTGTATAGGTTATGCCTTCCTCTTAAGCTCCCGCTTAGGTCTGCAGGCTCTACAAGCTCGACACCCTGTGAATGAAGTGCATTAAGCTCCCCTATGACCTCTGTCCCTTTTAGCTCTTCAAGCCTCCCTATCCTGTCTTTAGCATCATCCTTCACGTTCTTTTTTACCCTTTCAAGGACCTCATGCGGAGGCACTGCAAGATATTTTATGGGCTTCCCAAGCTTCATTATCACAAATCCTTTCTTCTCAAGGCTCTCAAGAACATCATAGCTTCTGGATCTTGGTACATCTGCGATGTCTGAAAGCTCCCCTGCTGTAGAGACCCCTCTGCTCAAAAGAGCCGTCCATATCTTGACCTCATAGAGGTTCAGTGAGAAATATCTCCTCAGTTTGCTTAAAAACTCTTCCTTTACGATCATCTAAATTCACCCCCTTTTTTTGAAGAAGATTTTTTACTTCTTCATGGGGTAAAAAACAAGTACTACTTAATATATGTTACGCTTTTTTACCTCGATAGAGTACTGTTACTTAAACTCAGTTATATCCAATTTTAACTCCTGAGTCAAAACAATTAATAACCTTTAAGGACAGCTTATATTTAAACATTGTGCAAAAAGAAAATATATTTTACTATGATAGAGATTAAGGATAGCCATTGCTCTTATTCAGGGCGTACCTGAAAGCCTTGCCAACATAAAATAACTGGCCTTAGGTGCATATTCAATAATTCAGCTTGAACCTCAATATTGCCCCGACCCCGCCTAATCCATCTAGTTTTTTTCCTCCTTCATGTTCTGAAGATATTATCATTATTGACCCCTTCATGGAATCTGCAATCTTCATCATGTTGTCGATCTGTTCATAGCTGCCTCCATCCCTTGATTTTTGTATAAATGAATCGGTCACCAAAAGCTTCTTCACAGCCCCGGAATTGACAGCATTCTCTGTCTCTTTAAGCCCGTAAGCGGCAAGGTTATCCTTTGAAACCTCTTCAAGCAGCTCTTCAACTAGGCTTATCTCCTTTGCTATCCTGTCCTCATGCAGCGCAGCCTTGGCCTCAGGCCTTCTCAATACCTCATCTATCCCGTTCTTTCCTGTTGAATTGCAGGAGCATAATATTATCTTCTTCTTTAGGGAATCGTCCTTGATCTCTTTCATAAGCTCTTCTTTCCAGAAAGCAGGGCTTGCAGCTATCACCTTGGCAGCTTTATACCTCTCCAGATATTCCCCTATCTTTTTTATTATCTCTCCATAAAACCCCCCTTCATGTTTTTCTTCTGCATCTTTTTTCTTTACGTTCCCTTTTATATGCGCCAGCATGTCATAGCCGTATTTTTTCAATAATGCTATATAAGCTTCTTCCCGGTCCATCACCACTATAAGTATCTTGGGTGAATTTTCCTCACAGCTCTCTTTCAGCTTTTCTATCTGGTATCCCATCCACCTTTCCTTTGTAAGCGTAAACGTTGAGTTAGGCTCTAAGGTAAAGCTGTGGTGCTCTCCTTTTTGTATGTCCTCGGGCCCTTCTGTTATCGTCCCTAGCGCCCTTAAGGAGCCGGAGCTCCTGCTGAACTCTATCTTTTCAACCTTCACTTTTATAAAGACGGGCTTTTTTACTATCCTAAACTTCCTGTCCGTTTCCTGTCCTATCTTTATCTTTCTGACCGTCCTTCCCTTGATAGTGTCCCCTACGTCTATTATAGAGCTCAGATACCATAAATCATCAGGATTCTCTATCTTAAGCTTGGCTTCCTTCTTTTTAAGGTCAAGATACAGCTGCTTCATGCCATATCAAAACAATAACTTTATATATAAATTTATTTATTATTCAGATAAGTTATAGCAAAGAGCACAAACATTTGAGCAATAATTAATGCTCTTTGCTTGGAATAAGGCATAAGACCTCTTATTGTAATGGGGTTCTCCCTCACAGGTTCGTACTATGCCCTAAAAAAAGGTGATTGACATGCAAAAATGCCCTGATTCAGGTAAAAGCTCAGAAGACATCTCTTTTAGTATTTTCAGGAAAGCTGGTTTTCCAAAAAAAAAGGCCCAGGGCGGCTTAAATGCAGCTATCCTGGTAGCTATAATAGCAGCAGTCATTATAATCTACATCCTTTTCCTTCCGTCTGCAGACAGGGCTAAGTTTCTGGAAGAAGAGAGTGATTATGCAGGAAGCACCTCAGCATCAAAAGATGAAAATATTATCCTCCTTAAAGAAAGCGTAGGAAGGTTAGATGCTGTAGGCAGAGTTTTAGATAAGGATCTCCCCAATATAAACATATTTGAAGCCACAGACTCCAAGGTCCTTGACACAATAAACCCCATCTCTATAAGAAACGGCTGGTTTGACAAGAGGATAAAGCTCGTGATGCTTCCTCTCGAAGACCTGGATATAACCGACAATGTCTTGTTGAGTTTTTCTGCACCAAAGCGAAAGGGCATATTGTCCATCAGGCTGAACGGCATACTTATCTATGAATATGACATAAACTCCCTTAATATAGAGCCTATAAAGCTGAAAAAGTCTCTCCTTAAGGAAGAGAATGAGCTTGAGTTCAGCGTTTCAGGTGTAGGTCCTAAGTTCTGGACGACAAATGAATACGCCTTAGAGGATGTAAAGGTCATAGGCGACATCACAGACCTGAGCAGGCAGGAAAGCCAGAATACGTTTACACTTACCCACACAGAGTACCAGAACCTGGAAAAGGCAGAGATCAGGTTTGTCCCTTATTGCTCTGCAGCATCTAAAGTAGGCATCCTGGATATCTTTATCAACAGCAGGAATATCTTTTCAGCAGTCCCTGTCTGCAATGACCGCTATAGCCAGGAGATACCTATAAGCGCTATAAGTTCAGGGCAGAATAAGATTATCTTTAAGACCAATAAGGGCAGCTACTCTATAGAGCAGATCAAGCTGGACTTCCGTGAAAAAGATGTCCCTGAGGCTGTCTATTACTTCGAAATAAATTCTACAGCATATGAAGAGATAGATAACGAGATGGATAACAAGTATGACGCATTCGTCAGGATAAGTTTCGTAGACGATGAAAACACTAAAAGGGCGGACATAAACATAAACGACCATTATTACAGGCTGGACCAGGAAAAGAAGGAATACAGCAGGATGATAGACAACTGGATAGAAGAGGGAAATAATTTCGTAAAGATAACGCCGATAAAGACCACCCTGGACATAGTTGAGCTGAGCATAGAGCTAGAAGAGAATTAAAATGGGCTTTTTTTTCTTATTACGTATTGACTGAGGTAGTGCATGGAAGATGGCTGGAAATCTTAAGAAGGATTTGCTCAAGAGCAGGATTGCTTTTTATGAGTCTCAAAAAAGTCTCCATCCTGATCAGATTGGCTGGTTAAATGATACTATAGATAAGCTAAAGGAAAAGATCAGTGACATAGAGGCAAAGGAAGCCCTTCGGGCAGCAAAAGGCAAAAGCAAAGCCGGCAAAGCAGCAGATTGGATGGGGAAGCAGGCCAGCCGTGATGCTGACGAAACGATTAAATCAGCTGTAGAAAAAGCAAGGTCTGCACAAAAAAAAGTGAGTAAGGCTTATGACCAATCTATATCTTCTGTAGGTGACTCGATAAAAAGGACAACCCCCTATAGGAGGGTTAAGTGGAAAGCCCAAGGAGCAAAAGCCTGGGCTGGAAGCAGGGCTAAAGCATTAGATAATTGGACCCAGAAATATTTTCCAACCTTTAGGGGGGAAGCCACAGGAGCAGCAAAAAAAGCAGGAGCCGCAGCCTCAGGCTTAAAAAAAGCAGGTGGCGCAGTGGTTGGTGCAGGTAAAAGTATAGTCACTATAGGGCTTAATAAAAGTGTCCAGGCAGCTTCTGCAGGCTTCTGGATATTTTTGACATTGATCCTTCAGGTCCTTGACCTTTTTTGGCTTAATTTTGGAGGTATAGATTATAAGGTTCTTTTATCCTCAATCCAGGCAGGAGGATTAGAGATGTTCCTTTCAATCGTACTTCCTTTCTACCTGGTTGTGGTTCTGATAATACTCCTTTCATTAAAGTACGCGAAATCCCGAAGGATCTCTATTTTTATCCTGGTTCTTTTCGTACCTTTGATAATAATCAACAGGTATGCAGTGGACTCTACACTTTTAGGGATATCCCTTCCTGTAATCTCTGCTGTAATATCTTTAGCGATATTGATATACTTTTTAGATTCAGATAGCAGGTATAATTTCTTGTCCTGGGCTTTACTGCTTATGACCTTGTCTTCTATTTTTTCCTTGGGTGGCTTAACATCCGGATTCCACCACATAGTGCTTGCCTTTTTGGTATGGTTCTTCCTTTTGAAGCACCCTCAGGAAACAACCTGGACAAGGCCAAATTATATCATAAGCGTATTATTGATAATAGATTTTTTTGGTTTTGGATTATGGCAGTCATTTGGTCCCTTGCAGGAATTCACTTTAATAGCCAACAGGTTTGTATTCCCTATCTGGTTTCTTTTTGTAGTCTTTTATACAGCATCACAGCCGAACTATAAGGCTTCTGGATTCTCCAAGTTCATTATGGCTTTGGTTATCATTTTTTATGTCATAGCATTTATAGAGGGAGCTTATGGCTGGGCCAATATCCCTGCACAGGTAAAAGCAAGCCCGGAAGAGATACAGGAGGCCAAAAGTTTTTTTAAAGATGCTTTCTCCAAGCTAAAGGCTTTTCCTAAAAAGATAGTTGCAGAATACGAGAAAGGGATGGAGGAAGCGACAGCAGGCTATTACCAGGGCAAGGTGGAGGAAAATCAGGACCCGAGAAACGACTTAGGAGTTCATATAGAAGGCCTGGAAGCAGCAGACAAGACATTCTACCAGGATGAAAAAGTGATTGTCTGGGGAGACCTTAAGGCAAGGACACTAGATGACCCTATCCTCGTATATATGAACTGTTCCTCAGGAACGATCCCCGGAACAATAACCCCTCCTGAATTGGATAAGAAAAAATCCCAAACTAAATATGAGATAGAAAAGCTGGAGCAGCTCCCTTTCGAATGCAGCTTTGAGGAAGGAACATTAAAGCCCGGAACAAACAAGGTAAAAGTAAAGGCAGAGTTCAGCTTCCAGACATTCGGATACCTCAAGACATACCTTATGGATTCTGACAGGATAAGGGCTCTCAGAAGAGAGGATATAGACCCCCTGAAGCAGTACGGCATAGATAAGAAGCCTGAAGCGGTTTACACCAACGGGCCTGTTAAGCTTGGCATTGGCACAGTTGACCCGCCGATAGGATTGAGTGCAGCCTCAGACAGCTACAGCTATCTTGGCGTAACAGTGCAGCCCCAATGGTACGGCCAGATAAAAAGCATAAAAGAGATAATAATCCAGATACCAAAAGGCCTTGACATATCAGATACTGCAGGCTCAACATACTGCAACGGTGATTTTGAGAAGCTCACAGGAGACGAGCTTGAGCCTTATGACAAGGAAGACTATGATGTGTATAGGCTCTCAGAAAAGGAGCTTAAGGATATAAAAAAGCCCATACAGAACTATAAGTCATGGAGATGCCCTATAACTGTATCTTCCGATAAAATAGGAGACATCTTAGGCAATACCCCTGTAACCTCATATTACTACAGGGCAAGCGTAGACTATGTCTATGAGATAGAGAAATCGATAAGCGTCTTTGTAAAGGACGCCCCTAATCATAAGGCCGTCCTTCTTGACTGCACAACAAAATGCTACGACAGGGACGGCTGCATATGCGGCTCTGACGATAAATGCGGGATGCCCAAAGGAAAATCAATAACCCTGGGCCATACCTGCGACAATTTCCCTTCATTTGAGAACACCAGAAACAAGTTTGGAGGGCTTATCAAGGAGATAGACAATTCCCTCCTTTTTATCGACGCTTACCATTCCTTGAACATGCTTTGCGCTCAGGGGATTACAGAAGAAAAGGTAATCAATGATACCTTAAAATCAAAAGGCTTTAAGCTTACTTCTGAAGCTCACAAGGATATCCTAAGGTTGGTAGAAGAGTGCTCTTATAAGGGCAAGAAAGAAACCTATATAAGGTCTGGAGAAAGCAAGATAGTGGATAAGGTTAAGTATATTGTAGATGCATTTGGATCCGCAAGATCTAATTACCCGACCGATCTCCAAGACCCAGCTAAAAAAT
>JAHWIN010000036.1 GCA_019322475.1 Candidatus Woesearchaeota archaeon
AGGTTGAGAAGATACTTACAAAAGACGAGGAATACGGAACCCCGGTAACATTCACGATAAGCTTTACAAACAAGGGAAACATAGAGTCTGCCCCAAGCGTAAAGATAGAGATAATCAAAGGGGGAGAAGGCATAATAGACACTATCGAAAAGACTATGGAAAAGATAAAGCCAGGCGAAAGCAAAGATTACAAGATAGAATGGCCTACAAAAGGAAAAGAACAGGGTGTCTATTATAGGGGAACAGTCACTGTTTCACTTGATGGAGAGGTGCTGGAAAAAAAGGAGGGTATAGGCTTTAGGATCCTTGAAAAAGGGAGCCTAAAAGGCAAGGATGGATCCTCAAGCGTGCTGGTCGGGATAATGATCATCCTGATAATCTTAGCCGCAGGTGTTGCTGCTTACTATGCCATTACCAGGTATAAGGAATAAGATTTTTTTATTTTTTTTGGAGTTTTTACTACTTACAGGAATGGTATGCGCTTTTTCTGTCAATCTCTCTGAAGGCTGGAACCTTATCTCCATCCCTCTGGATACAGAGGATAAAAGCCCTGGATGGCTGTGTGGCGAGGCAGACTGCCTGGCTATCCTTGCTTATGATGGAGAAAGCTGGCGCTCTTACAGCCCGGAAAAGGCTGGCTCATTTAACACCCTGGATACTATCGATGAGTCCATGGGATTGTGGGTCTATGCAGGGGAAAGCAAGGCTTTTTCTGTCGATGGCACATTAAGAAAGGTCCCTACAGACTATCACGCAGGCTGGAACCTCGTCGGCTGTCCCGGCCTGGAATCTAAAGCGATAGAAGATACCTATGATATGTCCAAGATCGACATGGTCTTGATGTTTGACGCTGCATGGCAGGTGAAAGGAGCAGCAGATGAGATGGTTCCTGGATTCGGATACTGGGTAAAAGCAAAAGAGGATTTTACCATCATAAGCAACAATGCCCCTGTTATCGACTCTATAACTGTAACTGATGATTCCCCTGACCCCGGATTTCAGGTGATGCCTGAGGCAGATTCCCCTAAGGAAGTTCTTGTTGATGTTCTGGTTACTGATCCTGAAGGCACAGAAGATATAGTCTCAGTAGAAGCCATGACCCCAAAAGGAAAGATAATCCTTGATAAGATAAGCGATATTGATCCTGACACTGCAAACTACTCAGGAAGCTTCTATATGGAATATTCAGACCCCCCTCAGGGCTATGACATCATCATAAATGCCTCTGACGGCGTTGCTGACTCAGCCTCAACAGCTGTTTTTGAGTATATGGAGCTGATAGCCTTAGAGCTGGACACAGACACCATAGATTTCGGGACCCTCTCGGTCGAAGAGACCAGGGATATCTTAGGTGATGTTGACATGGGAACCAATAACCCGACGATAAAAAACATAGGGAACTCAGAGATAGATGTTGAAATTTCAGGAGAGGATATGGAATCAGCATCAGGGATCATAGAGGTAGATAATATTAAATACCAGCTTGATGAAGAAGGATATGTAAGCCTGGACGGAACCCCTTCATATATCAGCCTTGATCTCCAGGCAGCCGCTAAAAATAAGATTGACCTGAGGATAACCATACCCCAGGGTACGCCTCCTGAAGAATATGCCGGCTCAATTACCGTAAGTGCAAGGAAATGAGAAAAACTGCAATATTAGGGATATTGATCGTATGCCTCCTGGCTTCAGCCATAGGAAAAGCAGCCAATGACCTGGAGATAGCAGTAGACGTTAGTGATATGCTGCCTTCTGTCCTGGAAATAGCGATAAGGCCTGATGACAGGCCAGATCCCGGGATACAGGTAAACAAGACAGGCGATGCTGTCCCCATAATTATAAACGCAACAGTAAGCGACCTGAACGGCCTGGACCAGATAGCCGAGGTAAATGCCGTTGTAAAAGGCCCCTCAGTTATTGAAGAAAGCCCGATCAGCCTCCTGAACATAATAAGCCTAAGCGAGTCTGAAGGCAAATACAACGGAAGCTTTATCCTGGACGATGGTGATATGCCTGGAAACTACACCATCAATGTTACTGTAAGCGACAGCACAAGCATAGGCTGGAGCAACATCACTATAGAGTACATGGGGGACCAGAAGGTTATGGTCTATTTCAACAGGCCTGAAAACAACAGCAGGATACCCGGAGAAGAGTACCTCCTGAACGCCTCTGCAAACATGGAGATGCAAAGGGCCAATTTCAGCGCAGCATGGGCGTATCTTGTTGAGTCAGAATGGAGATGCTTTCCGGATGAGGTGTTTGAAACCCTCTGTGAGAATAATGATCCGGGCTATGAGTTCACCTGCCTGACAGACTTCAGCCAGGACTTCCTCGTCGCTATGGACGACTGGTTATGCCTTAAGGCAGAGCTCTTTGGCGCTGAAGACATAAACGGAACCGCATACGCCGTAGTCAACGTAGATAATATAGCCCCTGCTGATATCACAGACCTAAGCACGCATACGGAGATAGCAAGCGCAACCGAGGAAAGGATAGTCCTGACATGGACAGCCCCCGGAGACAATGATATGAATGACAGAGCAGACCGCTATGTCATAAAGACCTCAACATCACCGATAGAGACAGAACAGGACTTCAACGATGCAGATGATATAGGAGGGACATGCGCCTTGAAAACCCCTTCATTAAATGGAACTGCAGAATCCTGCCACGCAGGAAGTTTCACAATAGGGGACCCTACTGTGCATTACTTTAAGATAAAAACATTTGATGATGTCGACCAGTCATCATTATCCAACCTTGTGGAAGAAACTACAACCCAGTTCTACAGCGTAAGCGTCGACTTCATAAACTACAGCACAGAAGGAAAGACAGAGCACACAAACTACCTCTATGATAATGTGACTGTATGGGGCAATCTGACAAATGACTGGGGCAACACTGCTGAAGTTACCGCAACCTTTAGGGTAAGCAGTGAGGTAATGGAAACAAAAAGCCTGACACTGGACCCTTATGAAACAAAAAAAGTTGAATTTAACTGGTCAGTAAATGACCCTTATAGTACCCATAACCCAACTATAAGCCTGATTGTATCTGGATTAGGCCAAAAGAGCACAGAAAACGTAAAAGAGAAGAACCTAAAGGTCTATTCAATCAAGAATGATGCTGATTTAAGATTCAGATATGATACAAAATGGCCCATACCTAAAAACCTTGGAAGCGAGACAAACAATCCTTTTTATACATGTGTTGACATCTACAACCTAGCCGGACTGCAACCAGATAATAACTTTTACAACCTGTCTATCCATCTTGATTCTGACGGAGCTATTCTAAGCGGAACCCAGGATGTATGTGGTATAGGCATATACTCAGACTGCACCCCTGACAGTTTCGGCAACAGCATAGTCACTTACCACCCCCTAGCTGGGTATGACAACATTGCAAACTGGTGCTGGTTTTTCGATTCAGGAACAAGCGGCTCTGAATACAATGTCTCAGTATACATGGGAAATCCAGGAGACAGGATTACGATAAGCAGGTTAGTGCACATAGGATAAATCCAAGATGACAATCAAAAAAACAGCCATACTGACATTACTGCTCATATCACTATTCCTGATCCCTGTAAATGCAGAAGAGAGCAAAGAGATAGAAACAAGGATATTAGATCTTCCTGAAGAGATATATGCAGGAGAAGAGTATGATTTTATCATAGAGGTAAAAAACATTGGAGAGTTCAACGCTACTGAGATAAGGGGGTTTATAGGCTCTGACCTGATTCCTATAGAGATAAAGAACAAGGCCATAGACATAGGATTCTTAGAAGCCAAAAGCTCCAAACAGGTCCATGCTTCACTGATCTCAACAGCCATGTACGGAAGCCCCAGCATATATGTTGTTATAGAGAGCTACAAGCTGAATAAGAGCAGAAGATACAGGGGAGAGGATAATTTCGACCTCATAGAAGACAAAAAGGACATAGAGATAAGGGAAAAACAAGACCCAAAAAAAGAAAAGACCCCTCTTTTCATAGCATCTTTCTTAGCTCTCATAATGTTAGGCATCTTTATTTTCTCTGCCTATAAGGCTATCAGATGAGTGTTAAAAGAGATAATAACTGTTAAAATAGCTGCTTCTTAAAAACTATTAAAAAATATATTTTACAGTACCAAAAAATTTAAATACATACTATATTATGTAAATTGTATGTATGACTGATAAGCGTATCAATTTTATCTTAGATGAAGAAGTATACAGGGAATTCTCCGTTCTATGTGAAGAGCTGGCGATCGTAAGGTCCAAGCACATAGAGAATTACCTTAAAAAGTTCATCAAACAAAAAAGGAAACTGGTAAAAGATGTCAGGTTATAAGAAAACAGGAAAAGCCATTATCATGATATTGGCTGTATTGGCCTTAAGCGCCCTTGTATACAGCGCAGCATGCACTGACTCTGGATTGACATTTACTGCGCAATCCAACAACATCCCTTACGGGCAGACAAGGTTTGTAAGGCTGTCCTGCAGCGAATGCTCTGGAGAAGCTCCAGGTGACTCATTTGGAATCCATGACAATGCAACAATCCTTATTGACACTAATTATATTACAAATACAACATCTACATTTAACAGCCTAAAGAACTTATGGGTAACAAATATTAATTGGTACTTCAACACAACAGCCCTGGGCAGCACCACAATAAACGTAACCATATTCAACGAAACAGGAGGCAACTGCTCTCTCAGCGTTGACATCAACATAACAAACTCCCAAAACCCAAATGTAACCTTATCAATAGAGGGTCTTAATGGCCTGGTTCTTTTTACAGGCAGGAATTACACTTTCAATATAACCCTAAACAACACAGGAAATGGAAGTGCCCACGATATAATAGGAGCATTGTCTGATCCTGAAATCGATGGGATAAGTAACCCAAACATCCTCTCCTTTAACACAAGCATAATCTCAGTTTCCAGCATCGCCAACGGCTCTTCAACAAAACTTACTTACTTACTGACGCCTATCAACAGCTCAAGCCGGTCTAACATAACAATATCAACATCAATAATCTCCATGAAAAGGGCAGACGGAACAGCTGTTACTATAAACAGCAGCACAGCAACAAACGATGCAGTCAACTTCACGATCTGGCGCTCGCCTACTATCTCCACCCTGCCTAACATCTCTATCCTTATCAACAATAATGACAGCAGCCTGGACCTGAGCGGATACATCAGGGCTGAGAACGCCTCTGCCCTGAACCTGAACTGCACCTCAGCAGATAACCTCACCATATCCATAAACTCCTCAACACGCATTGTCCTGATCGTCCCTGACACGAACTGGACAGGTGCAAGGAACCTTACCTTCAACGCAACTGACAGCTACAACACCACTGTAAACTCAACGACTATTGTCTTTGTCTACAACAGCTCATCAGAAAGCTGCAACGGGATAGATGATGACGGCGACACGCTCATAGATGAAAACTCAGATAATTCAGGCTCGATGGTAGACACCAGCTGCTGCCCAAGCGGAACAAGCTGCTCATCTTCCGGAAGCAGGTCCTGCACCAACGGAAGCTGGAGCAGCTGCACAGGATACAGCGTATCCTCTCCGGGAGGTGGCGGTGGAAGCGGAGGAAGCTCAAGATCAGCCATAAAGACAGTATCTGAAGATGGTTCTGGAGATGACAGTTCTGTCGTAGAGCCTGTCAGGCCAAAGCCCCCAGTCATGCAGGAAGCCCCAAAATCCTCAGGAGGCTCCGGCAGGGAGACTAAAAGCGAGCCGAAAAAAGAGCCGTCAAGATATGAGCAGCTGATAGAGAAGATAGGGGACAACAGGATCAAGCATACAAGGACTGTCCAGGCCCATGAAGGAGAGACAAGGATAATAGAGAGCTTCAGGAACATCGACACGTTCGATGCAGATGATGTCCGGATAACATTAGATATCCCAAAAAGCATAATAGGGCATGCTGACAGGATAAGGGAAGTCACTCCGTTCAGGGTTATAGAGGCAGACCCAAAGATAGAGTTTGACCTTGGAAGTATAGGATCGAAGCAGGAGCGGGTCATAGTGTATATCCTTGAAAAGAAGCTCACGCCTGAAGAGATTGAGAACATAATATTGAAGATAGGCCTAAAAGAGATATCCAAAGAGGAGAGGGAAAGCCTCTTCAACAAGACCCAGGAGGTCGTAAACATAACCACGACCGCAAGGGTGGATGAAAAAAAGAACGAGACCGAGTTCACACTGGACATCGATTTCATCGATGACAGCATCCTTCACGATGCAGACATCTATATGGAGATCCCAAAATGCATGATAGAGATAATAGACGAGATGACCATAGACTCTGACTTCAGGTTTGACATAGTAAGCAGGGACCCTTTGATCGTATGGCATTTCACAAAGCTGGAAAAAGGAGACCAGCTGAAATACATAATAAAGTCGATAGCCGATGAAGACTGCCTTAATCAGGTAAAGACGTATGCCATAGCAAGGCAGATCGTCCTGTTAGAGGCGGAATTCGGTTCACCCCAGAAGGCAAGAGACAGGCTTATAATCCCTGCATTAAGCCTTGCGCTCCTGGTAGTGGCGCTGTTTGTCCTGGCTGATTACCTGGATAAGAAAAAGAGGAAGATAAAGAGGTGGAACAGGGCGATAGGCCATATCAAAGGCAGCTTTAAGGGCGGTTCAGTGGTAAAAAAGGTCACCGGCGAACTGGCCTCGGCAGGATTCAGCAAAAAAGAGATTGAAGATGCCATCAAGTACCGGAAGAAAAAGAGGTTCATACAGTTTATCCACAGGCACATCTTTGGGGGAGAGGTCCTGTTCCTCTCCGTCCTGATACTTTTCAACGTCCTGGATTTCTTCGCCTTCCTGCCGGGGGATATGGACCTGTTGAAAAAGATTATATCATGGACCCTGCTAAGCTACCTTTTATATAAGATCAGCCTTATGAAGGTGCTTTTCGGGAATGACAGGTTCAGAAGGTTCCTGGACATATCCCTTCTTCTTCTTTTCTTTTCATTGATATTTAAGCTGGTCATAGAGTTCGCTACATCCTCTTTCAACGAAGCGCATTACTACGGCGGATTGCTGTTCATGCTTGCAAGATACAGCGTAGAAGCTACAAGCATCTCCCTCTACATAGGGTTTATAGGCCTGATATCAGTGTCTCTCTTCATAACCTTCTTTGTTCCCGTAAAAAAGCCGTCATTCCACCATGTGATAACATCCATACTGGGGAAGCACAGGATAAGCAAAAGGCATGCCATAGTCAAGAAAACTGCAAAATTCCTTTCGGTCTATATGGTGCTGCTGCTGTTCTACATAATAGTATACAACTTCGTGTTTGAATGGCTGGCGATAGCTATCGACTCCTCTATCCTGATGGTCGTGCTTATAATGACCATTGTCGTCTTTATCAGGAGGGAATACCATCTTTTGATCTGCCACAGGATAAAAAAGATGCTCAGGGTAAAGGTAAGCGAAGGCGTGGAAAAGATAGCAGATGTCGTAGACTCGTTCAACATAAAATTCTTCCAGCTGCTCCCCTATAGGAAATTCATATACCTGGCCATAATAGGGCTGCTGATACTGCACCTGGCTACAGAAGCCGGAATATTCATAATCCCCTATGTGACAGGGGCGACAAGCTCAACATATTTCTCCAAGCTGGGCGAGGGCCACACCCCCGTATTGAACCTGATAGGCCCTCTCCAGCGCTCATTCCACAAGGAGACTGCAGAAAGCCTCCTGTCTATCCAGACAAGAAAAACCGCCCTGTTGAACAGGATACTTCTTGTCTACCTGGCAAACATCTTCGCAGTGCTGTTCCTGCTGATAAACCCACTCATAATCTGGCTGCACATGTACAGGGAGAGGGAAAAGCCGGCCCATTCAGTAAGGCCCATAAGGTCAAAGGCATACAGCCTCTTCCAGCTGCTTTTCGTCATGAGCATGCTCTCGCTGCTGGTGATCCCCATATTTAAGATCGGCTTTGCGTCTGACAAGGTATTCGGAGAAACAGGTGTGGACGGTTCTGTCTCGACGATAAGGGGGCTTGACATCAGGACCCAGCTGGTAAGGAACGACCAGTTGGCGCTGGCGCCCTGGACCCTTCTGGCAGGGGCATTGCTTGGAGCTGTCTACCTTGTCCTGAAGAGAAGATACAACAGGCAGGCAACAGGGGTGATAAACAGCATAAACATCATGATGATACTTGGATATATAAGCATATTCTATATTGACATATACAGGTTCTTTACAGGAACCCTCAGGCACCTCTGGCATACGAACATCTTCTTCTTTGTGCATTTCGCAGTGTTCTTTGCGATGAGCTACCTGTTCTATACTATAGGGATATTATTGTTGGGCCTTGAATTGTTCGCCAGGGGAGAGATATACATGCCGGTATTCATGATAAAGATGATAAGGTCCATGTATGGCTTCACAGAGAAGGCATATCACCACCTCCTTCCCGACCACAACCTCCCCCACCTCATCTTCTACGAGCACCACATAGAGGCAGAGCACGGAAAAAAAGAGGACCACCTCTATGAGCATGTCATAAAGATGATAGAAGGGGTCTGCAGGGATAAAAAGATGCTGAAAAGGTTCGTAGAAAAGGACGTAAAAGAAGGAAAAGGCTGCCTTAACTTCATCGAAAGGCGCCTGTTGGAGCATAACTGGCCTGAAAAGATGGCGAGGGAGGCTGTAAGGAAAGTAGAGAAGAGCCTTTCAGCAAAAGAGCAGTTGGATGAGATAAGATTCCTGTATAAGAGGGCAAAGGCGCTTCACAGGCTGGCTGAAGCAGTGCAAAAATATTATGATCTGGGATGCCCTGTAAAGAAGATGATCCTGAAGATAAGGAAAAACAGGTGGAAAAAAGATGATGTCAGGGAGATGCTTCCCTGGCTAAGGCTAAAGAAGAAGGACAGAAGAAGGTTCAAAAAAGCATACCCTTAAAGGGTTCAGCAGAAGGCTCATAGGATATATCATCTATTGGATTATAGGCCCTATTTCTCTAAGATTCACCCTCGATGCCCAAACTCCCTATGTGTCTCGACTATAAAAAGGATAAATCCTGCTATATAGAATAATACCGTTACAGCAAGGAATATGATAAAATAAAATCCGATAAGATAGTTTCCAAGGGTAAAAAGAAGGGTCTTTATGGTGCTCACATAATAATTGGCGCTGCTCTTGAAAAAATAGAAGACATACAGCATGAAAAACAAAGATGATGATATGGCTGCAAGGGCTGTCAGCCTCTTCTTTACGGCATTGTTGCAGCTGATAGCATAGATCAAAAAGCCCAGAAAGATTGTTCCTAGGGTTATAAGGATGACAGGCAGCCCTGTCTTCAGCGTTGAGGTTGTTATGTCGACCCCTACCAGGCTTCCCAGGCTCATCTCCTTTATCCTAAAGACAGGAGCTATAATAAAAGCCAGCGCAGAGGCAAAAAATATGCTTAATGGTATCTTTCCCATGGAAAAGCTCTTCCCAGAATATGAATTGTGCCAGATATAAGCAGGAAGCACCAGCAGGAACAAAAGCCCTAAAATATTAAGGAGGTATATCCAGGCCGCACCAAAACTATGGAAGATCGTGGCTGAAGAGGCAAGATCCTTCATCAATAGGGTATAAAGGGGGATGTGCCCCTCCCCCAGCCCGCCAAAATACAATATCTCCTTAAGCCCAAAGATATAAGGGATGACAAAAACAGCGATGTCTGTAAGGAGGTGCAGCACTAAAAGCCCTGAGATGCCAAGCGCTATCTTCTTCCTCGAATGGAAAAGCCCGATAAATTTCTCATAAAACCCCTCCCCGACATCCCCTACCTTATAGACAAAAGATTTCACGTCCATCCTCCTGAAATGGCTTCTGAACAGTGTAAGCATATAAAAGATGAAGGCAAAGACTATCAAAGATGCGTCAACAGCTATCACAAACCATTCCATGGCTAAGTTAAAGAATATGATAAAAAAAGAGGCCAGGACGAAGAAGGTTGCTATAAGCCTCTCTGTCTTTTTCTTTAGGGTTGGTGCAACCCCTCCCTCATGGATGACGCTCATAAGGCTTGGATGCTTGACATCTACAAAAAAAGCTGCAAACACAGAGATAAGTATCAGCAATATGCCTCCTGCAGCAAAAGACCTCAGCTCGATAGCGATATTATTGGCAACAACAAAAGTGTACAAAGGCGCAAGAAAATCAGCCTCTGCGCTATATGCAGCCATGTATCCTGTAAGGTCGTTCAGCATAAAAAGGAAATAGGCTGATATTATGGAGATGTCCAAGAGCTTTTTTCTGGAGCCGAAAAAAAGCCTGCTAAGGCTGATATTATAAAGAAGATACCCAAGTACCACCCATGACAGTATCTTCTTTGTAAAGTCAACATCACCGGGCAAAACCCCAAAAAAGTCAAGAAAGCTCAGGATGATTATGAAAATCAGGATAAAAAGCTCAGTAAGCTTCATCTTTCTTTCTTTATTCGCCATTTTGGTATGATCCTGTTATCATGCAGGGCTTTATGCAGTCCTGTCTCCTCAGCATTATCCTCATTTACTTCTATTTATTTCTTTCTGTAGATCGGCGATATTGAAAAGTTAACCGTCTGTGCCATGAATGCCATTAATGCCTTAGAAAAACTTGTTTTTCTGATGGTTTAGAAAACCTTGTTTTCTAAAACCGTAGGCATTCATGGCATGGCCAGGAC
>JAHWIN010000037.1 GCA_019322475.1 Candidatus Woesearchaeota archaeon
ACCTTCCTTTTTTTGCAATGCTGTCTATGTTAGGCTTATCTGCTGCCATCAAAGGCGTCTTTCCGCCAAGCTCATCGATAGGATGATCTGCTGCGCCGTCTATAAGGAATATTATGTATTTCATCTTATCATTCCTTTAAATTCATCATAGTTGTTGCTGATAGTTTCAAATCTTTCTTCTTTTTTGTCAAGCCCCTTAAGGCTTTCAGGAACATCAGGATCCATCCCCAGCAGGCTGACGATCTTTTCAGGGAATTTTGCAGGATGCGCGGTCTCTAACGAAACTATCATCTTTTTTGCCAGCCCTTTAGACCTGGCTTTTTCTACAGCAGCTATCCCTACTGCCCCATGCGGCTCTAAGACGACATTATACTTTTTATACGCTTCCTTTATAGCCTGGTCAGCCTCTTTATTGCTTATAGAGAAGCTGATAAAGTCTTTCCTCAATGCTTCCATGTCAGGCTTTTCCTTTAGCAGGCCTATTCGGGTTACTTTTCCTTTTTCGTCCCTTTCGTCAGTCATGAACCCTCCGTAAAGATCAATCAATCTTGCAAGATTGCTGGGGTGGCCTACATTCATCGCATTAGAGCTGCATTCTTTTGAAGGGACTACAGGCTTGTATCTTCCTGTATCCAGAAACTCAGGGAACTCATCATTCTCGTTTACAGCAACTATGAACCTTTCTATGGGGAGGCCCATCTTTTTTGCTATCACTCCGCCCATAAGGTCGCCAAAGTTGCCTGAAGGCACTGAAAATATGATCCTGTTTTTATCATCTTTGGCCAGCCTGGAATAAGCATAGATATAATATACTGCCTGAGGCATGAGCCTTCCGAAGTTTATAGAGTTTGCAGACGTCAGGTTTAATCCTTCCAGTTCAGGGTCATTGAATGCCCTTTTTACCAAGGCCTGGCAGTCATCGAATTTTCCCTTTACAGCTATGGCCCTTACATTGCCTCCAAGAGCAGTCATCTGCTTTTTCTGCCTTCCTGTGACCTCTTTTTCGGGAAATAAAACTATCACATCCACATTCTCTAAGCCATGGAAAGCAGCTGCAACAGCTCCCCCTGTATCTCCGGATGTAGCTACCAACACAGTAAGCTTCTTGCCCTCTTTCTTTGCAAAATAGTGCATAAGCCTTGCCATAAGCCTTGCTGCAAAGTCCTTAAAGCTTGCAGTAGGCCCCTGGTCAAGCCTCATGATATAAAGCTCATCATCCAATTTCTCTAATGGGATGTCAAAGTCATAAGCGTCCTTTGCCAGCCTTTTTAGCTCTTCTTCGCTTATGCCATCAACAAACCTTTTTGCGATGTCAACTGCTATCCTGTAATACTCCTTGTTCTTGAAAGAGGCAATATCTTTTTTTTCCAGTTTTGGTATATCCACAGGCAGGTAAAGCCCGTAATCAGGAGCCTGCCCTTTAAGCAAGGCATCCTTAAAGCTCACTAAAGGGGCTTTCCTGTTCGTGCTTCTGAACATTATTTTTTCCATCCTGCATACTAGGTAACGGCATTATTTTAAAAGATTATTGTTTTGTTCCTGCCTTTTAGCTGGCAGAGGTTATGCCCGACACATCATATGGTGCGCTTTAAGACCCGGCTTTATGGAACTATAACCTATACTAAAAGACAAAAGTTTTTGAACAAATCTTGTCTTTTAGTAATAAGCAAGTGACCTATATATTGTATAAAAATTTGTGTCACTTGCTATAAGAAAGCTCAACAAGTATCTTGGCGCCTGCCTTACAGGTCATCCCGTTTATGTCTTTTGCAGGACTTATCTCCATAAGGTCATAAGCCCTTAGGTTCTTCAGCTTTTTAAGCCTGTGAAGAAAAAAGAGGAGCTCTCTTGTAGACAATCCTCCCGGCTCGATATAGCCTGTTCCGGGGGCAAATGCAGGATCCAGCACATCAATATCTATGCTTACATAAAGGTCGGAGAAATCCTTAGCGACAGCCATCAATGATTCAGATACCTCCTGGATGCCTTCCTTTGCTATCTCTTTCATAGAGAAGAATTTTATCCTGTTCTTCTTTAGAAATTCTATCTCGTTCCTGTCCCAGTTTCTTGTGCCGACCAAGATTATGTTCTCTTTCTTTATTATCTTCTGATTGACTAAAGCGCAGAGCAGGTCCTCCTGAGAAGGGGGCATGAAGTCATTCTCAGCGTCAGGATGCGCATCAAAGATGATAATTCCCGGATTTTTGGAGTATACTTCAGAGAAAGCCTTTACTATAGGATATGTTACTGAGTGGTCTCCGCCTAAGAATATGGGCCTTGCTGAGCTTCTTAGGACATCCAGGGCTTTTTCATAGATGTTTTTGTTTGTCTCTTCTATGTTTGAGCTTGCTATGCCAACAGAATCGACATCAAATACAGGAAGGATAGAATCCTCTGACATGAACAGGTCCTTCGTGTTTTCCAGTATGATGTCAGGGGCCATCTCTGAGCCTTCAGCTTTTTTCAGCCCTCCCTGCGAAGAGGGGATTTTTATAACTCTCATGCTAGTCAGGGGTGTTTATTTTTTTTTAAAGGTATCTGAAAAATAAGAGGAGAGAAAGATAGAGGTGTTTAAGCTTGACCATGCCTCATAACTTTCCAGAAGGGTAATTGGTTGGAATAGTTAAGTTTATCTTCTAATCCAATCTTACGTGGACCCAAATCTCCATATAGGATTTTATCCCTATCTTTACCTAAGATTATAAGAGATGATGTTTCATCACCTGACCCTTGTTCTTTGCTAACAACTAACCCTAGGAGACCTATGGGGCAGGCGTATTTATCACTACTTAAGCTGGCTACGTCAGCGGGCTTTGCCATATAGCTGTATATCAGTAATGCGGTCAGTTTTTCTTCAGGTTCAGCTTTTAACAATCCTTTAGCTCCTGGAACAGCTTCATAGATTCCTTCGGCTCCTATATCTTGAATTGATGCTTTATTATATGCTGGGTTTTCATTATTATCCAGGTTATAAGCTGCAATTATACTTTGAGCAATCTTGTCATCTCTTGCAGGGAATATAAACCCTCCGTTTTTTAAGATTACATTAATCCAATCATATATACCATTATTAGACTTTTTTTTCTTAGGTATAATCCGGTTAGGGTTAGGGAGCCTTATTATATCTGCGAGTGTGATTATCCTTCCTTCTTCGTTATCCATCCAGGCTGAAAACCAGCTTCTATTTAAAAAAGTTACTACTAATGGAGTACGTAATAAACATCAGGACTTAG
>JAHWIN010000038.1 GCA_019322475.1 Candidatus Woesearchaeota archaeon
CTATTTTATCCTGTCCGAATGGAGGTATTTCCATAGCATCCTCCTCCATCATCTCCTTAATTTCAAGAGGGCCTACTTTATCCTCAAGTGTACCTTTCACTGGTTTATATGATGATTTTCCTGTTCCGGATAAAAAAGAGCCGGTTAGCAACTCTTGTTCCCTATTAAAATCAGATTTAGATGCAACCCTTATAAGGGGCATGTCTTTTGGAAGAGGGTATTCCCCAAAAAGTGTATAGGCTACTACTTGCTTGTTATCGAGTGCTCTTTTGATATCTTTGTCTTCTTTAAGTACTACTACCATTTTAACCCTACAAACCAAATTACTAAGCAAACAAGTCAGATGGGCTCATTTATAAATCTTTCGCTTTTTGCACTACTCTAAAGTAACAAATAGTTCGTACATAATCTTTTTAAATGATAGATTATTCCTTAGCAGGAGGTGGTTTGATGAGGATTGCGATAATAGGTACCGGTTATGTAGGCCTTACTGTGGGAACATGCCTTTCTGAGCTTGGAAATGATGTTATCTGCGTAGATATAGACCAAGGCAAGATTGATGCCCTCAATGATGGAGATATAACGATATATGAGCCCGGGCTTGAAGACATGCTGAACAGGAACTTCAAGGAAAAAAGGATATCGTTCACGACAGATTCTAAAAAAGCTATAGGGGATTCCCAGGTCATCTTCATTGCAGTCGGCACGCCTCCTGGAAAGGACCACAAGGCAGACCTCTCATTTGTAAAGCAGGTTGCAAAAGACATAGGGACATACATAAACGGGTATAAGGTGGTGGTGGACAAAAGCACAGTTCCTGTAGGCACTGCAGAGCTCGTAAAGGGGATTATAGAAGATGCCCAAAAAGCAAGGATAGCTGCTTCCGGCTCTGAAAGCAAGAGTCTTATTGAGTTTGATGTCGTCTCTAACCCTGAATTCCTTAGGGAAGGCGAAGCCATAAATGATTTCATGATGCCTGACCGCGTCATAATAGGAACAGAGAGCGAAAAAGCAAGAAAGGTGATGGAAGAAATCTACAAAGGGATTGCAAGGACCAACAAGCCTATAATGTTTACCTGCACAAAAAGCGCAGAGATAATCAAATACGCCAGCAATGCTATGTTAGCTACAAGGATAAGCTTCATGAACGAGATAGCAAGATTATGTGAAAAGGCAGGGGGAGATGTAAAAGAGGTTGCAAAAGGCATGGGCCTTGACTCAAGGATAGGCCCAAGGTTCCTGCAGGCTGGAGCTGGTTATGGGGGTTCATGCTTTCCAAAAGATGTAAAGGCTCTTGCCCAGACCATGAACCATCACGAGGTAGAAAGCAGGATACTGCAGGCAGTAGAAGATGTGAATGAAGTGCAAAAAATATCATTGGTCCCTAAGGTCAAAAAGCTGCTCCCGGAACTTGATGGAAAAGCTATAGCTGTATGGGGCCTGGCATTTAAGCCAAAGACAGATGATATGAGAGAAGCCCCTTCTATAGTAGTCATAAGCGAACTGCAGAAAGAGGGCGCAAGGATAAGGGCTTTTGACCCTGAAGCGCAAAAGACAGCAAAAAAGATACTGGACAATGTAGAATATCTGCAGGACCCTTATGAAGCTGTCGATGGGGCAGACGCATTGGTTATAATGACCGAATGGAATGAGTTCAGAAGCTTAGACAAAAAAAAGATAAAAAGCCTCCTGAAAGGGCCGAATATAATAGATGGAAGAAATGTTTATGAGCCTAAGGAGATGAAAGATCTTGGCTTTAACTATATTGGTGTAGGAAGGCGATAGTCTCTCTGCTCTGAAGTTATATGATATTACAAGGAAAGGTTTAAAGCCCCGTACAAAAACAACAGGTGTGGAATATGAAAGTGATATTATTGGCTGCAGGATATGCAACAAGGCTTTACCCCCTTACAAAAGACAGGCCTAAGCCGCTGTTGCATGTTGGAGGAAAGCCCATAGTAGACCATATAATAAAGAAGATTGAAGGAATAGATGAGGTTGATGAGATATTCATTATCACCAATGACAAGTTTTATAACCATTTTATGGGCTGGTTAAGCGAATTCAGGTCACCGAAAAAGATAAAGATAATAAATGACCTGACAACGTCAAACGATGATCGCCTGGGTTCTTTGGGGGATGTCAATTTTGTCATAAAGAAGGAAAACATCCAGGAAAGTATTTTGATTGTTGCAGGAGACAACCTCTTCGAATTCTCGTTGAAGGATTTTGTGGAAAGCCACAAGAAGCACAACAAGAGTGCTGTTGCCCTTTATGACGTGCAGGACAAGGAGCTTGCAAGGCAATATGGCATAGTTGGTGTAGACAGCTCTGGAAAGATGGTTGAGTTTGAAGAAAAGCCGGATGACCCCAAGTCCACATTGGCGTCTACCGGAGTCTATATATACCCCCCTCATGTCCTTCCTATGCTCAATGAGTTTGTAACTAAGTATAAGAACAGCGACAAGGCAGGAAACTTTCTTGAATGGCTGCATAAGGAAGAGCATGTCTACTGCTACATAACCGACAAGAGATGGTTCGATATAGGCACGCTTGACCAGCTTGAAAAGGCAAAAAAGGAGTTTAAGGTATTCTAAGATGGCTGTACTCATAACCGGAGGAGCAGGGTTCATAGGATCCCACCTTTGTGACAGGCTTGTCAGGGACACAAAAGTTATATGTGTCGATAATCTTTTTACAGGAAGCAGGAAGAACATCCAGCATCTTATGGATAATGATAATTTTAGGTTTATCGAGCATGACATAATTGACCCTCTGGATATCAAGGATGAAAAGATAGAGTTTATCTATAACCTTGCCTGCCCTGCATCCCCGGTTCATTATCAGTTCAATGCTATAAGGACCATCAAGGCAAATATCCTGGGCACGATAAATATGCTGGGTATGGCAAAAAAGCACAGCGCAAGGATATTGCAGGCCTCTACATCTGAAGTGTATGGTGATCCTTTAGAGCATCCACAGAAAGAGAGCTACTTCGGGAATGTAAACTGCATAGGGGTAAGATCGTGCTATGACGAAGGTAAAAGGTGTGCAGAAACATTGATGTTTGACTATCACAGGCAGAACGGTGTGGATATAAGGGTTGTCAGGATATTCAACACTTACGGCCCGAGGATGGCTCAGGATGACGGAAGGGTAGTCTCAAACTTCATAGTTCAGGCTATCAGTGGAAAAAACATAAGCGTATATGGTGATGGAAAGCAGACAAGAAGCTTCTGCTATGTCTCAGATATGGTCGATGGCATTATCAAGATGATGGCTCAGGAAAATGAGATTGGCCCGATAAACCTTGGAAACCCTCATGAATTCACCATCCTGGAGCTTGCCCAAAAGGTCAAGGAGATGACTGGATCAGGATCAAAGATAATATTTAAGGGCCTCCCAAAAGATGATCCTAAGAAAAGGCAGCCTGACATAACATTAGCTAAGAAGATATTGGGATGGAAACCGAAGGTCAGGCTCGAAGAGGGGCTTAAGGATACTGTGGAATGGTTCAAAAGTGAGGTAAAGGCATAATGTACAAGAGCCTAAAGATATCCTTGGTCATACCGGCTTACAATGAAGAGAAGCTTATCAGGCCTACGTTGGAGAATATCCCTAAAACTATAGACAAGGTTTATGTTGTTGATGATGGAAGCAAAGACAAGACAGCAGATGTTGTAAAAGAGATGGCAGTAAAAGATAAGAGGATAGAGCTGATAAGCCATGAAAAGAACTCAGGAGTAGGAGCCGCAATAATAACAGGCTACAAAAGGTCATCTAAAGACAATTTTGATGTTGCTGTAGTTATAGGCGGAGACAACCAGATGGACCTTAAGGATCTTCCAAATTTCCTGGAACCCATCTACCAGGGAAAGGCAGATTATACAAAAGGAAACCGGTTCCTTTCAGGAGGGACAGCTTATACAGTGATGCCAAAGCACCGATTCTTCGGCAATTCTGTCCTTTCTCTTATGACAAAAGTAGCTTCAGGCTACTGGAACATATTTGACACGCAGGACGGCTATACTGCAATGACCAAAGATGCCATCGACAGTGTTGACTGGGACAAGGCCTGGAAAGGCTATGGTTACGTCTCTGATTTCCTTGTATTGTTCAACGTGCACAACCTAAGGGTAAAAGACGTTCCAAGAAGGGCCATCTACCTGGAAGGGGAACGCCAGTCTCAGATAAATATCTTAAGGTACATCCTGAAGGTAGGCCCCAGGCTGGTAAAGGAATTCTTCTGGAGGATAACTACCAAATACTTCTTTCAGGATTTTCATCCATTGATCTTTTTTTATTTTTTAGGTTTATTTTTTTTGCCTGCGGGGACTTTGATGGGCATCTGGATTGCGTATAAGGGCCTTACTGGGCCAGTATCAGGAAACCAAGCCATCCTTACAGCTTTGTTCATAATTACTGGCCTGCAGTTCCTTCTTTTTGCATTCTTATTTGACATGCAGCAGAACAAAAGTTTACAGTAAGAATCCAAGAAAAAGTTATGGTATAGATCAAGCAACAAAAAAG
>JAHWIN010000039.1 GCA_019322475.1 Candidatus Woesearchaeota archaeon
ACTGTATCGAGGATTATAGAGCCGTTAGTATCCATTATCCTAAAGGAGATGTCTGTCTCGTTGACATCCACCCAGGCAGCAACAAAAGATGTAGTTGTAAGGGGGCTTAAGGAAATGTCGCTTGCCAAAGTCCCATTGGTAAATGAGGGGTCTACAATATGGTCTAATTCTAAAGTTCCGCTAAGTATTTTTAAGTCAAAGGCATCCTGAGTTCCAGCCAGGCCATCCAGATAAACCTTATTATATTGATTTGGACTAATGCCGCTAAATTCAGCAACAACTTCAGTTCCATCAAGCTCGTACACTTCAATTTTTGGATCTCCGTCAACAATTCCCGGATACAAGGTTATATCATTGCCGGAGGTTAGATTTTTCTCGAATGTTACCCTGACATATTCGCCATGAGAGACAGGCCCTGACCACACGCCATCCAATTCCCTGGTCTGGTTGTAGATGTCAGAGACAAAGCTTTTGTCCTTATCAAGATGCACTGCCTTTGTTATCTCTATAACCTCCCCAAAGCCGGGGTCTTCTGGAGTCAATTTAAATGTATATTCCTCTCCAGGGACCAATCCTGACTTGAACAGCTCCCACTCCCCTTCACACGCCTGCCCTTCAAAGTCCCAGTCCTGGCACTTGTACAATGATGTTCCTGCAGCAGTTACGGTTACAACGGCATCTGTAAAGTTAAGGTTTGATGGGTCTATGGCATAGGCGTTGACAAAGCTCTTTTCTTTTATCTTATTTTCATCAACCTCGTCTATCCCCAGGAACCTTGTCATGTTCTTCCTAAGCTCAACATCATTAAATTCTATCTTCCTGACAGGGCCCCTGCTGATATTTACCCTTATCCTGTATCTTCCTTTTATTACCCTTATCTCCCTGTCAGCTTTTCTTGCAGAAATCTCCCTTCTTCCCGGCTTTTTCTCTTTCTTATAGCGTGCCTCTACCCTGCCCTGCACCATGCCCCTTATCTCCACCTCTGCCCCTATCTCTTTCCCTGATGAGTCCCTCACAGCAGGATCCAATGTTATATCCGTCTCATCAGAGCCCGTGGCATTAGAGGCATTATTCAGGACAAAAAGATAAGCATGGGACGGAAGGTATTCTATAGTCCTCTGCCCAATCATTATTTTTTCCCCCTTATAGGTGAGGTTGATGATGTAAGGAGGCTTTAGGCCCAAAGAATCATTCAACTCAAAAACCACCCCTCCAAGGATATCCGTCTCTTTCGTTTCGATATAAGCGTCATTTACGTACAGGCTTACCGACCTGAAAGTAAGGGGGGTTTCATTCAGTTCCCTTAGAAAGGAAGATACCCTTATTATCGCCCCTGTTAGGGCCCTTATCCTCTCAAAAAAGACAGCTATCAGCTTCGTAACTATCTTAGGAGATTCAATAAATAAGGCATAAAGCCTCTCCCTGCTGCTGTTATATATATGGGCATAAGGCTCGCCTGGAGTTAGGTTATAATCAACATAGATAAGCCTTGAGTCTACAGTATTGTTGAAAGAGGCACCATACCTGCCGTAGCTTAGGCTGAACGGCTCATCCCACTCACCTAAGGAAGGCTCTAAGCCTATAAAGCTGCAGCAGGGCATGCTCCCATAACAAAGCCTATGGCCTTCAGGAAAATTGAGATGCCATTCTGTGCACAGCCTGCTCTGGTCGACATCCCAGCTAAAGAAGGAATTCTCAGCAGTAATATCTACTACGCCTCCAGGGATATATTCGATGCCGTCATCATCTGTATCAAACGCTGTCCCTGCCTTGTACTCCAGCACAAGGGTTATCCTGCTTTCATTTATCAGGCTTTCATCTGAAGATTTAATTTTTTCTGCATTGAGACTATAAGCCAAAAATAATAAGAGAAGCATTGCTATAAAAAAAAGAAAGATTTTTTTTCTCCATCCCTTTTGAGGCATTTTTTATATGGGGTGGGGGGTTAGGCTGCTGCCATTTGTCGGACATGAGGGATCAGCTGAACTAAAGAAGCAATAAAGCTCAGCTAAACCCGCTGTCTCAGATCCTACAAAAAAACCAGAATGCCCAGCTATGCCCGATAATGCAAAGAAGCTATAACTTCTTCTAAATCCAGACATAATCTCCCCTTTTTTCATCAGATATCTAAGTTGTTAACGGCATTGTTAACAATAAAAGATTAAGGTTGTGATTAAAAACCGGAGAAAACGGGATGGTTTAGATACTAAACAAAGCCTATAAGGGCATATCATTGGCATGATTCATGAATTTTACCTGGATTCCCTGTAGTTTATGGCCTTATAAAATCCAGGAAGCTTAGGGAAGGGGAAGGCTGACTGAAAAGACAGAGCCTTTTCCAGGTCTGCTCTTAACAGAGATATTTCCATTGTGCGCCTTTATTACCCCCTTGCAGATAGAAAGCCCTAAGCCTACGCCTTCAGCTTTTCTTGTTATCGAACTGTCAGCCTGGAAGAACTTCCTGAATATATTTTCCTGAAACCTTTTCCTTATCCCTATGCCTGTGTCCTTCACAGTTATTATCACGCTTCCTTTGGCTTTTCCTGCAGATACTGTTACTGAGCCTTTTTCAGTAAACTTGATGGCGTTGCTTATCAGGTTTTCAAGGGCCTGGGCCAGCCTTGCCTTATCCCCCCTTATCCTTGGAAGTCTTCCTACCTTAAGCCTTAGGCCAATGCCCTTATCTTTTGCCAGGCTTGAAAATCCTCCAGCTACAGACGTTACAAGCTTTCCAGGATCTATCATCCTAAAATTGAACCTCATCCTTGAGGTCTGAAGTTTTGCAGCATCAAGTATGTCATCTATTACCTTATTTAGTATCCTTGCCTGCATCAATGCGCTGTCCAGTGCCTGCTGATGGGCAGGGGACAAACTACCCTGCCTCCTGTCTGCAAGAATCCCAAGATATCCAAAAAGAGGGACCAAAGGTGTCTTAAGCTCGTGGCCTGCCATGTGCATGAAGTCGTCTTTCATAGCATCTATCTCCTTAAGCCTCCTAAGCCTGTCTGATATTATGTTTTCTGCTTTTTTCTTTTCAGTTATGTCCGTGAATATGCAGTTGGCCCTGATGAACCTGCCCTTATCGCCATAGGCTGCCTTTCCCTTAAAAAGCACTGTTATAAAGCTGCCGTCCTTTTTCTTCAGCTCAAACTCAAAATAAGGGATCTGCTTCCCCCTTAAGGATCCAAAGCAGAACTTTCTGAAAGGCCTAACATGCTGCGGATTTATGAATGCAGAGAAATTTTTTCCTATCACCTCTTCCATCTTATAGCCCAAAGCCTTGAGCCATGCGCTGTTCACCCGGAGTATATTCTCGTCCTTATCAAGGGACTGGTAAGGCAAGGGGGCGAATTCATAAAGGAACTTGTAGTTTTCCTCGCTCTTCTTAAGGCCGTCTTCCGCCTTCTTCCTTCTTGTGATATCCTGGCCGGAGCTAAGGTGGCCTATAATATTTCCATCATCATCCCTCAACAGGATGTTATGCCAGGCGATGAGCTTCTCTGTCCCATCCCTGCATAGGACAGGGTTTTCACGGTATCTGAAAGGATGAAGCTTTCCTTCAAGAATCTGAAGAGAGTAATCCCTTATGCCTTTTCTCAGCCTTGCAGGTATAAAGTTATTGAACCAGCTCTTTCCGATTATGTCTTTTTTGCTGCACTTAAGTATGTCACATCCTTTCTTGTTGATGTAAGTTACCTTTCCTCTGCAGTCTATCGCAAGCATGATAACAGCGGCAAGGTTGAGGTATGTCCTGAATTTTTTCTGCTCTTTCCTGACACATTCTTCTGCCTTTCTTCTTTCAGTTATGTCATGGCCTATGGCCAGCAGCCCCACTATTCCCTTATCTTTTCCCTTAAGGACAGTATCGTACCATTCTATATGCCTCAACTCGCCTTTTTTTGTCACAATTGGGTTTACATTCCCCCTTGTCCTTTTTTTCCCTATAGCCTTTGAAAAAAGCTTTATTATCCCCTGCCTGTCCCCTTTTGACAGGAAGGTCGTGAACCAATCCTTCCCGCATACCTCATAGAGCTTATAGCCTGAAAGCTTTTCCATGTAAGGGTTAAACCAAAGTATCTTTCCTTTGGTATCCAGCACCAGAGCTATGGCTTGGGCTGTATTTACAAGCGCGTTTGAGAAATCGCATATCCCTAAAGGGCTTATCTCTTTAGAGGCTTTTTTTATTATCTTAGAAAAAGCGGTTGTTTGTCTGTCATGCATTTAGTGTTTCGCCGTCATTTTTTTGTATCCAGATCATCATCGATGCCAAAAAAAGAATCCAGCTCCGCAGGGTTCTTTATTATCCCATTTTTCCTTATCCTCCTGATTATCTCGCATATCGCTTCCCTTTTATACTCCAGACTGCTGGTTTCCTTTTCCATATTATAGTTTCAGCAGCATGCGCCCCTGCTGCATATGCCTGCCTATGCCCCAACATAAACATCTTCTACAAATTCCCTCAAAGGAGCCCTGAACTGAGGAAAATCAGCCTCTATCCTTCCTTTTATGCTGGCTGCATTGAAATTAAGCCTGTATATCCCCGTCCTTGACGAGGTTGATTTCTCATCGAAAAGCCCGATAGATTTCAGGTCCGGCATATAGTTTATGATGGTCGACCTTTTTAGTGCCGGTATTGCATTTTCTATGATATCCTTTACGGTAAAGATGTTTGTCCTTTTTTGCATGCAGAAATTTATGGCAGCCTCTATGATAAGCCTTATGTTCCCCCTTGTTATCTTAAGGTCATCAACAAGATAAAGGGCAAGTATATTTGAGAACAGCCTGCTTTTTTCTACCATCTTTCACCTCTTTTAAAGGCTAAAAAACCAAGCTTATCTTACTAAGCTGCATCGCCTTCAATAAAAGGTAAGATAAAGCAGATATAAAAAAGTAATTTGACGGCTGTCGCATTTAGCTAAACATAAGGCAGGCAAACCTAAAAGGGATCATGCTGATCCCATATAAACATGCTCGATAAACTTCCTAAGGTCATCCTTGAACTCGGGAAAATCTGACTCTATGATCTCTTTCATGGAGAAGCTATTCACATGAAAAAGGTATATCTTTGTGTTTGACTGTGTAGGCTTTTCCCTGAATACGCCTATCTTTTTCAGGTTAGGGACATAATCAAAGACCGTTGACCTTTTTATCGGAGGAAGAACATTGTCCAGTATATCCTTTATCGTAAATATATTGGTCTTATTATTGGTGCAGAAATAGGTTACAGCCTCAAGGATTAGCCTTATGTTCCCCCTTGTTATCCCCAGCTCATTGACAAGATGCATCGAAACTAGGTTTGAAAACAGCCGGGTCTGGTCTATCATTTAAAACACCCAAATCCTAAACCTATCAAAACGGTTTAAATTATTATCCCAACATATATCGGATAACGTCAAGTTTTATCGAGTTTTTTGTAATTTTACCGGCATACATATCATTGGTATGCATACATATATATGCACAATATTCCTGTGCCCTAAGTGGTTATGATTATCAAAAGATTTGAGGACTATGAAAGAATTAAATAATGAGTATAATAGCTTATATGCTTACGGCCCTGCTGGATTGCATTTGGTACCTTAAGATATCTTCTTACATCTACCTTATTAATTTTTCGGTAATTTTGGGATAAATTAATCTGTTTTATCATCCCAACTAGTGATTTAGGCGCATATAATTCAAACCGACGGTCATCCCCTGCCTAAATCTCAAACCTTGTTTGAGGGGTTTGGAATCTTATTCCAAAGCGGTCGGGGTATTTGCCATAGGTTTGAAGTCTTGGAAACACCAACGCGATAGCGTTGGCTGTTTAGCAGTCTATTGGGCAGTCCCTCGTCTGCTAAAATTTCTCGCACTAAAATGAGGGGTATTACTTTTGAATGCGTCAGCATTCTAAAGGTTCAGAAATCCGTATTGGATCCAAGAAATCCCCCTGAAATTTCCTGCGAAATTTCCAATAGTATAGATCAGGATAAAGATTACAGCTTATCAGATGATCTAGGCATGGTGAAAAAATGGATACAGAACTATCTACCCCCTATGATCATTCCTTTCGCTTTTATCGCTAACAGCCATTATAAGAAAATTAGAGTTATAATAAGTCCTTTCTTTCACCTCAACACGGAATCCGGCTCCCTCAACTAAGCTTATTATTCCCTTATAAGATGGAGTATATCTGACCTGCCCCATCTGGAACATGAGTTGGCTCTGATCTATCAAAGAGTTTATCTTTCCCATATCAAGGCCGTGTATTCTGGCATCCTCCTTGACCTTATTGAAAACGCTGCTCCCTATTCCTTTCAAAGGGCTTGATAATATCAATATCCCGCCGCTTTTCAAAACCCTCCTGAATTCAAGGACAGCCTTTTCAGGGTCTTCAAGGGTGAAAAGTGCATTTACACAAACAACAGCATCAAAACAGCAGCTGTTAAACTGGAGGCTGTTTATGTTTCCATATCTCACTTCCATGCTCTTTTTGCACTTAGCCTTTTGTGATGCAAAATCCAGCATCCTTCTGCTGAAATCTACAGCCACAACCCTGTTCTTCTCAGAAAGCATCTCTGAAAGGATGCCTGTGCCGCAGCCTGCATCAAGAACTTGCTTGTTTCTTCCTATAAGCCCAGCTATCCTCTTTAACATCTTCCTGCTCTCAGGAAGCTCTGATATATAGCTGTATCCGTTCAGACTGTATTCATCCCACAAGAGGGATGCCTCGTAATCGGTAAGCTTTGCCATTATGCTTTTACCTGCATTATGATCGAAACGATTCTTTCCTTTGCATATCCCCCAAGCTGAACCTTATGCCTTGCGGAATTCCTCTGCTATATTATTCCATTTTCTGTCATTTTTTTATTATCTTAGTCAAAAAAAAAGCCTGTGAGGCCATATTGCAAAAGAAAAGCTTTTGCCAGCCAGGTCCATGATCAGCTGCATGGAAGATTACGGAAGTAAAAAAAGCAGAAGCATCCTTATAAGCTTTGTAGGGATACCCCACCTTATAAGCTCGTTCCAGCCTGACAACGGCCTTGCCTCCCTTGCTGCCTCATTGATAAGCCAGGGACACGAAACACTGATCCTTGATTACGCTGTCCCTAAAACAGTAAAAAGGCTTTTTCCGGAAGACCTCAATGAAAAGATAACATCCCTGCTGGAAGGCATAGAACTAAAGAGGATGCAGGGAAAGGAGCCTGATAAGGAAGAGATAAGCAGGCTTAAGGCGCTGGAGAAAAAGATAGACGAACATATAGGCAAGCAGGCTTTAAAGGTCGCAGAAGAGATAAGCCTGAAGATACAGGAGATGCAGCCTGATTTTATAGCCTTCAAGCTTTTCATGGGGCAGCCCTTCCACTGCTCACTGCTGATAGCTGAAGCGATAAAAAAAGAAAACCCCGGATTATTGATATTTGGAGGGGGCCCGCAGGTAGATGGTTTTATGGAAGACCTATTCTCTGAAACGTCTGCGTTTGATGCCCTTGCCTATGGTGAAGGCGAAAAGACGATACTGATGCTGGCAGACTATAGCTTAGGAAAAAGAAAGCTAAAAGATATCCCCAACCTAATCTTCAGGGACGATGGCAAGGTGACAAAGACACGTTTGGAAAGGATAGAAAGCCTGGACGAGCTTCCCTCTCCAGAATACAGCCCAAGCATATACCCTGCCATGGAAGGAGACCAAAAGATTAAGGCTTTTCTGATAGAAGATAATAGGGGGTGCCCTTACTGCTGTAATTTCTGCTTACACCCGCTAAAGAGCGGAAAGAGATGGAGGATAAGGGCAGCAAAAGCTGTTGTTGATGAGATAGAAAGCTCTGTAAAAAGAAACAGGATGAACCTTTTTAGGCTCATAGCTTCAAGCCCCTCACAAAAACTGAGGATAGAGATAGCAGATGAGCTTATAAGAAGAAAGCTAGATATAAGGTGGACCGGATTTGAAAGGGCATCCAGCCAGCCAAAAGAGTACTACCAGAAGCTGAAGGATTCCGGATGTGTCTCATTGTTCTTTGGCATAGAGTCCGGAAGCAGCTTCATACTTGATGAAGTGATGAACAAGCAGATAACAAAGGAGCAGGCAAGGAACTCGATAAGGCTCTGCAAAGAGGCAGGCATTTACGCCATTGTCGGCATAATCTTTCCTGCTCCCCTGGAGACCAGGGAAACAGAAAAAGAGACCGTTGAGTTTCTTCTTGAAGCAAGGCCTGATTCTGTTGTGCCTACAGCGCCGCTACTCCAAACTGGAACCGAATGGGAAAAGAACAAGGAAAAGTACGGCTTTAAGCTCAAAGACCCCAAATCATTCAGTAAAACCATGATGAGTTATAAGATAAAGTTTTCAGCACCCTCCTATCTTTGGCTTCCCCTTCCATGGAGTATGGGCGGAAAAACATCAGAGGAGATAAACGATAAATCAGGAGAGCTGGCCAATATCCTCATAAAAGAGGGCATCAATGTGGGAGTCCTAGATTATTCTGTATTATTAGCTTCGCATTTAGGCATAAAAATAGGGGATTTTGGGGATGTCTCCAGAAAGATGCTTGAAACAGGGGACTACGCCGGATTGGCAAGGATGATTGAAAAGATAAATTGCAAGATCAAAGACCTCTGATAACCCTTAAACAAAGCTAAGTTTTCCAAAATGTATGCAAAGCGGATAAGTGATGAGAAGGTATCTTCCAAAAGGGAGAATATGGAAAGGTCATACAGGTTATGGATGGAAAAGATATGGGCCCTAAGGTTCGAAACATACTCTGGGATAAAAGCCATAGATCCCAAAGAGCACCCAAGCAAAAAGATAAAAGATGTTTATGATCTTCTCCCATCTACATATCACTTTATCATAGCAAAAGATGATATATTGGCAGGAGCGATAAGGATTGTAGGCCTGTCAAAGCATGGGCTGTCAAGTGATTGTATCTTCCCGTTAGGTCATTTTCTGGAAAAGCTCAAAAAGAGGCAGGAGGAACGCCTTCCTATTGCAGACAGCTCAAGGCTTGTAGTCAATCCTGGATCAAAGGGTATGAACATAGGAACATACCTTCTTTATACTGCACATAAATACGCCTTTGACAAGCTGGATGTCCAATTCATCTTTACTGCCGGAAACCCTGATTATGGCGGTTTATCCCTTATAGGCTGTAAAAAAGCAGGGCAAAAGGTAAGATTCAAGGTAAAAAAAGACTCCAGCAGCAGGCTCCTCAAAGAACATTCGGCAGTGCCACTATATATGTTTAAAGATGACCTAAAAAAGCCAAAAGGCCTTATAGACCATTCAAAAAACTGCTACATAGCAAACAAAAATAAGGTCATTCCGCTGGAAGGAATGATGCGGGAGACAAGATTCTCTTGAATATCTCAGGCTGGATTAAGCCTTTATTGGTGCCTTTTTCAGCAGAATTAACCTCATAGTAACAGCAGTCATCTCCAGTTATCCTGCACCTTGTCTCATGGGCTTCGATTTCCCTGCCAGTTATGCCTTTTATCATGCCGGCAAGTATGCCTTTAACATAACTGCATGATGAGTTTTCCTGCCTGCCAAAAAGCTGGAGATACCTTTCTGAAAATAAGCTTCTCTCCTGTTTATATCCAAACCTGTTATTGGAAAAATCTGCAGTATCTATAGCCACTAAGCCGTACCCTGTAATTTCTGTCTGCTGAACAAAAGATTCCAAAAACTTTAGCTTATCGAATCCAAAAGTCTCTACCTGAAATTTACAGCCATATTCTGTCTGGGCTTCTCCCAGCTCATAAAAAATTTCACGAGCCTCTTCCCCAAAAGCCTCATAGAGCAGATGACTGATCAAAGCAAATATCTCAACATTGCATATGAATCCGCAGATGCCCATAAGTATAAACCAGCCATTTTTGAAGTACATCTGCTCATGGGCAATGATCCTCCTAGAAAATTCTGTCTGGCTAAGCTCCTGCTTATTATGATCATTATGATGCTGCCTGGCCCCTATTAATTTTTCGTATAAGCCATCGCAGATAAGATTCTCAGGGATCTGCTCCCTAACCAGCTTTTTTGACTTGTCAAAATCAATCTCTGGCTTTATCACGGTTATGCAACTGCCTTCATCCTTCACCCTGCAGCTTAATTCTACACTGACAATCCTTTTGCCCATGATTATTTCTGCTATCCCTGAATAGAACCCCCTCATGTAATGATCCACACTTTTTTTTTGAAACCCAAACAGCTTTACATACTGCCTGCTGAATGGGCTGGAGGAATTTTCGATTATCATCTTCCTTTCTTCCAAGCTGTAATGTTTCAGCTTAAGGGAGCCGTAGCCGAATATCTCAGGAACATTTAAGAAATTGTTAAAAGAGTTAAAATCTCTAGGCAGGCCTTTAGACCTAAGGTAATCTTCAAATAGGATTCTCCCCTGAAGATTACCTGCGCAATAAAATATATCTCCTGCCTTTTTTCCATACTTCTCTGTAAAATATCTCTGCAAAAGGATGAGGATATTGATGGGAAAGATAGTAACATCACGCCCAAGTATAGAGGATCGCCCATCCCCTATTATGATCCTATTTTCTATCATTGCTTTTTTAGTTGATAAAGTGAACATGCTATATATCACTCATCTTCTCTACACTGATGCCTGCCGAGCTTATCCTTAAGTTGGTGAATGCAGAAACATTTCTGGTATGCCTCATCTTCCTTACTATAAGCTGCCTTGAATGGGTTCCTCCCATGGTCAGGAACTTGATCCAGATTATGCCGTCGCATAGAAAAGGAGAGGCCTTTTCGCTGGCCAGCTTTCCCTCATCGTCGCCTTCTACTTCGGAGATCAGGAGCTTAGTGGCTCCTTTGATATCCCTAAGGGAGGATACGAGCTTAAAGATAAACTTTTTCTCCCTTTCCTCCTCGCTTAAGTGCCTGTCTCCATGCTCCTCCTCGATAGACCTCTGGAAGCATAATGTAGTTAAAGAGTCTATAACTATCCTTTTTATCCCGTAATCCTTTACAGCCTTCCTTATGTCAGCCATGAATGTGTCGAAGAAAAGAGTCTCATCAGGGAATGACCTTATTATGAGCTTATTCCGGCCTGCCATCCTTTCTATGTCCCAGTCAAACCTTTCTGTTGTCTTTATCAGGTTCTCTCTAGGCTCTTCGTAAGAGATATAAAGGCCCGGCTCATCATACATCAAAGCCCCTTCGTATAAGAACTGGAGGCCGAAGATAGTCTTTCCTGTTGCAGGAGACCCTGAAAGCAGGATATTAGAGCCGCTTGGGATGCCACCCTCGACAAGCTCGTCAAAGCCTGGTATGCCTGTCTTTACCCTTTCCATCTTATTGCCTCTCATTTGTCTATCACAAAAAAAAGTATCACCTTATCTCCTATTATCCTGTACTGGCAGTCAACATTGCTGTTGAACCTTATCTGATTTCTTATGTCCCTGGGGACAAGCAGGTATTTTGTCTCCCCTCTCTTCCCTGTTGTCCTGACCCTTGTCTTTTCACAAGGCGTATTCTCTGAAAATATCCTGATGTTAGTGGCGTGGCCCTGAAGCAGCATATATTCAGAATAGTTCATCGACAGCTTTACTTCAACCTTGTTCTTCTCAGGCCTTATATTAGAGCCTACTAACGAAGCCATAGTTGTTATTGGGGTGTTTATCCTATATAAACTCTTCTGAAGTTTTTTCTAAGTATTGGGTCCAAACGGTAAAAACCTCCCGGCAGCCTTCATGCACTACCCTCTCGCCTTGTCAGCAGCATATATCAGGATTACCTTTGAGCTGGTCTCCAGCTTCTGAAACCTTACCTTGTTCTTAAGGCTTATCCCTTTTCTCACATCCATAGGTATCAAAAGATACCTCGTAGACTTTTCCTTCCCTCTTGATGAGATATCAAGATCGATGCCCGGAGCATCCTCTGAAAAGATATGCACATTCCTTACATGGCCTTTAAGCTGCAGTGACTCATCATAGTCGATAAGTGTCTCGTGCAGCATATTCCCGTTTTTTGCAACCTTTGACCCAATTATGTTACCCATCTTGCCCTATTTTATCCGTATTAGGAGTCTTATCCCTACTAAGCATATACCTCTCCGAGAAGGCAAAATATACGCTAGTATTTAAAAATTCCCCTGCCCAGGCCCCCCGTAGAAACCCTAGGCGTCTGTGCCATGAATTCCATTAATGCTTAGAAAAACTTGTTTTTCTGATGGTTTAGAAAACCTTGTTTTCTAAAACCGCAGGCATTCATAGCATGGCCAGGACATCTTAACTTGCGAAGCAGGGTAAGAGGTTAGAAAAGCGAAGCTTTTCAAAGCGAGCTTACCATGTTCCTAAACAGAGTTTAGGGTTATCCCAGAGGCTAAGCCGAACGGGATACCAGAAATTCAAAAAAATTAGCAAATTGCCTAACCCTTACCCTAAAGGGTAGGGATTGTTCGGCAATTTGATAATTTTTAGGATCCTAAAAAATCC
>JAHWIN010000040.1 GCA_019322475.1 Candidatus Woesearchaeota archaeon
ATGAAGAAGGTAGATTTTCCTGAATTTGACATTATAGTAGCTATAGGAAGAGACGGGATAAAGCCCGCATCCCTCCTTTCAGATATCCTTAATGTTCCTGTTAAGGCCTTATGGATCAACTACAGGAGGAAAGATAACCAGGTTATAAGAAAAGAGCCTGCCCTTGTAAGGCCGATGAGCAAAAGCCTTAAGAAGACCTTGGGGGCCAAGAAAGGCAGGAGGACAAGGATACTTCTGGTGGATAATGTGTCCAGGACAGGAAAGACCCTTAAGAAAGCGAAGGAGCTGCTGAAAGGAAGCAGCATAAAGACATTTGTGGTAAACGGAGATGCAGATTATTCCCTCTTCATGTTTGATGAATGCATAAGCTGGCCCTGGAACTAGGTCGTTTTGATAGGGTCATATTTTCACTTGCTGTTCTTTCGGTCTCCAAAGAACTCTTTATGCAGCGCCTGGACAGCCTTGTCCGCATCCTTATTGTCGACTATAAAGCTGATGTTTATCTCAGAGGCTCCCTGTGATATCATCTCTATGTTTATCTTATTTTTTCCCAATATCGAGAATATCCTTCCGGATATCCCTGGAACATTGTTCATACCTTCTCCGACTACACATACGACAGCCTTGCCTTTCTCTATATGGACATCCGCCACCCCTTCAAGATCCTCGGTTATCTTGTCTATATTATCCTCATTATCCACGGTAAGGCTTACGCTTACCTCTGATGTGGAGATCATGTCAACACTTTTCTTATAGTCCTCAAAGACAGAAAAAAGCCTCGCCAGGAATCCGTGGGCCAGCAGCATCCTGTTAGATACTACGCTGATAAGGCTTATGTTCTTTTTGCAGGCTATGGCTTTTATTATCTCTCTGCTTTTTTTTGGCTTGTTCAGGATAGTAGTCCCTTTGTTTGAAGCATCAAACGAGTTCAGGACCCTGACAGGAAGGTTCTTCTTTATTGCAGGCCATATGGTCTTTGGGTGAAGGACCCTTGCGCCAAAATAAGCCAGCTCTGAAGCCTCATCAAAGCTCACTTCAGGTATGGTTATAGCATCCTTTACGACCCTTGGGTCAGCGCTCATTATCCCGTTTACATCAGTCCATATCTCAATGGTCTCTCCTGCAGCAGCCCCTATTATTGCTGCTGTATAGTCAGAGCCCCCTCTGCCTAAGGTAGTTATATTTCCGGCAGAATCCTTTCCGATGAACCCTGTTATGACCGGAACATGGTCCATGCTCCCGATCTTCTTGAATATCCTTTCTTCAGTATCAGGAAGGGGCTCAGCATTGCCATAGTCTGGCGTTGTGATCATCCCTATGTCATAAGCGTCATAGGCCTTTGCCTCTATGCCTATCTTATTAAGGTAAGCTGCAGTTATCCTTACAGACATCCTTTCTCCAAAGCTTTGGACAGTATCCATGGATTCAAGGTTCATCTTTTTGGTTATGAAGATATCATCCAGGACCTTGCCGTATTCTTTTAGCTGTGCATCCACCAGCCCGATTTCTAAGCCTAAGCCTTTTATGATCTTATTGTGCTTTTCTTTCAGCTCTTCCAGCTCTTTGCTTACATCCTGCCCTTCTGCTGCCTTATTTGCTGTCTCTATCAGCTTGTCTGTAACCCCTTTGATAGCAGAAAGAACTACAATAGGCTTTTCAGAAAGCTTAGATCTTATGATATCGCAGACATTCTTTATCCTGTCAGCATCCCCTACAGAGCTTCCTCCGAACTTCATGATTACCATCGTGTTATTAGCTAAAAAAGAGCTTATTTAAAAAGATTATGGTGATTTGGCTCCATAGGAACCATAGTGCCTGCGCCACTGATGCAGTTGATGGCATGTTTTAGAAAACAAGTTTTCTAGAGATCCAGGGCATGGCCAGGGCTTTACCTTAGATTTTCGGCGATATTGAAAAGTTAACCGTCTGTGCCATGAATGCCATTAATGCCTTAGAAAAACTTGTTTTTCTGATGGTTTAGAAAACCTTGTTTTCTAAAACCGTAGGCATCCATGGCATGGCCAGGACGTCTTAGCTTGCGAAGCAGGGTAAGAGGTTAGAAAAGCGAAGCTTTTCAAAGCGAGATGACCAGGTTGCCATACGAAGTATGGCGTTCTGGTCAGCGTAGTAG
>JAHWIN010000041.1 GCA_019322475.1 Candidatus Woesearchaeota archaeon
ACTATCTTATACAGCTTCTGACAAACCCATAGAACAAAGGAGCAGGGTCTTCAAGGCTGCTCCTGAATTCAGGATGGGCCTGCGTTGCGCAGAAATACCTCAATCCGGGAAGCTCTAGGAATTCCATCAGTTTGGTCTTGTCTTTTCTTATGTGGAACCCTGAGAATACAAGGCCCTTGGCTTCAAGATCAGGTATGAAATCAGGATTTACCTCGTACCTGTGCCTGTGCCTCTCTAAAACTATGTCTTTTCCTTCTTCCAATATTCCAAGCCTGAACGACCTTTCAGAGATCAGCTGTGATACCCTTTTTTTGTCTTTTTCCAGCCTTCCTCTTTCTTTGTATAAGGAAAGGACCTTTGAGCTGCTCTTTAGCATGGCAGAGTAAGCCCCTAGACGCATAGTACCTCCGTACCTGCTTTCCAGGATCATCTTTTTCTGGCTTTTCAGGATGTCTATCACAGGGTATTTTGAATCCGGGTCTATCTCTGAGCTGTTTGCCCCTTTCATGCCGCATACGTCCCTTGCAAATTCTATGACAGCCAGCTGAAGGCCGTAACATAAGCCCATGAAAGGGATGTCATTTTTTCTGGCAAACCCTATCGCCATCATCTTTCCCTCTACACCTGATGTTCCAAATCCTCCAGGCACTATTATCCCGTCATAATCCTCCAGCTCTTTAACCCTCTTTGGGTCTTCTTCAAATGTTTTGCTGTCTATCCATCCCATCTCCACACCAACATTAAGGTTTGCTGCCGCATGCTGCAGGGCCTGGTTCACAGAGACATAAGAATCTGAAAGGCTGTAGTCCCCTATCTTTATATACTTGCAGACCATGGCAACCCTTACCTTTTTTTCCGGATGGGCTATGCTGCCTACAAGCTCTTCCCACCTTTTCCATGCAGGCTTTGCCTTTGGCTTTAGCTTAAACTCATCCAGCAGCTTTAACCCCATCTTTTCCTTTTCAAGATCAAGGGGAATCCTGTATATGGTGTCTATATCAGGCTCGGAGATGACATGCTCTGAAGATATGTTTGCGTATGTCTCTATCTTTTTTTTCCTTATGCTGTCCAATGCCTTCCTTGACCTGCATATTATAAAGTCAGGCATTATTCCGTGCTCTGTAAGCATCCTCACGGCCTGCTGCGTCGGCTTTGTCTTCATCTCTTCAATATGGGCAGGGACAGGGAGGTAAGTGACTAAGATGTAGGAGATGTTTTCCTTTCCTATCTCCCTTTCCATGCTTTTTACCGCAAACAGGTAAGGGATATTCTCATAGTCTCCTATGGTCCCTCCTATCTCTATGAGGCAGAAATCATAATCTTTTGCAGACTCCCTTATCCTCCTTTTTATCTCGTCAGGTATATGGGGGATGAACTGCACCGTCTTTCCAAGATATTTTCCTGACCTCTCGTCTTCTATGACCTTTCCGTATATCTGCCCTGTAGTTATGTTGTTGGCTTTGGGGATGTCTATGCCCAGGAACCTTTCATAGTTCCCGAGGTCCTGGTCTATCTCTCCTCCGTCGCCTGTGACCCATACCTCTCCGTGCTCTGTGGGCCTTAATGTCCCTGCATCATAATTTATGTAGGGGTCTATCTTTATGGCAGTTACGCTGTAGCCGTATTCCTGAAGTATCTTTCCTATAGAAGCTGTAGTGACACCTTTTCCTACACCAGATATCACACCCCCCAGAACAACTATAAATTTAGCCATCGGCAATCACCTCTACCAGATCACCAGAAATATCTTTTGCTGTTTTTAGTTTCAGCTGCATAAAAAAGAAAATCACTTTTTGTTTATAAATATGTTGTTTTTAATCTCATTTGGAGAGAGTACTATCTTTTATCTAAGGCATTAACGGCATTCATGGCACAGACGCCTAGGTTTCTACGGGGCCAGGCCTTCGGCAGATTTATATATAACCTGTTCCATGATAAGCAGGAGCCCGAATGGAAATAATAAGCTGTTCGCATGGAAAACATATCGCTAAGAAGATAGCAAAAAAGCTTAAGCAGCCTTATTCTGAGCTTGAGGTTACCCATTTTCCTGATTCTGAGATAAAGCTAAGGTTCAGGAAAGACGTCAAAGGGAAAACTGTTGCGCTTGTGCAGTCTTTCTATGGCAATGTAAATGACTGCGTGATAGAGGCATTGTTCGCTGCAGAGACAGCAAGGGATCTTGGCGCAAGAAAGATAATCCTTGTCGCCCCTTATTTTCCATACCTCAGGCAGGACAAAAGGTTCAATCCGGGGGAATGCATAAGCTTAAGGACCATAGCCAAGAATATCGATGAGGATTTTGATAAGATATATGTGATGGACCCTCACCTGCACAGGGAAAAGACGTTAAAGCATATATTCCGGATAGGGTCAAGAAAGCTTACAGCAAACCCGCTGATAACAAAGCACATCAAAAATATAAGGAATGCGCTGATAATCGGCCCCGATGAGGAAAGCTATAAGTGGGCTGAGAAGGTTGCTGATGAGGCGGGCTGTGAATGCGCGATAATGAAAAAGGAAAGAAGGTCTGCCTATGATGTCACGGTAAGCCTGAACAAGAAGATAAGCCTGAAGGACAAGAACATAATCATAGTGGATGACATGATCTCTACAGGAAATACGATAATAGAGACCGTCAAGCTCTTGAAAAAGCTGGGGGGCAGAAGGTTCACGGTTATATGCGTGCATGGGATCTTTGCAGGAAACGCGCTTCAAAGGCTGAGGAAGAACAGGATCGATGTTGCAGCCTGCAATACAATACCTAACAAGGCAGAGAAGATAGATGTTTCAGGCGTGATAGCTGATTCTTTGAGATGAGACGAGTTTTTGATTCCTAAGTTTTAAATAGTGCAGTATATTCAGCATCTTCCTAAAGGGCCTATAGGCTAATGGATAGACCTTCCGGCTTCGGACCGGACAGTGGGGGTTCAAATCCTCCTAGGCCCATGTTCTATGCAGGGGCATTGGCGTTTTACAGGCATGCAGCATGTCAGTTCGCGCCATCGAACAGCAAAGCTGTGAAGATGGCGCCCTTTCTTCCTCATTTCTTTGGAAAAGAAATGTGGCGGCTTCAAATCCTCCTAGGCCCATGTTCTATGCAGGGGCATGGCGTTTTACAGGCATGCAGCATGTCAGTTCGCGCCATCGAACAGCAAAGCTGTGAAGATGGCGCCCTTTCTTCCTCATTTCTTTGGAAAAGACAAAAATCCACATAGACCAAAATATTTAAATATATAAGCGTATTACACTGTAATACGAGGTGAGTATAATGGAAAAGATACCTGTTACCGTTAAATATGAAGGAACCTTATTGAAACAGATAGATAAACTTGCACATGAGAATTTTGAGACAAGGTCAGAGTTTATCAGGGATATTACAACAGACGCTGTAAAGAGAAAGCTGGAAATGAAACAATTAAGGGACTTAGCCATAAAAAGATGGGTTGATGGAATTATAACAGCGGATCAGATGACTAAGATACTTGGTGAAGATGAATCTGAAAAGGTTGTGCTGATTAGAAAAACACTAAGGCAAAGCGTCGAAAGAGGCATTGAATTAGGCTCTAAGCTAAGAAAATGATCTTTATCGTGGCTGACACCTCTGCTTTAATCTCCCTGTCAATTACAGGAATTTTTGGATTTGCCCAGGATATTGAATTTAAGATAGCGAAAGAGGCCTATAACGAGCTTAACCTGATAAAAAACTATCGGGATAAAGATGGCTATAATGCAAGCAGGGTGCTAAGAAGCCTAAAAGAGTGGAGTATTGAGGTTTTAAACATACAAAACAAACAAAAATTAAATGAACTGTTAAAAGACCCTTTGATAGATAAAGGCGAAGCAGAAAGCCTGATATTGGCTTTGGAAAGGAAGATTGAGGACCTGATCACAGATGACCTAAAATCCATCAAGGCGTTGAACAAGCACAGCCAGGGCAGGGTTTACATCAGCTCATCTGTCGTTATCCCTTCTCTTTTGTATAAGTCTGGAAGGATATCCAGAAAACAGGCGAAAGAAGCAATAATCCAGATCGGTAAATACAGGAAGTGGGATGAGGTCTTGTTTAGGGATAGTCTTGATATTTTAGGCTAAAAATAAGGGCTAATACATCGAACAGCAAAGCTGTGAAGATGGCGCCCTTTCTTTTTCAGTCCCTATAATCAAAAGTTTTAAATAATTTAATCATCAATTTAAAAATATGAGGGATGAAAACAAGAAATATCCGGAAGGTCATTTTACAGGTATGTGGATGGGAATAGGCGTTGCCATCTTTTCAGGCCTTGGAATACCTTTAAGCATCATTACAGAAAATCCTGGAATGATTGCAATAGGACCCGGATTAGGCGTAGCAATCGGATTATCAATTGGTGCTGGAATTGAATCTAAGTACAAGAAAGAAGGAAAAATAAGGTCGCTAACAAAAGAAGAGAAGAAAAAGAAAAAAATAGCGGTGATAATAGGTGTAATCGTGTTATCGATACTAGCATTACTTGGAGCAGCTTTTTTTATGTTAGGCAGGTAAAAATGAAATACAAAAACTTTTGGATATATTTTGCATTTGGTGCAATAATCGGATTAGTTGTTGGAATAATGAAAGGCAATTTCCCTATCTGGTTAGGTGTTGGAGCATTATTGGGATTTTTAGTGGCAATCCTTATCGAATCTAAATTAAAATCTGTAGAACCTGAGAAAATAATGTGGTTTGGTTTTTTTCTCTTATTCCCTATTATGTTTTTTAAAGGATATCTTGAAGGGACTTTTTGGTATGATGTTTTTGGGATTTTGGCTGTTATAGGCGGTTTTACATTAATTGTAAATTTTGGAAAAATGACGAGTAAAAAGAAAAAATGAAAACTAAGGATTTATTTTTGTTTAGCTGGAGAAAATTATGGATAATTGTTGTTGCGGGTTTTGTTTCAATTATTTTGCACAATATTATCTCTGCTTTATTTAATACAGAAGAAGCTTTCTTTTTTATAATAGTAATATTTGTCCTCCCGACCTATCTTCTAACAATAATTTTTTATAGCATAATCTATAAATTAAATAAAAGAAAATAAGGGCAGTATTATTGTCAAGACATAAAGCTCCAGAAGTGCTTTTATTTATTATTGGAATCATTGTAGGAATGATAATTGCAAGAGGATATTTTAAAAAATAAATATCAGGGTCAAAATCAATTCAATAAGAAAATATAATAGTTTAATATTGCAGCAAAACTTACCCATAAGATGTAGGGCAGCAATAAATAAGCTGACATCCTATTTATTCTATAAAAATATATTATCGTAATAAAAATAAAACCCCATAAAAATATTATTTCAACCAAAGCAAGTAATGGATTTCGCAAACCAAAGAACAAAATTGACCAGACAGCATTTAAAAAAAGCTGAATACCAAAAAAAATAAACGCTTTCTTGTTATATTTATTGATCCATACCAGATAAAGAGATATTCCCATCATCAAATAGAGTATTGTCCATACTGGTCCAAAAACCCAACTGGGCGGATTAAATGATGGTTTACTTAATGTAACATACCATGAAGAAACAGAGCTTGCTGTAAATAAACCTCCGATTGCACTAGCTAAAAAAGGCAATATAACCGATATAATCAATTTCCAGATTCTTTTCATAATAGGGGTATAAAGTTTCACTGATATTTAAACTTACTGAACGGAACCCCCGATCATCTCTTCCTGGCGCTGCTGGAGATCCTCTGCAGCTTGTTTACGCTGTCTGTCATAGAAGGAAGAATCTTGGAAAAAACCTTTTCCATGGTATTTATCTCTGTACCTGCATTTGCAAGAACAAGCACAGCCAGGGCAGGGTTTACATCAGCTTTTGGAAAGTATTGTCTTAACTCTTTGTTAAGATAATAACATTAATTTAATATACTAACTTTACTGACAGCATATTAGATGAACAGAAAAGAGGCAGACGGCATAGCCAATATGGAAGATATGATCATAGGCTATGAGGTGGTTGACCTGAATATGGAGTTTGAGGGCAAGTAAGATGGATGAACACGAAGAGTATTGGTTCTTTATCGAGTGTGATTCAGGCAGCTTAAGCTTTTGATAAAAAAATCCTGGTTTTCCTTTACCCTGTAATCAGGGAAGGTGTGCCAGAAGATTCCTGCTTTTTTTCCTTTAAATGCCAGGATCTTGTGGGCATATACATCATCTGACAGCTTTTCCTTGTAATCAGTGCCTGTCTTGAAAGATGCAAGGACAAGCCCATCTTCATCAATATATCCCGGGTCTATGTTTATCTTTCTCCTGCCTTTTTCTGAGAATCCTTTCTCTATAGCTGAGGCCTGCTTTTTTATATCCACAAGGCCCTTTTTATCTAAGGTATTGTTGAATACCAGAAATCTTTTTAGCAATCCAGATCCCATCTCTTTTTCATAATAATGGGTGAACCGGTCGAAGCTGTATGCCCTGCTCTCTTTCAGGAGCTGAAGCCTTTCGGCAAGGATGGACCTGGCCTTGCAGTATGTTTTTTCATCAGAATACATGACTGCCATAATAAGAGTGCCTGCCATGTGGATAAGGGATGGCCTTATGTATTTAAACCTGACTGGAATAAACCTATTCGCTTGTGCAGTGGATTACTGTTTCATGGGCGTAATACCATCTTTGATAAGAATGATCAAAAGAAAAAACCAAAAGAAAAAAATAAAGGAAGCTAAGATACTCAGCTTTCTATCCCTGACTCCTTCTTAAGGGCTTCAGCCTTGTCTGTGATCTCCCAGCTGAAGTCAGGATCATCTTCCCTTCCGAAATGCCCATAGGCAGCTGTTTTCCTGTAGATAGGCCTTCTGAGCCTCAGGCCTTCAACTATCCCTTTTGCCGTAAGATCAAAATTCTTTGCCACAAGCTCTGATATCTTCTCTTCCGGTATCTTGCTTGTGCCGAAGCATTCTATGTTTATCGATGTCGGCTTTGCGACGCCTATGCAGTAGCTTAAGGCGACCTCGCACTTATCTGCCAGACCTGCTGCAACTATGTTTTTAGCTACGTACCTTGCCGCATATGCTCCGCTCCTGTCAACCTTGGAAGGGTCTTTTCCTGAGAAAGCCCCCCCTCCGTGCCTTCCTACACCTCCATATGTATCGACAATGATCTTTCTTCCTGTAATTCCTGTATCCCCTTCAGGCCCGCCTATGACAAATGCGCCGGTAGCATTGATGTGGATATTCGTGCTTTCATCCATATAGTCCTTGCATATAGGGTTTATCACGTGCTCGACTATCTGCTCCTTAAGGTCCTGCTCTGAGATCTCGTCCTTATGCTGCTGCGCTATGACAACTGCAGTAAGCTTCTTAGGCTTTCCGTCCTCGTACATCACGCTTACCTGGGACTTTCCGTCAGGACCGAGATGGGGTATTATACCCTCTTTCCTTACATAGGACAGCCTTCTTGCCAGCTTATGGGCAAGCATTATAGGGAGGGGCATGAGCTCTTTTGTCTCGTTGGAAGCATAGCCGTACATCATTCCCTGGTCTCCTGCTCCCTGTTCCTTATCCTCTCCCTGGCCTTCTGTCACCCCTGCAGATATGTCCGGGCTCTGCTCATGCAGGGATACCCATACGCCTGCATCCTCTGAGTCTATCCCGAACTTAGGGTCTGTATATCCTATCTCCTTCAATGTAGACCTGACTACACTCTGGACATCAACATAGCCTTTGCTGCTAACCTCGCCTGCAACATGCACTGTCCCTGTAGTCGTAAGGCATTCTACAGCCACTCTTGAGTTTGGATCCTGCTTGTAGAGCTCATCCAGTATGGCGTCTGACATCTGGTCACAGACCTTGTCCGGATGGCCTTCTGTTACGCTTTCTGATGTGATATATTCGATTTTACCCATTTTTATCCCCTCCAGTTTTTTCTGTATCCACATTAAGAGGGGTTATTTTTAAATCTTTATGCAAGAATTATTCCGAAAGGAATAAAAGATTGGGCTTAGGGCGAGCAGATAGGCAAAAAGCCAGCGATATTCCAAAAAGAATAAATATAACCTATGATTATTCTTATCTTTGAGGGCGATATGGCGTATGAGATAGAGGAGATAAAGGAGATTAGGAAAAGGCTGGGGCTTACGCAGGGGCAGCTGGCCCAAAGGGCGGCTGTTTCACAGAGCCTTATAGCCAAGGTAGAGTCCGGAAGACTGGATCCTGCCTATTCGAAGGCCAAGAAGATATTTAAGGCACTGGACTCGCTGGGGACAAAGAAGGAGCTTAAGGCGTGGCAGATAATGAACCGGAAGGTCCTGTCTGTAAAGCCGGGTGAGGGCGTAAGGGCTGTAATAGAGAAGATGAAAAAGGCCGGTATCTCCCAGATGCCTGTAATAGAAGAGAATAAGTCCATCGGCGTCATATCTGAATCCATAATCCTTGAGGCTCTGCTTAACAAAAAAGGGAACAGGGTGGAGGAGATAATGGAGGACAGCGCTCCTGTGGTGAGCAAGAACACCTCGATAAGCGCCGTGTCTAACCTGCTTCGCTTCTGCCCCATGGTGCTGGTAAGCGACAACGGAAAGCTAAAGGGAGTAATAACAAAGTCTGACCTGCTTGGAAATGTCTATAGGTGATTTTCTTTAAACTATGCTGATTTAATATTCCGACTTAGGCCTCAACTAAGCTTCTTCTTCGGATTTTCATAATCTTTATAAATATTCAGGGCATATTCTTCTTATATGGCGGATAAAGCGGTCTTTTTTCCATTAGACATAACCTATAAGGTCGAGAACGGCAAGGCTATGATCCTTTTGTTCGGGAGGACTGCAGGCAATAAGCAGATTTGTGTGGTAGATAATAGCTTTGAGCCCTATTTCTATGCTATACCCAGGAAAGGGAAGGATATCGAGGAAAAGCTCAGGAAGATAAGCGTTGAGAGAAACGGAGAGACATCCAGGGTGACAAAGACAGAGAAGGTAAAGAGGCGCTTCCTGGGGGAAGAGGTTGAAGCGGTAAAGGTCTTTGTAGGGCTTCCCCGGGACGTTCCCATAATAAGGGAAGTGATAAAAGACTGGGAGATCCTTGAGTCTGTTACAGAGTATGACATAAAATTCAAGAAAAGATACCTTCTTGACAAGGGGGTAACTCCCTTGACGGCTGTTGAGGCAGAGGGCGAGTTTGTAAAATACCATTCAAGGGTTCCTGTTCTCCTGGCTGAAAAGATAGAAGAGAAGGAGGAGCCCTCTTTAGAGAAACCAAGGCTTCTTGCTTTTGACATAGAGACATACAACCCAAACGGAAAGAGCATAGAGCCTGAAAAGAACCCAATCCTGATGGTGTCCTTCTATGGCCCGAGGCTCAAGAAGGTAATAACATGGAAAAGGTTTAAGGGCAGCAGGGATTATGTTGAATTCGTAAAAAGCGAGGTGGAGCTTATAGAGGGGATAAAAGAGACCATAAACGATTTCAAGCCAGACATCCTCACAGGGTATTTCTCAGACGGATTTGATTTCCCTTATATAAAGGCAAGGGCTGACAAGTACAAGATAAAGATGGACATAGGCCTGGACTTTTCAGAGCTGAAGGTAAAGAAGGGCAAGGCCACTACAAGCGACATCACAGGGATAAACCATCTTGATATCTTTAAGTTCATAAGGAAGATCGTGGGCCCTTCTATGGATACGTACAGCATGAGCCTGAATTCTGTGGCATCAGAGCTGCTGAAAGAGAAGAAGGTTGATGTTGACCTTGAAAGCCTTTCAAAGGTGTGGGACAAGAATCCTGAGAAACTCGGAATATACTGCGAGTATAACCTCCATGATTCTTTCCTTACATACGAGCTGGCAGAGAAGATGATGCCTAACATAATAGAGCTTGTGAAGATCGTGGGCCTTACTGTCCCTGACCTTGCACGGATGGGGTTTTCACAGCTTGTCGAGTCATACATACTCAAGCAGGCCCCTCTTTCGAAGGAGGTCGCCCCTGAGCTGCCGCATAACAAGGAGCTGAAAAAAAGGCAGATGCAGACATACAAGGGGGGTTTTGTGTTTGAGCCCAAGCCGGGCCTCTATAAGGATGTTGTCGTCTTTGATTACAGGAGCCTTTATCCTACGATAATAGCCTCCCATAACATAGACCCGGGAACATTGAACTGCAGGTGCTGTGAAGGGAAGAAAAAAGCACCTGTGGACGGAAAGAAAAAATACTGGTTCTGCTCAAAAAGAAAAGGGTTTCTTCCCTCCCTGATAGAGGACATCATAACGAGGAGGATAAGGGTAAAGGAGATAATGAAAGAAAAAAAAAGCCCTTTGATGGAAGCCAGGTCCAATTCACTGAAACTGCTTGCAAACTCATTCTACGGCTATCTTGGGTTTCCCATGGCAAGGTGGTACAGCATCGAGTCTGCAAGGTCAACAGCAGCTTACGGCAGGTTCTATATCCATAAGGTCATAGATGAGGCTGAAAAAAACGGCTTCAATGTCCTTTACAGCGATACTGACAGCGTGTTTTTGGCATTGGGCGGAAAGACCAAAAAAGAGGCGTTCAGGTTCCAGGAAAAGATCAATTCAGAGCTTCCGGGGCTGATGGAGCTGGAGTATGAAGGGTTCTATCCTGCAGGGATATTTGTCTCTGCCAAGGTCGGAAGGTTCGGGGCAAAGAAAAAATACGCCCTTCTTTCTGAGGACGGAAACCTCAAGATAAGGGGCTTTGAGGCTGTAAGGAGGAACTGGAGCCTTATAGCAAAGGATGTTCAGGAGAATGTCCTTAACATCGTGCTGAAGGAGAAAAATCCGGAAAAGGCCATAAGCTATGTCAAGCAGGTGATAGAGTCGTTAAGGAAGAACAAGGTTCCCCTGAAGCAGGTCATCATACATACGAGGCTGCAGAAAGCTATCGATGAATACAGCGCCATAGGCCCGCATGTCGCTGTTGCAGCGAAGATGAAGAAAAAAGGGATAGATATCTCTCCGGGATCCACCATAGAGTTCATAATCACCAGGAAAGGCGATAAGATAAGGGACAAGGCAAGGCTTCCTGAGGAGGTAAAACAGGATGATTATGACCCTGACTATTACGTGAACAACCAGGTTGTCCCTGCTATAGAGAAGATCTTTGAGGTCCTTGGCTATTCTAAGGATGACCTGACAGAGAGCAAGGAGCAGAACAAGCTGCACAGGTTTTTTTAAGGCATTATCTTTTCAACAGGGGGTTGTTGCGGAATTCTCCTTTCAGTCGGGGTTAGCACCTGGCTCGGCTGTATTGTTTTTAGCGGTAGCCGACGTCCCCCGGATGGGGCATCCCCCTTGTCGGCGTGATATAACCTTAATAAGCCTCGCATAAATGGCGCTAACCCTCCATTCCGCAACAACCCCTTTTTCAACAAAAAGACTTATAAACAATGGATTGTCTTTAAAGGCTGATGAAAAAGAGGCTTTTGATCTTGATATTTTTATTGCTTTTGCCTACAGCTGTTTCCCAGGATTGGCTCTTCAGCAGCGAGCATATAACTGCAGGCGTCAGGATAAGCGGAAAGGTAGGCATCATAGCCGAGAACTCACGGCATGAGCTGGATTATGTTTTTGCTAACCTTTCTTTCATACCAAGGGAGGGTTTCCAGCAGGACCTTATCAGCATAAAAACCTCCCCTGATGTTCCGGTAACAGATGATTCTGCAGTATTCAGGTGGGATAATCCAGAAGAGGATGAGCTTTCATTCAGCCTGGAGGCTGATGTCAGGAGCTACAACAGGATCAAAGGCGTCGAGACGGGGATAAGGTTTCCCTTAAGGGGCCTGCCTGAGGATACGAAGAAGTACACAAGCCCCTCTGAAACCGCAGATTCTGATAACACGGAGATAGTGAGAAAGGCTTCTGAGCTTATAGAAGGAGAGTCAGACCTCTATGTTATAGTCTTTAATCTTGGGAAATGGACCAAAGAGAATGTTGAATACGACCTAAGCACATTAACAGAAAGCGCAAGCCAGAAAGCATCATGGGTGCTGAAAAACAGGCAGGGCGTATGTGACGAGCTTACCAATCTTTTTATAGCCATGAACAGGGCGCTTGGGATACCTGCGAAGTTCATCTCAGGGGTCGCTTATACCAATGCCAAGGAATTCGGGGAGGGATTTGGGCCGCATGGATGGGCTGAGGTCTATTTTCCGGGCTATGGGTGGGTCCCTTTTGATGTAACATACGGGGAGTTCGGCTTTGTCGATGCAGGACATATAAAGCTGAAAGAAAGTGTCGATGCTGCTGAAAGCTCTACCCAGTTCCAGTGGCTTGGGAGGGATACCAACATAAAGACACACCCCCTGGATATAGATGTAGAGGTCAAGGAAACATACGGAGAAGTGGATGACCTTATATCCATCGATGCAAAGGCTGTGAAGGATAATGTAGGTTTTGGGAGCTATAACCTTATAGAAGCTGCTGTAGAAAACCTTGAAGGGCATTATGTGACTACAGAGCTGGTGCTTTCCAGGTCCAGCGAGATAGAGATCATGGGGGAAGAAAGGAAGGTCATAGTGCTGAAGCCCAATGAGGAGAAGAAGGTAAGCTGGATAGTCCAGGTAAGCAGCAGCCTGGATGAAGGATACATATACACGTTCCCTTTTTCTGTCAGCTCTGTAAGGAACGTAAGCTCTTCCTTGAGGTTTGATGCTGTTGAAAACGGCAAGAGGTTCAGCCTTGAGGGGATAGAAAGCCTTGTCAATGATGATGAAAACGGGAAGACATATCTTGGGGATATAGAGCTGAGCTGCATCGCTGATGAAGATGAGATATATGATTATGAAGAGACAGGCATAAGCTGCATAGTCACGAATGCGGGGAATACCTATCTTGAAGGTGTTAGGGTCTGCCTTCAGGGGAATTGTGAAGAGGTGGAGCTGGGGATATCCCAGGAGAAGAAGGTTGAGCTTGAGTTTAAGCCTGAGCAGGCAGGCTCGCAGGAGGTTGTGATAAAAGCGGGCAACACAGATGTAAGCCGGTCAGCATTTGTCGATATCGTTGTCTATGATATGCCCTCCATAGAGATAACAGAGCTTGTGCATGCTGATGAGGTCAGATACAAAGAGCAGTATGAGATATCTTTCATACTGGACAAGGCATCATCATTTTCCCCTTACGAAGTATCTATAAAGATAGAGCCCGTAGGAAAGGAATGGAAACTCAGCCAGCTTGACGAAGACAGGAAGTTTCTCCTGAAGATGTACGGAAGCGAGCTGATGCCGGGAAAGAACGATTTCAGGATATTGATAACATACAAGGATCTGAACGGAAAAAGCTATTCCACTAGCAAAGAGCTCAGCGTCAGCCTGGTAGATGTCAGCATTGTCCAAAGGGTCATACTGTTCATCAAGGGGCTATTGAGCTAGTGTAAACAAGAGGGTATGATGAAAAAGTCTGTAAAAAGGGCGGCTGTATTAAGCCTTTTGGGCAACACTATCCTATTCTTGATGAAGATCACTGCGGGGATAGCATACAACAGCATAGCTGTCATATCAGACGCTATAAACTCATTTACAGACATAATAGCCTCTATGATCGTCTTTATAAGCGTAAAGGTCTCTGCAAAAAAAGCTGATGAGGGGCATCCTTTCGGGCATCACAGGGCAGAGCCTATAGCGGGGCTTATAGTTGCCATATTCATAGGCATAGTCGGGTTTGAGGTCGTAAAGGCGGCATCTGTAAGGCTTTTGACAGGAGGCGTTCCGATAAGGGGCATAATCCCCGTCATTGTCATAACCTTGACGCTTATCATAAAGCTCTGCATGTATGCCTATACGGCATCTGTGGGGAAAAAGACAGGCAGCACAGCCATACTGGCAAGCGCAGCTGACAACAAGGGAGACGTCATCATATCCCTGGCTGTCCTGGGAGGATTAGGCGGGGCATACATTGGCTACGGCTTCCTGGATTCTTTGGTTGCACTGCTCATCGGCTTCTGGATAATCTACCTGGGCTATAAGATCGGGATGGACAACATCAAATTCCTTATAGGGGAAGCCCCTTCCAAGGAGCTTATAGGGATAATAAAGAAAGCTGCATTATCTGTAGATGGCGTAAGGGGCATAAATGATGTCAGGGCCCATTACGTGGGCGTCCTCCTTCATGTAGAGATCCACATAGAGGTCGATAAGAGGATAACCATCCATAAGGCCCATACCATAGGAAAAAAGGTGCAGAAAAGGCTTGAAAGGAAAAAGGAGATAAAAAGGGCATTCGTGCACATAGACCCCATCGATACAAAGATATATAAATAGAAAGTTCTTCTATACCTGATCATGGGTGAGCCGGAAAAAGGGATGATAGAGAAGATAATACCTGATACTTCTGTAATAATAGAGGGATTCCTGTCTAAGAAGATAGGTGAGAAAGAGCTTAGCGCCTCTTCGATAATAATCCATGAGGCTGTCATAGCAGAGCTTGAGCACCAGGCTAACATGGGCAAGGCCATAGGGTTCCTGGGACTGAGCGAGATAAAAAGGATAAGAAAACTGGATGGAAAAATTGAATTGAGGTTTGAGGGGAAAAGGCCAAGCGCTGCAGAGATAAGGCATGCCTCTCTTGGTGAGATAGACAGCCTGATAAGGCAGCTTGCGTTTGAGGAAGACGGGACACTGATAACGTCTGACAAGGTGCAGAGCGAGGTTGCCCTGGCAAGGGGGATAAAATCCCTGTATTTCAGCCCTGAGACAGCGATACGGGAGCTTAAGCTTGAGGGCTTTTTTGATGAAAGCACCATGAGCGTGCACCTGAGGGAGAATGTGGTGCCTTATGCAAAGAAAGGCTTTCCGGGGAAATGGAGCTTTACTGCACTAAGGGAAGAAAAGCTCAGCCAGGAAGAGGTCCAGGAGATATCAAGGGAGATAATAGAGGATGCCAAGCTAAGAAAAGACGGCTTCATAGAGATAGAAAGGGAAGGAAGCACCATAGTCCAGCTCGGCAGGTACAGGATCGTCATAACAAAGCCGCCTTTCAGCGACGGATGGGAGATTACGGCTGTGAGGCCTGTCAAGAGGCTTAGCCTTGATGATTACAAGCTGAGCGAGAAATTGGCTGCCAGGGTAGGGGAACAGGCTGAGGGCATCCTTGTTGCAGGAAGCCCTGGAATGGGAAAAAGCACGTTTGCCCAGGCCCTGGCTGACTTTTACTCTTCCAAGGAAAAGATAGTCAAGACTGTAGAGGCTCCAAGGGACCTTATACTTTCGGATAATATAACACAGTATGCAATATCCCATGGGGATGCCCAGGAGATACACGACATACTTTTGCTGAGCAGGCCTGATTACACGCTGTTTGACGAGATGAGGAATACAGATGACTTTAAGCTGTTTGCAGACATGAGGCTGGCAGGCGTAGGGATGGTGGGAGTGGTCCATGCGACAAACCCTGTCGATGCCATCCAAAGGTTCATAGGGAGGGTGGAGATGGGCGTCATCCCCCAGATAATAGATACGGTAGTGTTCATAAAGGACGGGGCCATAAGGAGCGTATTGGGGCTTAAGATGCTTGTAAAGGTCCCTTCAGGGATGACAGAGGCAGACCTTGCCAGGCCTGTAGTGGCTGTCACTGATTTTGAAAGCGGAAAGCTTGCCTATGAGATATACTCTTACGGAGAGCAGACCGTAGTCGTTCCTGTGCAGGAAGAGGTGAGCAAGAGCGGGGTGCACAAGCTGGCAGAGGAAAACATCGCAAGGGAGTTTTCAGGCTATGCTGATGATGTTGAGGTAAGCTGTGTATCAGACAACAAGTGCATCGTCAAGGTCCCTGAGGGGAGGATAGCTAAGATAATCGGGAAAGAAGGAAAGACCATAAGCCAGATAGAGAAGAAGCTTGGCATGGGGATAGACATCCAGGCTCTTGACGAGAAAAGCAGGGCAAGAAAGGAAGGGAGCAATGTTCCGTTTGAGGCTGTAGTGAAGAAAAACAGCATCATGTTCCAGCTCGGCATCAAGATGCAGAACAGGGACTTTGACATATACGTAAATGACGAGTTCATCCTTACTGCAAAGGCAGGCAAGACAGGGCTTATAAAGATAAAGAAGAACAGCCCTGTAGGAAGGATGTTGGTAAAAGCGCATAACACCGGAGAGAAGGTAGAGCTTAGGGGGTGATACTGTTACTTGTTTTGGAAGAAATAAATGGCATTATTCTTTTTTCATACCTTCAACCTCTTCTGCCAGCCTCTTTATCTTGTTCCCTACTTTTGTTCCTGTCTTCATCCCCAGCTTTTTCCTGTACTTTTCCATGACCTCTTTGACGGTCCCTATCCTGTCATTGAATATCAGGTTATCTGCACAGGCAATTATCTTTTCCTCCCTTCTTATGGGGATGTAGTCCTTTACAGGGAGATCCAGGCCCTGCTCTTTTATATCCTCTTTAGATATTCCTGCTCCAAGGTGCCTTTCAGCTACAAGGGCATGATAAGGGAGGCCCTCTTTTCTCAGGATATCTGCCCCTTCTATGCCGTGCCTTATCTGGGATCTGGTTTTTGGCTTTTTCTTGAACCTTCCTATATCATGGAGGAGGCTTGCTGTCCTGATAAAATCAAGGTTTATATTTGGTATATCTTTTCCTATCCTTAAGGCCAGCCTCTGGACTGCCCTGGAATGGCCCAGCACTATCCTGAAGTCTTTTTCTCCGGAGGAATATTTTTTGAGAAGGCGTATCGCTTCCTTTTCGCTTATCTTGTCCATGAACAGGCTATGAAACCGGGAGAATAAATAGTTTTCTGTCTTTTTCCTGCAAAAATACCCCGGGATAATGCATTCAAAAAGGGGTTAGAGAATCTCAGAACAGAAACTTAAAGCAGTCTCCGATAAAGGGGTAATTCTTTGTCTTGAAGGAGAGCACAGCTATGAATAACAGGGTAACAAGAAATTTGGCTTTTGAACATTTTTTTGCTGCCATTTTGGGTAGTATTTTTCTTTCCTGTTAATAAATCTTATGGAAAATCGAGAGGGCATCCCTCCCTTCCATAAATATAAGGGATTTTTGCCCTTCCGATTTAATGTGACGGGCAGGAAGATAGCCTCATCCTGCCCTTTTGTGATGTGGGCAACATAATGCTGCTGCCCTTCCTCACCTCTTTTTCCCAAGCAAGGAATCCTTAGCTGTGCTTTATTTCCCTTCTTAGGGCATATGCGCCGGCATACTTGCGCCGTGCCTGTGATCAGATGAAAGTAAGTGGCTCCCTATCTTGTGGGGGTGGTAGAAAGAGAGTTTTTAATAGGGAGCCGCTAAATATGATGCTTATAGGCATGTTTGCCTATTTTCTGAACTCCTTCAACCACAACAATCCAATCTTTAACATGTCCTTGTTGAACTTGTCGCTCAGGGTGTATGTCTTCTTGTATAGGTCATAATCAATTATGCCCATACTTTTCATCGGCGTAAGTATCCTGTCATAAAACTGCCTTTTGTTATATGACATCTTTACTTTTTTGCCCTTGTAAGGCTCTTCCTGGATCCTGTCTGTGACCAATTTGCCTTCATGCAGGGTAGTTGCGAAAAGGCTCATCTCGGTCTTGGTTATCTCTCCTTTCTTCTCCTTGATCATGTCTACCAGCAGCTTAGCTACTATGACCTGCTGCTTTGTTGCAAAGACTATTTCGAATATGTCTTCCGGCATATTAAACCGGTCAAACAAAATCACCATGATATAATATTGAATAGTATAGCTAGTATATAAATGTTTCTATTTAAGGAACTAGTATACATTTATGTATATTGGTTTAAATGAGGTTTTATAGAGTAATAATGCATGGCAGGAGTAGTCTGCTCGACGGGAAAATCTGTTTTCCATAAAAAGATGGTGTTGATCAGGCTTTTGGTTGAGGGGTTGGTTCAATTCGAAAAC
>JAHWIN010000042.1 GCA_019322475.1 Candidatus Woesearchaeota archaeon
AGATGACCAGGTTGCCATACGAAGTATGGCGTTCTGGTCAGCGTAGTAGGGTAACTTTTCAATATCGCCTTAGAGCCGGCCCATTATGTTCTGCATCCTGTACTCCTGGGCATACTGCGCATAATATTTTGACCTGTACTCCGTCATCAGGTAGTGGATATTCCTGACTATCTCTTCAGGATTGTCTATAAATTTAAAGCTCACAGACCGCTCTTTCATCCCTGTAAGGTCGAATATTATCTTCGCTGAATTGAAAAACGGGATTTCCTCGTAGCTTACCTTGGTTATGTTCGCATAAGGTATCTTCTTTTCAGTGACCTGCATAACAAAAAAGCTCATAGTATAAAGTATCCGGTCCCTATAGAATATGTACCTTGTCTTGCCCAGGGTCATGTAGTTGAGGAACAGCAGGAAAGCTGTGATAAATAAGACAATAAATATGGCATATGCAAGAAACGCAAGAGGGGAGATCTCTATGCCAAATTGCCAGAAAACATCAAGAAACAGCCCTAACCCCACAGCATTATGCAGATAAAGCAAAAGGGATATCACCAATGCCAGGATCCCTCCAACGATAAGCAGATTGAAGGTAAATGCTTTTTTTATGTTCGGCCTTATCTCAGCTAAAGGGGCTTTTTCCATTTTTCAGCTCTAAAAGAAAAAAGGTTTATTTTACTATCTCATACTCCTTTATTATCATTATAAGGAATAAAAGGAGTATTATAGCTCCTATTATTATAGATGAAAAGCCGCTCATCCTCGCTCCGATAAATATCTTATAAAGGCCGAAGACCATGACAAGTATGCCCAGCCATAAGAACTTGTCAAGGACAAGCTTCATTATCTCAAACTCCTCTGTTCGTGTAAGCCTTTTTTTCATGGTCCAGCACCTTTTATTTTGTCACCTTTATAACAAGATCCTTAGAATACTCCATCACGGTAGAGTTTCCTATGTATGTATAGCAAAGGTATGTTCCGCTGTTAGTATCCTTAGGTATTGTAAATAGGACATTAAATGTTTCAGTTTCCCCTTGCCCAATATCCTTCATGTTTACTATGGGCTCAATATCAGGGGTACTGTTGCTGCAATTAAGACTTATTTTGAATTTGTCTGCTGTCCACTCGCTCTTAGAAGGGTTATACAAAGAAACCTTGATAACCTCATCCTTATTTGCATTGGTTATTATTGTTTCCCTTGAAACAGTGATAGGCTCTGAGCCTGAAGCTGCAGGAGGATCCGGCTCAACAGCGATCTGCTGCTCAAAAAGGCTGGATGTCCTGCCGAACATCCCCCTTATAAAGCCAAGGCCCAAGCCCAGCATGACTATCGCCAGGATCAATATCACTATTGCCGTAACTGAAAGCTCGATAGCAGCTTTATTATCATCAAATGCTTTTCTCTTTAGGGCCATTTTTTACACCTTTCTATTCTATTATCTTTATTGTCATGTCTTTTGAATATCCCATGATGTCCATCTTGCAGAGGTATGTATTAGGTGGTGAAGCAGGAATAGCTGTAATCATGTTGAATATCTCAAACGAGCCCTGGTCTATGGTCTTTGAGTTTGCAGAGCCTGATACCGCTAATCCATCACAGCTTATTTCAGGCTTAGTGTCTACCCATGTTCCGTTTGATGGGTTAAAAGAAGCTACCTTTATGACCTCCTGATTGCCTGAGTTTGTTATTATGCTTTCCCTGGACAGGGTTATAGGTATAGAAGGTGAGGGCATCGGAGGCTCATTCTCTGCGATGATCGCCTGCTCGATCTGGGTGCTCACCTTGCCGAACATCCCTCTTATAAAGCCTAAACCTAAGCCCAGCATGACTATCGCCAGGATAAGAACTACGATTGCATTTACTGACAAGCTCAATGAAGCCTTTTTCCTTGTAAATCCTTTATTTAACATGATTTCACCTCTTTGCATCTCTTCTGTTATCTTTATCTAAGGACTATAAAGCACAATTTATTCCTATTACAGAATAGCTCCTTTATAAAACTTTCGAATGGTTGGATATCAAAAAGGCATTGCAGGCACGAAACCTTTTTAAAGCCCAAATAATTCTAAGGGATCATAAGAAAGTGATAATATGGAAAACAGGATGAGTTTAATTGCAGGAAGCTCTAACCAGGAGCTTGCAAAAGAGATATCTTCTTGCCTAGATGCCCCTTTAATCCCTATAGAGATAAAGAACTTCAATGACAGAGAAACATATATACATATAGAGAAAAGCGTAAGGGGCTCAAGCGTGTTTATAATACAGCCCACATCCCCTCCTGTAAATGATAAGCTGATGGAGCTTCTTCTTATAATTGACGCATGTAAAAGGGCGTCTGCAAAGGACATCAATGTCATAGTCCCTTATTATGGGTACTCAAGGCAGGACAGGAAAACCCTTCCAAGGGAGCCCATATCTGCGAAGCTGGTTGCCAACCTCATAGAAAAGGCAGGCGCCGATAAGATAGTTACATTTGACCTCCATGTCGACCAGATACAGGGCTTCTTTAACATACCGGTAGACAACCTGGAGGCTGTATCATTGATAGCAGACTATTTTTTAGACAATATTTCCGGGCCTAAAGGCCTGCAAAAAAGGCTTGACAGCACTGTTGTAGTCTCTCCTGATGTCGGAGGCGCAAGAAGGGCAAGGAGATTGGCCAAGATACTTGGAACATCCATAGCGATAATCGACAAAAGAAGGCCTGAGCATGGCGTAGCAGAGATAATGAATATAATAGGCGATGTCAAAGGCAAAGACGCCATCATAATAGATGACATGATAGATACAGCAGGGACGATAACAAATGCGGCAAAGGCGCTGAAAGCCAAAGGCGCAAATGATGTATATATAACTGCAACCCATGCGCTGCTTTCAGGGCCTGCCATAAAGAGGCTGGAAGAAAGCCCCATAAAACAGGTTGTAGTGACCAATACGATAAGCATACCAAAGAAAGAGATGATAAAGAAGCTAAAAGTGATATCATTGGCCAGGCTTTTGGCGGATTCCATAAGAAAGACCTATGAAGGGACCCCAATGGGGGTATTATTCGACGATATATATGATAAGATAGAGAAAAAGAAAAAGCTTAATGCATGATAAGGCTGATACGATGGAGCAAAAAGAAAAAAAGCTGCAGGAAAAGTATATGGAGATGCAGGCTATAGAAAGCAGGATAAAGGAGATGCAGAAACAGGCCCAGATGGTAGAGGAGCAGCTTATTGAGCTCATGTCCACCTTACAGGGATTGGATGATTTTGAAAAGGTGAATAAAGGGGATGAGATATTGGTGCCTGTAAGTTCGGGGATATTTGCAAAGGCTGAACTTAAAGACAAAGAAAGCTTTCTTGTAAATGTAGGGGCAGGCACAGTGGTGGCAAAGGATTTTGCATCGACAAAAAAGCTTATAGAAAAACAGGTAGAGAGCATAAGAAGCCTTCATGTAAAAGCCAGCATGAATATCCAGCAAAGCCTCCTGCATGCTTCAGAGGTAGAAAAGGAATTGAAGGATATGGCATCTAAAGTGCAGTAAAATGTTCAAGTTCTTAAAGGAAAAGCTGAAGCAGGGCATCAGGGGTGTATCGGATAAGATTGAAGAGGAAGGGGCCTCAGAAGATATTAATAAGGTAGAGGAGCCTGTCCATGAAGAAGAACCCAAAAAAAAAGAAGGTTTTATTTCTAAGATAAGGGGAAGATTCGCAAAAAAAGAAGCTGCTGAAGCTGAAGAAAAGATAAGCAGGGAAACTGAAAAAGAAGAAAGCAGTTCCAGTGAAGAAAAGGCTCAGGAAAAAGAGCCTTATGAGAAGGCGGAAGAGAAAGAAGCCGAAGAAAAGCCCAAGAGCAGCAGGGAAGATTCTTATATCAGGGATTCAAAAGACAAGGAAGAAAAGCCCAAAAAGCCGGAAAAAGAGACTGGACCTGAGGAAAGGCAGGAGAGGGAAAAAGAAAAAAAAGGGCTCTTTGGCTCTATAAAAGATAAGATAACCACCAGGAAGATAAGCAAAGAGCAGTTCGAGAAGATATTCTGGGATCTTGAGGTCATCCTTTTGGAGAACAATGTAGCTATGGAAGCCATAGAAAAGATAAAAGATGACATGGGCAGGGAGATAACTGAAAAGCAGATCCCCCGGGGAAAGATAGAAAAGACGATTACACAAACGCTGACAGGTTCGCTCAGGCAACTCTTAAGCGTGGATTCGTTCAGCCTTCTGGAAAAAGCAAAGGAAAAAAAGCCTTTTGTGATATGCTTTGTAGGCATAAACGGCTCTGGAAAGACTACCACGATAGCGAAGGTCGCCAATATGCTTATCAGCAAAGGAAACTCTGTAGTGCTGGCAGCCGCAGACACCTTCAGGGCAGCATCCATAGAACAGCTCCAGCTGCACGCTGACAACCTTAAGGTAAAGCTGATAAAGCATGATTACGGGTCAGACCCTGCAGCTGTAGCGTTCGATGCTGTAAAATATGCTGCTTCAAAAGGCTCTGATATTGTCCTTATAGACACTGCAGGAAGGATACACAGCAACATAAACCTTACAGATGAGATGAAGAAGATAATAAGGGTGGCAAAGCCTGACCTGAAGATATTTGTAGGTGAATCCATAACAGGCAATGACTGTGTAGAGCAGGCAAAAAAGTTCAACGAGGCCATAGGCATAGACGGTATAATACTCTCCAAGGCAGATATCGATGAGAAAGGCGGAGCTGCAATCTCCATATCTTATGTTACCAAAAAGCCGATAATATACATAGGGACAGGGCAGGAGTACTCTGACCTTAAGGAATTTGATCCTGCATTGGTGATGGAAAGCCTGGGGATATGATGCTTACATCTTTATCCCTGTGTTTCAGTAGAATTCTACCTCTCCATCATGGTATATCCCTTTTTCCAGCTTTACAGGCCTCCAGTCATCTATAACAAGCTCAGCATCCATCCACTCTGCCAGCTCCTCAGGATTTCCTATAGTAGCTGAAAGGGCGATAAGCTGCATATCCTTAAGCAAAGACCTGAGTATTGTCATAAGGATCTCAAGCGTAGGCCCTCTGCTGACATCGTTCATAAGATGGACCTCATCCACTATAACGGTGGATACAGAACCAAGCCAGGGAGCATGGTGCCTGATAAGGGAGTCTAATTTTTCTGCAACCGTGACTATAAGGTCATAATCTGCAAGATAAGGGTCTGCTGAATCAAGCTCCCCCATAGATAATGCAACCCTAAGAAAGCCACCGTATCTCTCATTAAAAGACTTAAATTTCTCTGAGGCCAAGGCCTTCAAAGGGACGATATACACCATCTTCCCCTTCCCTTCCAGTATGTTCTTTATGCCTGTCAGCTCAGCTATCAATGTCTTGCCTGAAGCAGTAGGCGTGCATACAAGAAGGTTCTTTCCCTTAAGCAGCCCTTTTTCTATAGCTTTTTCCTGGGCAGGCCTGAGCTCATCGATGTCTTTGGCCAAAATATCATAAAGCTGGGGCGGCAGCTGGCCTTTTATAGATTTTAGGTTCATCATCAAAAAGAAGTCAAGCTATTGGAAGACACCTCACTTCCCATAGCAGTTCTTCCCCAGATACTTGTTCCTGTAAGATTCCAGCAAAGGGGTCATCTTTCTCTTTGGGGCTTTGGCAGTTTCAAGCCTCTTCTTTATCTCAGCTTCTGTAAGCTTTACATCAAGCTTTCTTTTAGGCATGTCTATCTCTATGATATCTCCCTCTCTTATAGCTCCTATCGGCCCCCCATTATATGCTTCCATCTCTATATGGCCTATGCACGGCCCTGATGTTCCGCCTGAAAACCTTCCGTCTGTTATCAAAGCCACCTTCTTGTAGCCTGCCCCTTTTATGGCGTCTGTAGGTGTAAGCATCTCAGGCATTCCCGGAGCTCCGCAAGGGCCCTGGTAAGGAAGGACAATAACATCCCCTTCATCTATCTTCTTTGCCTCTATCGCCTTAAGCAGGTCATCCTCTGTATAAAAGATCCTGGCAGGGCCTGAATGCACCATCATATCTTCCTGCACAGCTGTCTGCTTTATCACAGAGCTGTGTGCTATGTTTCCCTTAAGTACAGCTATGCCTCCTTGTTTCATATAAGCATTTTCCGATGTTCTTATGACATCATCATCTGTAGCCTTTCCCTGTCCGGCTATCTCTTTTATAGATTTTCCGTTGACAGTTGGGCTTTCTTTTATCATATCCTTAAGCCTGTTAAGTACAGCAGGTATCCCTCCTGCCCTGTCAACATCTGCCATCTCATAATTTCCGGCAGGTATTATCTTGCATAGGTTAGGTGTATCTCTTGATACCTTATCAAACATATCCACATCTATCTCCACTCCTGCTTCTCTTGCGACAGCAGGTATGTGAAGGACAGTATTTGTAGATCCTCCCATAGCCATATCAACCCTGATGGCGTTCTCAAAGGCATTCTTTGTCATTATGTCTCTGGGCTTTATGTCTTTCTTTACAAGCTCAACTATCTTTTTCCCTGACTCATAGGCCTGTTTCTTCTTTAAAGGGTCTATGGCCAGCGTTGTGGCGCATCTGGTAACAGACATCCCAAGAACCTCAGTTACAGTAGCCATAGTATTTGCAGTATAGAGCCCCACGCAGCTGCCTGCCCCGCAGGCCATGCACGGCAGCATCTTATTTGCTTCTTCCTCTGTAAGCTTGCCTCCTTTTACCTGGCCCACTAACCCAAACCCCTCTATAGGGTGGTGTTTCTTCCCGTCCTTACTGACATTTGCCTTCATAGGCCCGCCTGTAAGGATTATTGAGGGCATGTTCAGCCTGCCTGCTGCCATAAGCATACCTGGCGTTATCTTGTCACAGTTAGTTACGCCGACCCATCCGTCCATGGAATGTGAAAGCGCCATTATCTCTATGTTGTCTGCTATATGCTCCCTCGAAGGAAGAGACAATCTCATCTCAACATGCATGGCAATGCCGTCACAGACGCCTGGAACGCCCCACACCAAAGGTATGCCTCCTGCATCTTTTATGCCCCTTATGACCTCATCAGTGAGCTTATTGAGGTGGATATGCCCCGGTATTATGTTGTTGTAGCTGTTTGCAACCCCTATGAAAGGCTTGCCTGATTCCAGATCCTCTTTCTTTACCCCTGCGCTCATGAGCAAAGCCCTGTGAGGCAAGGTTTCGATAGCTTCTTTGATTATATCGCTTCTCATTTTAGCAACCTCCATAATTGACTATATCTATAAAGTTATCCTATGATAATAACCTGCCATTTATAATATTTTATGTTATGAGTATATCAGTATTTTAACTACTATTTGATGGTATAAAAGAGAAACCTTTATAAAGTAGTAAATAATTTAGAGGGTTATGAATCATCCTGATTTACTGATTCCGAATAAGGGAAACTCAACAATTGGACTAACCTTATCAAA
>JAHWIN010000043.1 GCA_019322475.1 Candidatus Woesearchaeota archaeon
ACCGAGGAAAATTGCGATCGCCTATGCGAATTCCTTGAAAAAATAGGATATAGGATAAATATATCTGATGGTGGGTTGTATACTGCAGGAAAAAGTAATAAAATATGCACCATTAAGTCCCTCCCTATAGGAGTAAATAGCAAACTGATAGGCAATATACTAGACGATGAAAGATACAAAAAAAGGCTAAAGTGCATGATTGACGGAAGAGATCTTTTTGAGATGATAAGAGAGGACAAGGAAAAAGGAACTCTCATCGTAGGGGGCCTTGAAAGGGGTGATTACACTAAAGGCCTTCTGGAAAGGCTTGAGATATATGCCTGCCTAAGGAAAAAGCTAAGCGACAGCCGTTTCTACCAGATAACATCACCCACAAGAGAGGAGTGCCCAAGTTACAAGGAATTCCATAATCGTTTAGAATCAAAAACAGAAAAGTACCTTGCTGCTGATCTAAACTCCATTGTCCACACTAACAAAGGGATTGGATACGGATTAAACTTCTGGTTTATGAAAGATACAGACATCATGCTCGTAACCCCCCTTGCAGATGGTATGAATCTTGTAGCCCTTGAGTACATCATAAGCCAAAAGCACAACAAAGAGGATAAAAGAGGCATATTGGCTATAGGAAACTGCGGAGCCGCAGATACATTAAGAAAAGCAGGGTTCACAGAAAAAGACGGAATAGTCTACATAGACCCATACAACCCTGAAGAAGCTGCTGAAGCCATATACCAGGCAAAAACTAAAAATCATAGTATATCTGACAGGCTTATACATTATGTAGAAAATTACCTGGATATAAACAGCTGGGTAAAAGCCAATATCGAAGGCATAAGGGAAGCAGGTAAGGCAAGCCCCCCTAAGAGCTACGTTCCAAGAAGGATATCCCCAAAGGGATCCAGCCCCTCACTGGTTGCATAAGCCTATTTCTTTATCTTCTGCCTTATCTTTAAGGCCTCTATCTCCTTCTCATCAGTTATCTCTCCAACAAGCTCTTCAAGAGCATCCTCCAATGTGACGATTCCCTGAACCTTATGCTCTTCATCTATAACAACAGCCATATGCACGTTTTTAGAGAGGAACTGCTTCAGCAAAAGGTCCAGCTTGCTCTTGCCGTATATGTAGAAGGTAGGCCTCATTATCCTCCTTAAAGGTATATTCGTCTTCCTGTTTGCAAAGCACCTTAATATGCTTCTTGTGCTTACCATCCCCATTATATTATCAGGATTTTTCCTGTAAACAGGTATCCTCGTATAATGTTTCCTGAGGATAACAGATATAGCATCCTTCAGTTTTTCCTCGCAATCCCGGCTGAAAACCTTGTCCCTCGGCGTCATTATATCCTCCACAGAGACATCATCAAACCTGAAAACATTCTTTATCAGGGCCTCCTCTGTCTTCTTGATAGCCCCTACATCCTCGCCCATCTCTACTATGGTCTTTATCTCTGCCTCTGTAACTACAGGCTTTTTCTTCTTTTCAAAGCCAAAAGCCCAAAGCAGGAAAGTGGTGATGCTTCCGAAAACGATAACAAAAGGGTATAGTATCATGCTTAGGATCCATATGGGCTCTGCAACAAAAAGCGAAAACCTCTTGTTATGGTAGCTTGCAAATGACTTGGGTGTTATCTCTCCAAAGACAAGTATCAGGAAGGTCATTATCCCTATCGCATAGCTTATGGCATTTCCCTTGAATATGTCCATGGCGATCCATGTAGCAAGTGCAGAGGCCGTAACATTCGCCAGGTTGTTTCCTATCAGGATAGTGATAAGCATCCTTCTTGGGTTGTCCTTAAGCTTTCTAAGGGCCTTTGCCCCCCTCTTCCTATGCTTTATCATATGCCTGACCCTAAGCCTGGACATAGAGACTAAGGCTGTTTCAGAGCTTGAAAAGAATGCTGAGAAGAACAAAGAGACTGCAAGGCCGATTATTTTGTAGATCAGGGTCATTTTATTGCTTAACTAGGATCTTAAGCTTGCTTCAACAGCATCGATAAAATCCTCAGCTATCTTTAATATATCCTCAGCTTCAACCTCCTTAACTTCAACCTTTTCCAAACCATACAATAGCTCATGCCTTTCTAACCTTAAGGTGTTCAGCTCATTGATTAATCTTGGCTCAAGCTTATATTTATATCTTTCCTTGACATAAACATATAATCCGTAATGGCTCTTTTCCCTTATGCCGTCTCTGAACAAGAGAGCTCTTGCCGCATGGAACATAGCAGCATATCCATTGACTATTGTTTCCTCGTATATCTTAGCGTCAAAGGTTCTTTTTGCTATATCCAGCTTATGCCTGGCAGTCTCAACGGATTTCCTGGCCTTTTCCTCACTCTCAATATCTTTTTTCAATAACCCTTTTTCAAAGCATTCTTCCAGGTTCATCTTACAGCAGGCTTTTCTCCATATAATGCTATCCCGTCTATCATGATGCTGTCATAAAACGGCTTATCTGTCACTGATTTCCTCCTCCATTCTGAAGAGGTATAAGCGATAAATGTAATCTCAGTATCTATATTTTTTTCTGACCTTAACGGCTTAAGCTTGACAGGCTTCCTTGAGATTATCAGTATGTCCATGTCGCTTTTTGGGCCATTCTCTCCTCTTGCTGCAGACCCGTATAATATTATGGAAACGATAGATTTATGGCTGTCCAACAATTCCTGTATCAGCCCTGAATCCTTTATAATGCTCAATGAATCAAGTATCTTTATATGCCTTGCAACAAGATTATCATCATTTAAGGAATATAGGTGGATATTCCCGATGATCTTCCTTTTGACGATCTCCTTATCCCTGAGATAATCCAGGCATGTCTTGGATGTCCCTGCCCCAACCTTCGCTTTCTTGGCAACATCCCTCAGAGAAAGCTCCTTGCTGCTATTGATTAAAGCATCGATAACCTTGAACAATGAGTATTTCCTGATCATAACCTTAAAATAAAGGATGTTCTATAAAAAGCTTTTGATTTAATTATTGTTCTAAAATTAGAACGATTGTTCTATACGTTGAACATAAATATTATTTTGTAATGCCCATAGGAACTGCAAAATAATTTCAAAAAAATTAGCAAATTGCCTAACCCTTACCCTAAAGGGCAGGGATTGTTCGGCAATTTGATAATTTTTAGGATCCTAAAAAATCCTGCGGATTTTTGGGAACTTAAAAATTTCATTTTTAAGTAATCAGACGGGCATTCATCCCCTTGCGTAAACACAGGGGATTTCTGCCCGTCAGATTTAAATGCGCAATAAAGGTCGTAACTGCTAGAAAATAATCACTTATTCACATAACCTCCAGAACATCTATCCCTAACAGCCCTAAACCGGTAGCAAGGACCCTTCTGGCGCATTCTATAAGCACCAGCCTGGCTTTCTTAACATCTTCCTCTGCCTTCAGCACAGGGCATGAGTTATAGAACAAAGAAAAGCTGGAGCTTACATCATAGGCATAGGTGCTTATGATATGCGGCTTTGACTGCTCTGTAGCGCTCTTAACCGCTTCTGGAAACCTGCCCAAAAGCTTTATCAGCCCTGCTTCCTCATCACCCTTAAGAAGGCTGAAATCAGCATCATAATCTATCTTCTTCCCATGCCTCCTCAATATAGAGCAGATCCTTGCATAAGCATACTGAAGGTAAGGCCCGGAATCACCCTCAAAATTAAGGGCCTGTTCCCAGCTGAACACCACATTCTTTTCAGCGCTAACCTTTAATACGGCATATTTTATCGCTCCGTACGCTATCTTTTTGGCATTTTCCTCATTCACCTTTCCATGCCTCTTCTTTATCTCCTTCCTGGCTTTCTCCAAAGCCTCCTTCATAAAATCCTCCAAAAGCACAAGATTGCCTTTCCTTGTTGACATCTTGCCTTCCTGAAGCAAAACAAAAGAATAATGCACAGCCCTTGGCGCCTTATGGCCCAATAAGCTTAATGCTGCTTTTATCTGCTGGTGATACAGCTTCTGGTCCTCTCCCAAAAGGATTATGTTGTCGCCTTTCTTCTTGTCCAGATGATAAGCCAGGTCCCTCAAGGGGTATAATGATGTTCCGTCTGCCCTTGTCAGGACCAGGACAGGGCTCTTCATGGAAAGGTTAAATCCTTTTTGGTCCAATACCTTTCTCCCTTCATCATCTGTAAAAAGCTTTCCGCTTTTCTTAAGCCTATTGAGTATATCCTCTGTCTTCCTGCTCCATAGGTAATCAGACTCATAATCAAAAGCATCGTATCTTATGTTAAGCTCAGAAAGTATCTTGAGCTGCCCCTTGACGCATATGTCCACTATCTTCTTGAACCTTTCCTTGACCTTCTTGTCCCCCTTCTCAAGCATGCCCAAAAGGCCAAACACCTTTTTCTCAAGTGCAGGGTTCTTCTCTACCCTGCTGTTTATATCTACATACACCTTAAGCAGCTTGTCAAATGTTATGGATTTTTTCCCCTCAGCCCCAAGGACAAGCATGGCTATCTGCTTCCCTATGTCATTGACAAAATAATGTGTTTTAACATCATACCCCTGAAACTTAAGCATCCTTACTATTGAATCTCCTATCAGGGCGTTTCTTGCCCTGCCAACATGGGGGCTGGCATTAGGATTTATAGAAGTATGCTCAACAAGTATCTTTTTCCCTTTCCCTAAAGCTAAAGAGCCGTATTCTTTATTCCTTATTATCTCCTTCAGGACCGCTGAAGACAGGCTTTCCTTGTTGAGAAAGAAGTTAAGGTAAGGGCCGTTTACAGCTACCTTGCTTATAACATTGTTTAGCTTGACCTTCTTGGCAAGCTCCTCTGCAATCTTATCGGGACTTTTCTTAAAGGATCTGGCAAGGCTGAAACACGGAAAGGCGTAATCACCCAATTCAGGATTTGGAGGGACCTCAAGGTGTATATCCTCAGCCTTGACCTCCTTCTTAAGTATCCTGATAAGCTCTTTCTTAAAATCCATACTAGCAAAAAGTAGGGAAGATGATTATAAATGTTTCGATTGCATTGGCTTCATCCATAAAATGAAGGTTGCCATCAATTTGTGAGCGATACATCCATTAATCAGGTCACGGCGGAGGATTGACAGGTAGTTGGTTGTGCACCTCCTCCTTAAGTTGGGGTGGGACACTTTAATCAGTCCTGCTCCCTATGGGGAGGATTGAAGTATTTAGCCTTTGGCTAAATACTTTACCTAA
>JAHWIN010000044.1 GCA_019322475.1 Candidatus Woesearchaeota archaeon
CCGTATAGTTAAGGTTGTTTCCTACTGCATCTGTAAGATTAAGGATCAAAGACATGGAAGTGATCCAGCTTTTATTCACAGCAGGCGTTATGACCTCTGCCCGGGTAGGTGCTGTCCCGTCATAATAAAAAGCCAAGTATGAAGAATTCAGCTTATTGGAAACATTATCTGAAACCTCTAATGTAACATTATAAAATCCCCCGTCTGCTAAGCCACTCAACGAAGCATTAGTAAATTTGCTAGAAACCGTAAGGTTAGTCCCTGTGGTATTTGCTAGGAAAGTGCCACCACTCTGGTTAATATAAAAGACATAACTCAAAATAGAAGCAACAGCATCTGATCCATTAAACCTGATGACTGGGCTGTTTATCCAGGTATTAGCAAGTATGCCTCCTGTACCGCCTGTAAGGTTCAACCCAATATTAGAATAAATTGGTCCAAGACCATCTACAGTAAAGTTCCAGTTAAAAGCAGCCCCTGAAGATGCGCTTGTAGCGCTCATTGAGGCTGTTACCAGATCAGTAGTATAATTAGTATAATGATAATAATCTGTCCCCCCATACAAAAGGTGGATCATCATAGAAACCTTAGAACCATCAATAATGGTACAACCCGTATCTCCTCCTGAGGGGATAGTATACCAGTATTTCCCGCCAACTGATCCGGTCTTGCTGTTAACTGAACAACTGCTGGAAGTAGCAGCCTCATCAACATCATAATATAGTATAGGATCCTGGCCAACCCCTGTTCGATTTATGATAAAAGTTACATTAAAAGCTGTATTCCCCAAATACTCGGTATTGTTCATATTGGTTATAAAGCCTCCATTTGTATCAGTAACATTAGTTATATTAACCTGCGAACCGCTACCTGCATGGGTGATTCCTGCAGGAAAAGCAAAAACACTCATACCAAAAACTGCCAATGCCATCACAACGACCAAGAACAAGACCAAACCCTTAATATCAGAAGAACCTTTTTTTCCAGATAACCCCTTCATTTTATCAACCTCGTTTTATTTTTAGACGATATCTTGATGGATAAAAGAAATCTTTTATCCCTCTTTTTTATTTTTTGATAGCTTAAAGCGCAATAAACCAATCCCTCACACTCTATAGCCTAAACTCTTTCTAATAATTCTTTTAAAGCATATATTTAAATGTTTCGCTTTCCCCTAAACATTCCAATAAAAAGATTCTTGTCATCTTATAATGGACAAAACATCCCCAATGATAAAAGATAAGAAAAAATAGTTCATATTTAAATCTTTGTAAAAACAAACATTCCTCTAAAGTGATAAAAAAAATACAAAAGGTTAATAAGGAAACTGGCAGCTAAAATATATTATGATAATAAACAAGACAAGAAAGAAAGTAATTGCAGAAAAAGCCAAGCTCTGTAAACACCATATCTCAAAAGCAAGGGGGTTGATGTTCTCTAAAAAGCGTGCTCTCATCTTCCCTTTTAGGAAAGAAAAGATTATCTCTCTGCACATGTTCTTTGTCTTCTTTCCGATAGATGTCCTCTTCCTGGATAAAAAAAAGGAAGTGGTGCAGCTCAAGGAAAACTTCAGGCCGTTCCACATTATGATTCCAAAAAAGCCTGCAAAGTATATAATAGAGCTTCCTGCAAAAATGATAAAAAAGACAAAGACCCAGTTAGGGGACAAGATAAGCTTCTGATGCCTGGCATTTCATCAAGATAAAAAGACAAAACGACAATTTTAAATAAAGCTATATAATTCTAAAAGGCGATGGGGATGTAGTATAAGCCTCTTAGCAAAGCTAAGAAGGGTACATCCTGGCTAGATGTTTCGAAAGAGACTAGCAGATGGGTGGCTCCAGTAATGGAGCGATGAGCCGAAAGGCGATGACCTATACTCTCTGAGGAAACCACCAGATCCCGGTCCGAATCCGGGCATCCCCACTTATATTCTTCCTGCATATGTAATTTCTATGTAATTAGATGGAATTATCCACTTATATTATAAGAGATACAACATAGATAACCATTAATAAGCTAAAAAAGAAAACTCCTGATTAATCCCCAGTTTAATCCTGTTTATCATGAAAATAAAGGACCAATATGAGTATCACAAGTATCCCTGCACCCATAAGGATATATGAGTAATATAATGCAAAAAAATCCCTGATATGGCTGACAAGCTTAAAATAAAAAGATAAGGCTAATGCTGCTGCAAAAAAGATCAAGCCTAAAATCCAGATAAAAAATTTCCTGATATTGAATTTAAGCATCTTACGGGTTTTCTTCCTTGATCTCTTGATTTCCTTTTTGCCTGCCTTCTTGATATCACAAAAGCCCTTTATCTTAAGGTTCTTCCCAAAAACCCCAAATATTTTAATTGCCGATATCAAGGTAAATAGTAGCAGAAAGCCTATCAGGATATAGAGATAATACCCTTTGATAAAAAAAGGAAGCGCATCTGACTTAAGCCAGGAGGGCCTGCCCAAAAATATATATGCCGAATAGAGCAGGACAACTAAGAATATCAGTGCAGACAAAAAGATATAAGTATGCTCAAAAAGGTTAAGCTTCTTCCTTCTGGAGGATATTTTCTCAGCCTTTTTCTTTTCCTTTCTGCACTCAGGCTTGTTTAATATTGAATATCTCTCTGCTTTCTTAACACCCTTGCCCCTTTTATCCTCGGGCCTTAAAGCTTCTTTCCCAGGGGCCTTTTTCTTCTTCCCGCCCTTATTTTTTTTTCTTTTTTTCCTGAAAAGTTCGATTGTCAGGATGATTATCAGCAAGATACCAAACCCGATAACAGCATACCTGATATAAGGCCCGCATGGAACAGCATAATCAGTAAACAGCCCTGAGATAAATCCTGACGCCTTTTCATAGTAAGCCCTGTGCCTGAATGTAGAATATGCAAAAAGCGCCAATAAAAAAAGAAGCGAAGGAAACAAGATGTATCTCAAACGCCGTATCCTTATTTTCTCCTCATCCTTTTTCGATTGCTCAGAAACGCCCTTTATCTCTTCTTTTACTGGTAGTTTTTTTGCTTTTCTTTCTTTTTTCCTGCCGTCTCTTCCCCTAAAAGATGCGAAGGCTAAGATTATGAGGATAATAGCTAAAGCCATCCAAAGATAATACCTTATATAATTAAGATAAAAGCCCAAAGCACCAAAAAAAGCCTCTTCTCTCCTAAGCTTAACACTTATCTCCTTCTTAAATTCATGTGTTCCTTCTATCGCATTGATAGTAATTGCGTATTCTCCTTCAGCCGTATCCTCATCAGGATAAAGCGCCAGGTTGACTGTCTTCCCCTCACCATCCTTAAGGCTGAACTCAGACTGGCTCAATGAATGCCAATCAGGCCCTTCTATGCTCAGGGAATAATCTGCGTCCTTTATTCCCCTATTGCTTACCTTGACAGGGATATTCCTTCCAAAATAGCCTATACCCATATTTTCTGCAGATATGGCAGTATTGTAACATTCATGTTCAGGAAAGACGGTCACATCGATGCTGTCTTGTATCACAGCCTTGCTCCTGCCTGAAACAGCCTCTGCTCCAAGAACAAAAGATCCCTTTTCATCAGAAGGTGGATTTGCCTCCAGCTCTATCTCCCTTGTCTCCCTGCCACCTAAGATAAGGGTCTTATTTTCCAGGGCTATATCAACCCACCCGGGAACATCAAATGCAAGCGTAAAAGCGTCCCTCGACTCCCCGTTGTTCTCCAAAACCAGGGTGTACGTCCCGATGTCAGAGCCGCAAAGCTCTCTCTTTCCCTCTTCTATCCTTAAGTCAAAAAGATAGCATTTCTTTATGTTGAGCTTGATCACCACGCTTCTCCTAATAGCCTCTTCCTTAGTGATTATATCCAGGATAAACGTTGTATTGCTTATAGAATCGATGGTAGGCCTTATCCTTAAGGGAAGTATTGCCCCTTTTCCGCTCTTAAGAAAGGCGTTCTTGACAGGAACATCAACATAGGCCTCATCTGCGCTAAATGTAAAAAGGTCAGGAAATTCATTCCTGTTCTCTATAAGAACAGGTATTATGGTTTCATCTAAAGCGCAGATATCATAATAATCCGGATGCGCCTTAAACACTATATCCGAAACATCGCCTATATTGGCATATGGCTGCCCCAGCCTTACCTTTATCCCTGCAGAAACATAAGGCAGGGCAAGAATAAGAAGCATGACAGCAGATATAAGCATATGTTTATTGGTCATCAATATCCCCCCTAAAGAGATTCACTGAAAAAGACTCGACAAAAGAGAAAAAAGGAAATCTAAAAAATAAAAATTAAAAAAGGTATATAAAGTTTTTCTCGAAAACCCCATATACTTCAGCTCAGCAGCGTACCTGCGGGCTTAGTAATAAGTCTTCTCTTCTCCTGGCTCTTCTTCCTCTTCGCTGCCTTTTAGCTTGTTAAAGCCTATTATCAAGCCTAAAAGCACCAATAGGACTACCAGGACTACTAAGCCTATCTGAAGGGCTTTTTTGATGCTTCCCAGGTCAGATGCGCTCTCTGAAACTGCATTGCCTAGCACATTTGCCCTCAGTGGAACCTGCTTCAATACTGTCTCTCCGCTCTTTATAGAGACTGAAAAGACCTGCAGTCCTGCTGCTGTTTCCTTTGCTTTAAGTGAAACATAAGCTGCTTTTGACTCGCCCGCTCCAGCTACCAGCACATTTGAAGGGGTTACGCTAAACTCGCCCCAGTCTGCTGAATCGATTGTTATCGAATACACCTTTGATTCCATACCATCATTGAATATTGTGACTGGATACATGGCAGACCCGCCTTTTGCAACATCCTGTGTTTCAGGGCCTATTGTTATTATTGTCTTTCCTGTAGAGACAGCTTCCTGACCTGTTGAAGCAGAGCATGTATCGCTCTCGACTATGTTTATCTTCCTTGTGTCGCATACCTCTTCGTCGCCGTCATCATATTCTGCACAGACCCTTACTGTATATTCTCCCTGTTCTGCGCAGTCAGGTATCCTCATGTAAAGCTCTTCTGAGGTTGTTGAATCGTCGCAATCCTTTTTAGTGCAGTCTTCCCTGTCCAGCTCATCTATATAATCTGAAGCTGATATCCCTAATGCAGGGACAGATGCCTTGACCTTGATGTCCTCTTCCCCTTTAGCTCCCCTGTTCTTTACCCTTGCTGCAACAAGCAAAGCTCGTCCGGCCTTGACCTCATTCTCAGGGTTTAATATGATGTCTCTTATCTCAATCATATGAGCCACTGAATCAACATAGACATTGAATCCGTATGTGATTCTATCATTTGGTGTGTCGATGGTTACCTTCAAAGAATATTTTCCTTGCTCAAATCTTACAGGTAACTCAATATTCAATCTCTTATTATATGTCCGATTTGCTTTTATGTCAAAAGTGTCTGTTGTATCTTCAACCAAATCTTTATCTCCTTTATCATAACCGGTTAATTCTGCGGTTACTTGAACATCTTCGTATGCTTGAGAGGATGAAAAAACAACAAGAATGTCTAGCTCGCTTGTCTTCTCTATATCATTTCTCTCGTGCAAGTCTGTAAGGCTAAGCGAAATGTCGTTAACCTCAACTTCCTTAAGATCTATTTCACTTTCAAGGTTTGCACTTGCAAATCCGCAGGCTAAGATGCTGACTAAAACCAAAACCAATAAACTTTTCATAAGATACTTCATTTTTTTTACCCCCAAACTTTTGTTTAAAATTAAGACGTCAATCTCGTCTGTATAAGTGTTAATCTTACGTTATACGCAGCTTATATTTAAACTTTTCGGTAATTTAGTATACAATAGTAGTTACTGCCCATCACCATTTTTTAGTTAATTCCTACTGGATTATCTTAAAATCCCTGTGCCTCGTCCTCCTTATGCCTTCTGTATCTGACAATGATATCCTCAATGTGTAAACACCCGGCTTTGCATCTCCCGGAATCTCGAGATAAAGGCCCCTTGACATGGCCTTGTCAACATCAGGCCCCCTGAAAGGGCCTAATTTTCTTGATATGCCCAGCTCAGGCTCAGTGACCCTTATTGTTGTATGGCGTGTATTATATCTCCCAATATTCTCGAAGTTCAGGTCAACAAAAAGCAGGTCCCCTGCTCTGACCTCATCATATGCAAGATTGTTTATCCTTATGTTGCCTATAAAAAACTTCTTCCGGGGTATAAAATCCAGCCTTATCCCTTTGTTGGTGCAATAGCTGCCGGTCATGCCTGCATTCACACATTTGTCTGAAGTGAACATATTGTTATCATCACAATCATCATCGTCAAAACATCTTATCTCCCTATGCGTGCATGAGCAGTCGGCCAGGCATTCATCCATAGTATAGATATCTATATCATTGCAGTCTTCATCTGATTCGCATTCTGCATAACACTTATCTTTATCACAGCTGTGCATCAGGCTCACAGATCCCTTAGTGCATTCATCATTAGCCTCATCGCATAGGGAAGTGAAGCCTGAAAAATAATCAAGGGTGAAGGGATTGTTGTCAGGATCATTATCGCATGTAGCTATCCTGCCTATATTATAATAAGAACAATCTATGGGGTCTCCTTCTTCACAAAATCCCTCAAAACATAGCTCTTCTCCGTTGCAGTAAAGCCCGTCATCGCACTCTGAATCTTTTTCACAGTCACCGCAATGATAGCCGTCATCAAGCGTAATGCTTGGCTCACAGGCTTCTCCCTCATCAACCCCGGTCATGCATTCACAATCACCTGAACATGCCCCATAATCATTATAATCAGCATAATCGTCCAATATTCCGTCATTATCTGCGTCTATGCACTTATCGTCAGGGCATTCACAACCATTATCCTTATCGCACTCTGCACTGCAAACCCCCTCAACACAGTACTCATTAAGCTCAGGGGCTGAACAGTCTGTGCTGCAGTCTGTGCATGTGCAGTCATCCTTGCAGCTTTTGAGGCAGGAATCCATGACCATTGTAGAATCCTTTATCTTATCAGAATCATATTCTGCAAGCCTCTTGCCGTTGCAGTAGTCATCATAGGTAGCAGAGCATGAGTTGTTTCCGCAATCATCATCTGATTCGCACTCTGCATCGCAGTCCTCAATGCTGCATGTATGCTGAAACTCCCCCGTGGTTGCCGTGCATTTATCATCA
>JAHWIN010000045.1 GCA_019322475.1 Candidatus Woesearchaeota archaeon
GCAGTCTTCCTTAAACTCGCCTTTATGCTTTTCCATAAGCTTTTTGCTTGTCCTTTTTATCAGCTGCAGCTTTATCCTTCCCATCAGGTTTAGGATTCCTATCCTTTTTAAATAGTTTTTGGTTTGGCATATCTTTATAATGCCCTAAAAACCTTTCCATGCTGGAGCAAAGCGCCTCTGCATTTAGTGTCCTTGGCTAGGGCCTGGCAGCATCAGTGAAGCATTTGACCTTAGAGGGCTATATATATATGATTTAGCCGAGGATACATCCGGATCGGCCATACTTCTTGTGACGAACAACCTGTATAGGACCAATCGGCGGATATATACAAATATTTATATAAAAGATGATGCATTTGCCCTTATCGGTGATTCACTATCTCGCTTAAGTCATTTTTAATAAAAGGAATCAGACATAGGAACATAAGGAATTTTTCAAAATACCTCCTTATCAGCATACTAGCATCAATAGCATATATCTTTCTCATATGGTGGTTCATAGATATATTGAGGATTCCAACATTAATAAGCTCATCTATAATCGTGGGATTAATCTTTATCGGGAAATTTTATTCATATATCCTGATAGGGTTAATCCACCCAAAATTTATGAAATATACAGCAACAAACATCAGCTTTTCCATAGCCAACATAGTCTTATTGTACTTATTTATCGATATCCTGATGATACCCACATTAATCTCATCTGCTATAACTGCTGTCGGCTTGTTTGTCCTGAGGTTTGTAATCTTTAATAAGATTGGACTTATAAAAGGCAGGGATGTACCCCCATTATGATCGTCTGGGCCATTTAAAAATAGGGCTTACAAGATTATGAGATTGTTATCATTTATTTTTGAACCAGTCCACGAAAAGAGATATACCCTTTTCAATCTTAACCTTAGGATCATATCCCAGGAGCCTTTTAGCTTTTGAGATATCTGCATAGGTTATCGGAACATCGCCTTTCTGAACGCCAACCTTGTTTATCATAGCCTTTTTTCCTGTTTCTTTCTCTATCAATGATATCAAATAACCTAATTCCACGGTATTTGAATTGCCCAGATTTATAATCTCAAAATTAAGATTGCTGTCAAGCGCCAAAAGGATGCCTGCAATAATATCCTGGACATAAGTATAATCCCTTTTTGAACCTCCACCCCCATAGACTTCAATAGGTTTTCCTTCCAGTATCAGCTTTGTGAACTTATAGGGGGCCATATCCGGCCTCCCATGCGGCCCATATACCGTAAAAAACCTCAGGCATACTATCGGAATGCCATAAAGGCTGTTATAACACCTACACAGGAGCTCTCCTGACTTTTTTGTTATTCCATACGGGCTTATCTGTTTATCTGTGAGGTCATCCTCTGAGAAAGGAACCTTCTTGTTTATGCCATATACAGATGAGGAAGAGCCAAATATGAACTTTTTTATGGCATATTTTTTGGCTATCTCTAACATCAAGTTAGTGCCTTTTATATTCACCTTCTGGTATAAAAGAGGGTTTTCAAGAGAAGCTCTTACCCCTGCACGGGCTGCCAAGTGAACAACCTTATCCGGCTTCTCATTTTCGAATATATCCTGTAATTTTTTATAGTCAAGGATATCTGACCTGTACAGCTTAAAGAGAGGGTTGCTTCTTATCTCATCGAGGTTCGCTTCCTTTATTCTGGGATTGTAATAGCCATTGAAGTTATCTACAGCTATCACTTTATTCCCTTTAGCAAGCAAGGCTTTGCAAAGATGGGACCCTATAAACCCTGCTCCTCCGGTAATCAGGCATTTCATCTTATAGTCCAAAAAGTGCTCATTTAAAATTTTGATTCTTGGTCCTAATAATCAATTCTGCGATTAATCCAAGTATAAAGATCTGTATGGATGCAAGACTCAACATAACAAATGTTATGTCAAAGAAGGTGCCAAGCTTCAACAGACCAGTTATAACTATAGCCAACCCAATCAAAAATAGAAGGATGCTAAACGGGACAAAGATCTTCAACGGCCTGAAAAACAAACATAATTTCAGGAGGAGTTTATTAAACTCTATAAAATCCTTGATCGGGTTTATTGTAGATTTTCCTTCCCTCTTATAGTAATTTATCGGCATGAATTTTACATCATAATCGTTTGTAAAAGCTATCATCGTGTTAGTCGAAGTGAATGAGAACCTCTCAGGATATAAATTCCAGAACTTTAGGCTCATGCTTTTTTTAAACAGCATCATCCCTGAATTAAGGTCAACTACCTTTTTTGAAGCTATGTATGTGGCAATCTTTGTTAAAATAAACTTAGCTGGTCTCCTAAGCAAGGGGATCTTAACTATCTTTCCTACCCTTGCACCTATTATCAAATCGTTATCAGGCATATACTCCAGGAATTTAGGCATGTCTTTGGCAGGGTATGTGCCATCAGCGTCAATTATGAATATCCAGCCGTACTTTGACGCGCTTATCCCACTTTTTAATGATGCGCCATACCCTTTGTTGACCTTATGCTTAACGAGCCTTATCCCGCTTATTTTTGACAGCATATCATAAGACCCATCTTTGCTGCAATCATCAACTACTATGAGTTCGTACCCATAAGGGGCCATACACTCTTTTATATCCTGTATGGTCTGAGCTATGGCCTTTTCCTCATTATACACCGGGATTATTATCGAAATTGGCTCGTTTTCCATCTTAATATTCAAATTTTGAAGCATTTAAATAGATTTTGGTGTTAAGGGAGCTATACTAAAAGACAAAATATTTTAGAGAACTTTTGTTTTTTCCTTTTCTTCTTCTTTTCCGTAAAATGGATCTTTCTTTGCTTGAGGAGTCTTTCAGAAATATGAACAAGGCCTATATTCTGGAGGGGATACCCTTGTCTTTGCTGCTTCCTTTTGTCATGGCTGGTAGGTGGAGGGTATTGAAGTCATTTAAATCTTTTTTTGAAAGGTATAAAAGAAAGGATAACCAAAAGAAGCGTAATTAAGCTTATAACCAACCCAACCATAAATGACCTTGGAAGGTAATTAAATACCAGCTGCCCATACTCATTTTCCAGATAGACAGCAGAGTTCATCCCATTTGCCCTATAGATGGGCTTTTTTTCATTTTTTAGCTTAGGATCCCATCCTGGGAAGAGGTGAAATTTCTCTGTCAGGATAAGCCATCCAGCTTCACCATCCAGTTCCACTATTCTTTTGTTAGGGGAGTAATAGCTTGGATTTATCCCCTTAACCTCGCTGTAATTCCCTTTAAACCTTGATAACAGGTTATCTATCTCTTCCTGGGATACCATGTTCCTGTTCATCATTATATCAGGCAGAAGGATGCCTCCTGAATCGGAGTATTCCTTGAGAGAGGGGATTGAGTTTTCGTCTATAGACCCTTTGGTCAATATAATAGAATCAAACCTTTTTAGGAAACTTAGGTCATAATCATTTACCTTTCCATAGACCATTATTATGACCAGGTTAGAGGGGTCAAAACGATCATCTATCATCAATGAATAGCTGGTTTGGTCTACAGCATCTTTTTCTCCTATAACCAAGATACTATTTTCCACCACGTAGATTCTTGGGAGATAAAGCCGGTTGTAGTAAAGGTATGGCCCGTCAAATCCCCTGTCCTGCGAATCAAATGTTGAGCATGCCTCTGACGTATTGAACTTATAGACAAATTCCAGGTTGGACCTGTTTATTGGGGTTTTTCCATATATGTATTTTGTATTTAACATGCCATAGAATTTGGCAGGATAGGAATGAGCCAACCCCAGGAAAGTATATAGCTCAGGCACCCATATCCCGCTTCCCCCATATAACATCTCCAGGTCCAGCAAGGATATAATGGAGGCGTCAGACCCTGCATGCACCCTTGTATCTATGTGGTTTATCCTGAAGATAGACTGGTCCATGCTTAGGTTGCGCAAAAGCTGGTTCTGCTCATAACATTCTTTGAAGCTTCTTCCAACCTCAGAATTGATGCGCCCGCCATTGACATACCCTGAAACAAAAAATGCCTCCAGAAGGATAACAGCCAGTACTGCAACATATAATGGGTTTAGATTCTTTAGCTTTGTTTTTTTCTTTATTTTGTCGAAAAATACGGATCCCCCAATCCCTATAAGGATTGATGTGGCAAATGCATATAGGAAAAGGCTCCTGTCAACGGAATGCAGCTTGTTGAATACTGGGCCAACCTTCCAGAAAACATACCATAGGCCAGTAGGCCAAGCTATAAGTATGTTCAGGATTATGATCAGGATGAGCGCCATCACCAGTTTCTTTTTCCATTTTGTAAGTGCAAAAAGCAAAAAAATGAACCCCGGAATCCCGAGCCTTAGATAATGCTGATTTGCCCTGGGCTGCCCTATAGGCATCAAGACAGTCTTTATAAGGTGCCTGAACCCATTTATCTTGCCTTTTAGGTTATGTGTTTTGGTCGCATCCTGGTAGCTATAGCTTTCTATCTGTTTTTTGCTGCTGACCTCATTGTACTCCAGGAGAGGGAACAGCTTGACAGAAAAAAGCCCTGTAAAAACCAGCAAGATAGTGAGGCTGATCAAGGAAAGCTTAACTATCCTTTTTGAGAAATGTTTGGAGACCACATATACTATGAAAACCGAAAGGAACACGAAGAACAGGAACAAGCCGAAGTCATAACCATTGCCTAGAAACGTCACCGCCAGGCTTATCCCTGTTATTACAGAGTATTTGAACCATCTCTTAGAGGTTACTGCTTTCCATAAGAAAAAGAATATCAGCGGGGTCCAAAAGTAAACCTGCATAGCATCCGTAAAAGCCGACATATGGTTTATGCTGAACGGATTGAACATATAGCAGACTGCAGAAATAAATGCAAACTTTGGCTTGACCTTTAGATTAATCACTAGGATGTACATAAAAAGCCCGCTTAGAAAGACATTTACCACCTGGGCAAGATTAAACATGCCTTGCGAGGTAGGTATTATCAGGGCCAGTAAAGGGCTTAAACTAAAAACCTGGTAGATCGGATGCGCAAAAAAAGGTATCCCTGCCTGCTCGTTGGGATACCATAGGGGGAATTGGCGGTATTTTAAGATCGACCTTTTGAAGAAGTTCAGTGAATTCTGCCTCATTATACTGTCGCCTACCCGTATATTGCTAAGGCTAAAAAAATCCCAACATCTTAAATAGGTAAGAATCATCAACAACAATACGATTATCAGGTGGGTCTTATTTTTTTTAAGAAAATTTATTATCCTTTTCATGGTTTTCTAATCCCTTTAGGGAGGCAAAGCTTTCTGGCAACAGGCTTAAGCCTGCGGTTAGCATGCCCTAGGCCAGCGGAATGGAATTGCAGATTTTTTTGAAAGCAGACAGGAGCATTGAGGGATTTTACCAGGCCGACCTTTCATTTGATTCTGGTATATTGAGATGTTTTATAAATCTTTGCGGAATTTTTGTTTCCATGCCTTTTGCACAGGGTACAGCCTGACTTTTTTATTGGAAATTTCGCAGGAAATTTCCTATGGATCTAATATTTGGCATTTATGCAGAAATGTCAGCAGGCAGCAGACCAGCTTGGTGCCCTGCTCAACAGCCAACGCCATAGTGTCGGTGTTCCCAA
>JAHWIN010000046.1 GCA_019322475.1 Candidatus Woesearchaeota archaeon
CCCTATAGATACCCGTAGGGAGCATAAAGCTCCCTGCCGCAACATTCTGCAATGCTGATAATTGCGGAAGACATGATGCAAGGAACAAAAGAAAAGGGAATAGAATATAATAGCCCCGAGCAGATTCGAACTGCTGTCCTTCGGCCCAGAACCGAAGATGAATCGCCTCTTAAAGCAGAGCTTTGAGATTTGGCCGCTACACTACGGGGCTATGCTTATCATTGAAAACAGGCATCCATATTTAAATTTAGTGTTCTTGGATCTGCCTGACAAATAAAGAATAATGGTCAATTCTTGGCTTCCTGCTTTGGCTTTTCTTCAGGCCCCCCTTTTTCTTCCTTAGGGGCGTCTTCTTTTGTTACGGCCTTCTCCTCTTTTGCAGGCTTCTCTTCCTTCTTCTTTTCTTCAGGTGCTTCTTCAGGAGCTTCTTTCTCTTCCTGTTCAGGCTCATCTTCCTTGGCTACAGGCTCTATCTCAGCCTTTCCTTCCAGGGGCTTTTTCTCCTTTTCAAGATGCAGCTTAGCTATCTCCAGGATCCTTATGGGGTATACCTTCTTAAGCGCAGTTTTCATATCCCTCTGCAGCTTGTTCATTATAAGGTCCTTGATCATATCCTCAAATTTTGTCTTTGATGAGTAGGCATTTAGGTAGCTTAGTGCGCTCTTCTTGAGAGATGCTGCAACAGAGCCTTTTATATAGCTGTAAGGCACAAGAAGCGCCATAACCCTTACTTTCTTGCCGTCAGAGGTCTTGCACGTTACAGAGAAGCTTACCTTCTTTTTCCCCCTTCTTACAAGCCTTCTTATAGATGTAGGGTTAAGGTAGTAGCCGTATAATTGGGTGATAGCCTGGTCCCCTTTTACGCCTGATACAAATATCCTTATCCTTGTGTTCTGCTTCTTGATGTCTCTTGTAAGGCTCATCAGGTTGACTGTTATTGACCTGTCTACAAGGGAGCTTGAGTCCATGACCGGTATCTCTCCTACCATCTCGTTTCCGAAAAGGCTAGGGGACATTATCTGTATCCACTTTTTCTTCTTTATCTTTGTAGCTCTTGATTTTTTTTCTTCTGCCATCCTATTGTTGAGAAAAAGAAGGTCTTTATAAACTTTATTGTTTAGGCACTATACATCCAGGTTAACTACTTCCCTGGCGTGCTCTTCTATGAACTTTCTTCTTGGCTCTACCTGGTTTCCCATAAGAACAGAGAATATGCTGTCAGCCTTGACGGCGTCCTCTATGGTGACCTTCAGCAGGATCCTTTTTGAGGGATCCATCGTAGTTTCCCAAAGCTGCTTGGGGTTCATCTCTCCCAGGCCTTTGTACCTCTGGATGTGCGATTCTTCGCCAAGCTCAGCCTGCGCCTTCCTAAGGCCTTCATCATCATATACATACGCCTCCTGCTTTCCTTTCTTGACCCTATAAAGGGGGGGCTGGGCTATGTATATGTATCCCTGCTCTACCAAGGGCAGCATATGCCTATAGAAGAATGTTAATAATAAGGTCCTTATATGGGCTCCGTCAACATCAGCATCTGTCATTATTATTATCTTATGGTATCTTGCCTTATTGATATCAAAGTCCTCCATGATGCCTGTCCCTATGGCTGTTATCATGGTAGTTATCTCCTCATTTGCAAACATCTTGTCAAGCCTTGCTTTCTCCACATTGAGTATCTTTCCTTTCAATGGAAGTATGGCCTGAAATTTCCTGTCCCTTCCCTGCTTTGCAGAGCCGCCTGCAGAATCACCCTCTACTATATAGAGCTCGCATTTAGAGGGGTCCCTGTTGCTGCAGTCTGCAAGCTTTCCGGGCAGGGAGGTATAGTTCAATGCCCCTTTCCTTCTGGTAAGGTCTCTTGCTTTCCTTGCAACCTCCCTTGCCTTTGCTGCATTTACAGACTTGCTGATTATTGTCTTGGCTGTAGATGGGTTCTCTTCAAGAAATTCCTTAAGCTTGGTATTTATTATGGAATCTACTATGCCCTTGACCTCTGAGTTTCCCAGTTTGGTCTTGGTCTGGCCTTCAAACTGGGGCTCCATTATCTTGACGGATATGACTGCTGCCAATCCCTCCCTTAGGTCTTCTGAGCTTATCTTCATGTCGCTCAGCTTGTTTTTCTCTATGTAGCTGTTTATGGTCCTTGTAAGGGCTGTCTTAAAGCCTGAAAGATGGGTTCCCCCTTCTATGGTGTTTATGTTGTTGGCAAAGGAAAAGACATTCTCCTGATAGGACTCATTGTACTGCATGGCTATCTCAACCTCGCAGCTGTCCTTTTCCTTGTGGAAGTATATCACGTCATGCAGGGGCTGCTTGCTCTTGTTCAGGTACTCTACAAAGCTTTTTATGCCGCCTTCATAATAGAACTCCTCTTTCCTGCCATCCCTTTCATCCTCTATGCTTATCCTCACGCCTTTGTTAAGGAAAGAAAGCTCCCTGAGCCTCTTGGCAAGTATGTCAAAATGGAATCTTGTTTCAGAGAATATCCCGGGGTCAGGAAGGAATGTTACCTTTGTGCCTGTCTCAGCTGTATCCCCTTTTACCTCTAAAGGTGTTACGGGCTTTCCTGCCTCATAGCTCTGCTGATGGACCTTTCCGTTCCTTTTTATCTCTATAGTAAGGCTTTTTGACAGTGCGCTTGTAACAGATATGCCTACGCCGTGAAGGCCTCCGCTCACCCTGTAGGCGCTCTTATCGAATTTTCCGCCTGCATGCAGTGTTGTCATTATCACCTCGACAGCAGGCTTGTTGAACTTAGGCATCATGTCTACAGGGATGCCTCTTCCGTCATCTGATACGCTTATCGTTTCATCTTTGTGTATCACTACAGTTATCTTCTGGCAGAATCCGGCCATAGCCTCGTCTATAGAATTGTCTATAACCTCATATACCAGGTGGTGAAGGCCTGTCAATGCAGTGTCCCCTATGTACATGCCCGGGCGCTTCCTTACTGCGCTTAAGCCCCCTAAGACCTGGATGTCCTTTGCCGTGTATTCTTTTTGTTCCATTTCTAACTAATCCTTATATTTTATCGTCAAAAATGAGAGACAATCTCCTCTAATTTTGAACACTCTTTGCTTTATAAACCTTTCGATAAAAAAATGGGTTTTTTGAAGCAGTTTTATGGGGAAAAATAGGCGTATTATGGGGGCAGTTCCCTATTTGAATAGTATATCTGTTAATGGAGGCGGGTTATAGTTGTTACGAGGATCATTCAAATAATCAAAGGTCATCACTGGCCTTCCGTCCTGCTCCAAGCTTATTAGCTTTTTGACCCCTTTAAATTCCTGGATTTTATGATCCGGTGGAAGAGGGAGGCTTATATCAATCCCTGTTTCTGGGATAGAACCAGAAATTAGGTTGAGTACCTTTTTAAGATCTTCAGGGCTGATATCTAATTCTAAGACAGATTCAATGGGATCATAGCTAAGTATTATTCTTCCGCTTAGGTTAATCTCTATAGGTCCCCCCCTTTGCCCTTCTATCAAAACAAACTCATCTATGCTCATTTGCAATAAGTTTTAGATATTTTTAATCTTTGGCCCATCAATGCACAGCTTTATGATCTTGCATGCGTTGCAGATAGAGCCTGCAGAGGGCTCCTGGCAGGAACGGCATATCTTGGCCTTTCCTTTCCCTTCTTTTTTAAGCGAAGGCAGGATCTTCAGGAACGACTGTATAGCTGCTGTCTTTGCTGCCCTGTGCTTTTTTTCAAACTTATCCAGCATCTCTGCTATGTCTTTCCTGTAGGCATCTTTCCTGAAAGGGCATTCATCATAGCTTACATCAAACTTTTTTATCTTTGAGTAAAGCCTTGCCTCCTCTTCGGTGCAGAAATATAACGGCTTTATCCTTTGTATCATTTTTTTGTTGTTCTTCAGGCCGGGCTTTGGGCCGAGCCTTGGAAGCAGCTCGACATGGTTCTGGAAGATGTTCATCAGGATATTCTGCACTTCGTCATCCAGATTATGGCCTGTCATCATCTTTGTAGCCTTAAGCTCTCTTGCCTTCCTGTTCAGAAGGTATCTTCTCAATATGCCGCATACTGTGCAGCTTTTCCACCTTATCCCCTTTTTGTCCAAGAGTTTTTTTATTCCTTCAAGGGGCTTTCCAAATTCTTTTTTGAAGGATATGATATGAAGAGGGATATCATTTTTTTTGCAGAACCTTGTGAGATTGGCCTTGCTTTTTTGGCTGTGTTTTCCTATTGAGGGGTCAACGTAAACTGCTTCTATAGCTATGTTCCTGTTGTTTTTTGTAATCCTGCCTAGCAGGTAAAGAGCAAGAGTAGAATCTTTTCCCCCTGAGCAGGCAGCCAGTATCTTTTCTTTTTTTCCAAGAAGATCATATGTTCTTATGGTCCTGCGCACCTTTTTCTCTATATAATCCAGGAACTGCTTATCGTTCAGCTTCTGCCCTGCCTGAAGAGTATATACAGCGTTGCTTTTCATTATCTTCCAAAAAGTTAAGCCTGTTTTTAAATCTGACGGAAAATTTCTGAGAAGATACCCTGCTGGTGGCCTGCCGGAAAAGCTATGCTTAAGGAACCCTCAGATCCGGTTAGACGCATTTTCCTTAAGCATATCATAAGCCTTCATCCCAAGGATCTTAAGGCCCATGACGTCCTCTTCATTATATCTCTTAAGTGTCTCAAGAGCAGCCTTATCTCCTCTCTTGTAGCTATGCCAGAGCCTGACCGCCTCGAGGCCGTCTATGCCTTCTGTTTCCTGGCTTCTTCTTATCCCGAAATCCTTTTCTATGCTCTTTAAGCCTCCGCTGAAGCCCAGCCTTTTCAGGGCAAACCTAAGGTCGAGATGCACCTGGCCGAAACCTATCCCTGCCTTTGAAGAGATGAAAGGAAGGTCAAAGCAGGCTCCGTTAAACGTAACTATCATAGGAAAATCACTTATGTAATCATTGAATTCTTCAAGGTTTTTTCCGTTTATGAACTGTCTTGTCTCCCTGCCGTCATAGACTCCTATAATGGTTATATCGTCCCTCTGCCTGTCAAGGCCTGTCGTTTCTATGTCAAGGTAGGCTATCTTAGAGAAGTCCCTGAGGCATCTCCAGTGCTCATTGGCAGGAAGCCTGGAGGAGAAAAAGCTGTAATCTTCCCTCTTAAGGGATTCTATAGAAAGCTTTACGAACTTTTCTATGTGCTCTGCCCGAAAGGAAGGCATGCTGAGTTTTGAAGGGTCAAAACTCTCCCAATCTTTTATCCCTGAATCCCATATCTCTTTTTCAGTCTTATATCCCACGTAAGGTATGTGGATATATGAGCTTCTGAGCAATTTGGCACCTCTCTTATCTTATTGGCTGATAGAGCAGGTATTTATAGTTTTTGAAAATGTTTGTATGAAGAAAAATAACGCCCAAAAAAAACCTTCATGTCCTATTCAGAGGTTTTCTTGTATCTTTTGCCTTTCTCTTTTTTATCATACGTCAATGCCAGGTTCCTTAATATATCCCTATTAGAATTATCTATCGATAAAGCCCTTCTGAATATCTTTATTGCCTCATCGTACCTTTCTTTTAAACCATAAATCTGCCCCAGTTCATTATAGGACTTAATATCAGCAGGCTCTATCTCTATGGCTTTTTTAAACACATCTATAGCTTCATCGCACCTGCCTGCCTTAAATAAAAATAAGCCAAGATTTCTATAAGCCATTAAATTTTCCGGATCTGCCCTTATGGCTCTATTGAAGAACCCTATGCAGTTTTCATCTTTTTTCATAGCAAGCACAACACCCATATCCATCAATGCCTCTGACGAACCAGGATTTAATTGTATCGCCTCATCAAGTATCTTTTCAGTTTCCCCCAACCTTTTGCCTCTCAGCTTGATCTGCGCCATATTTATCAAATCCTGCACCCCTTTTTCATCTTCCATCACTTCTTTGATTTCATCTTCGCTATAGCTGGACCTCTCTTTAAAAAGCCTGCATAACTCATTTATAAGCCGTGAATACCTGACCAGCTCTTTTAGGCTTTTTCCCCTGGTATAGAAAATTGTTTCAGCCTCATTGCCTATCCAGTCAGCATCTTTAATAAAATCATGCTCTTTTGCTATTTTACAGATTTCGGTGCCGGGTGTCAGCTGCATAATATATGTAAATACAGATGGTGGCCTTGTTTCTTCGATCAGCCTCATGGTCTCTCTGATAGTGTCATCTGTTTCTCCAGGACTGCCGACAATTATGAAATAGTTAAATATAAGGCCAAATTTTCTCGCCAATAAGGCTGCTTTTTTTATCTGCTCTACTGTAATCCCTTTTTTTAGGTTGTCTAGAATTTTCTGCGAGCCTGATTCTATGCCATAACTAATGATAACACAGCCTGCTTTTTTCATCCATCTTAGCCTCTCCTCACAGACAAAATTAACTCTTGACCTGCAATCCCAGGTTATCTTTAATCCTCTTCTGATTATCTCCTTACATATGCCTATTGTCCTTTTTTTATCAAAAGTAAAGGTGTCGTCAGATATAATAAAAGAGGATATGCCATATTTTTTATTTAATATCTCCAGCTCATCAACGACATTTTTGGCGCTTCTTAACCTTACCTTGTGCCCCCATAAGCAGGGGGTATCGCAAAATATGCACCTGCCTGGGCAACCCCTTGAAGTGATTATCCTTTTATACTGAAAATACTTTGCAGGTATGGGCAGCTTGTCCAGATCTTCCAGAACCTGCCTAGATCCATTCTTAATAGCCTTATTTTCGCTCCTATAAACAACTCCGGGTATACCTTCAAATGATTTTCCTTCCTTTAATCTTTCTACAATATCTAAAAAAGCCATCTCTCCTTCATTAAGCACGATCGCGTCTATATCTTTGGAGCCTAATAACTGCCCGTACATTATAGAAGAATGAGGGCCTCCAAAAACAACCAGTATCTTCCCGCTAATCCCCTTGACCAGTGCAGCTAACCTCATGCAGGTATGCCTATTGAACGTGTAGCAGCTGATTCCGACTATATCCGGATCTTTCCTTTCTATAAGATCCCTGCACTCATCCCAATCTTTATCTGACAGATTCAGGACTTCGGCATCTATGTTCCTGTCTAAAAGAAGAGCCCCAATATAAAGAAGCCCGTTTGGGATCACATTCTGCTGGGTATTCACGATAGGAGTGTTTGGCTTAAATAATAACAAAACTTTCATCATAGTAAGTATATATTCTTTGTTTAAATTATTTGTGCATACCGATCAGTTATCGATGCCAGAAATAAAACTTAATGGATTATGAGAAAATTGAAGTTTGCCCGATACACCCCCTTGGACTGTTGCTCACCATGTTCGCAACAGCCCTAAGATAGCAGGATAAAAAATAAGAAGAAAAATGCCCCCAACGGGATTTGAACCCATGTCCCAGCCTCGAAAAGGCTGGATGATTGGCCGGACTACACCATGGGGGCCTGATGAAGTGGCAGAGCATTTTACAGCCCTGCCGGATGGGCCCAAGGGGATTTGAACCCCCGACCTCCGGCTGGCTTCGAGGGCCTCTGGAGTTTTTTGTTGTGTCCAGAGGCTTCATATAAGACTTGCGCTTACAGAAAAGAAATTTCTGAAAACGGCGCTCTAAACCAGACTGAGCTATGGGCCCGTAATAAGCTAGAGAAACCATTTTATTTATAAATATTTCTTAAACAGGATAATCATGGAGGATGCTCATTCTCAGGGCTAAAACAAAAACAGAATTAGGATAACATTTATAAATTCATGGGCAAATACTTCATGTTATGCCACGGTGGCACAATCTGGTACTGCGCGGATTATCATCAGGATAAGCGCAAGCCTTGAGTGTTTGTTCACAAAGGTCCAGGTTAGCCCGTTTCCGCAAGGATATCCCGGTTCAAAAGACGGATGAGAGTTCATCTGCCCTGAAAGTCCGGGCCGTGGCGTCTTATCTTATGACAAAGCCGTCCAGCTTCTCTATAGCGTATTTGACGTAATTGAGCTTATGCCTGTCATGGCAGTATATCGTATAGAGCTTATCATTTTTCCTTACCCTGTCTCCAACATGCTTATAGAGGTATATCCCTGCCCCTTTTGATCTTGGAGAGCCGGCAACCCTTGCTATCTTGGATATGGTCTTGTTGCTTATCTCCCTTACAAAGCCGCTTTTACCTGCCCTGACATCATAGCTTACGTCCCCTAACCTTATCCTGGAAGGGTCTATTATCTTTTTTCCCTGCATCTTGATGATCTCTACCATCTTTACGTAGGCTTTTCCGCTTTCAAGGATATCCTTTGCCATCTGGAGGCCCTTCCCCTTTGAAGCCTTGCCTGCCATCTCAAGCATAAGGCCTGCCATCATAAGGCTTTTTCTCTTCAGGTCTTCAGGCCCTCTTTCATCGTTCTTCAGCGTCCATAAGACATCCCTCGCTTCAAGCGCAGCACCTATCCCATTTCCTATGGGCTCTTTTCCGTCAGTTATTATCACCTTAGCTTTCATCCCCAGCTTTTTGGCCAGCATCTCAAAATCCCTCTTCAGCTGCAGAGCCTTTTTCCTGCTCGGAAGCTTAGCCCCCTTCCCTGTGGGTATATCTACAAGAACATGCGTTGATGTTACAGATGCTTTCTTGGCTATCACAGAAGCCAGCAGCTGTGATTTGGCATCTATAGCAAGAGGCCTCTCTACCCGTATTATCTTGTCGTCAGCAGGCGCCAGGTTTAAAGCACCACCCCATACGATGCAGCCGCTACACTTCTTCAGCACCTTTTTCATCCTTTTGAGGGGGACATCAACATCCGCCAGTATCTCCATAGTGTCAGCTGTTCCGGCAGGGCTTGTTATGGATCTTGAGCTTGTCTTTGGGACTATCGCTCCTGAAGCGGCAAGTATAGGGACTATTATCATAGTTGTCCTGTTGCCTGCAACACCCCCTATGCAGTGCTTATCCATTATAGGGTATCTTCCAACATCCAGGGTATCTCCGTAAGAGGCCATAGCCTTTGTCAATAATGTTGTTTCCCTTATATCCAGCTCATGGGAATAGCATGCTGCTACAAAGTAAGTGAGCTCTATCTCACTCAGCTTATTATGCACTATATCCCATACTATCTGGTCTATCTCCTTTTTGGTGAGCTTAAAGCCGTCAAGCTTTTTCTTTATGTAGTCGAGGGATGCTGGCTTTCTGGCCGGGATCATCCTTACTATGTCCTTGTCCTTAAGCCTTATCGATTTGAGGACCTCTTCATACAGCCCTATCTTTCCCTTGCCTACAGCCTTCCTGCTCTCACCTATGTTCAGAAGGACGGTCTCTACCCTGGAGTTTTTTATTATCTTGACCCTGTCCCCGCTGTGAAGGTCCATCTTCTCAGCATCCTTGGTGTTAAGGACAGCGACCAAAGGCCCTCCGCTTGAGATATCCATGTCCTTGACTTCAAGCTTCATTTTTCGCTGCCTTTTTCTTAGAACGCCTTTCCCTTTCATATGCCCCGATAAAGGTTACAAAGAGGACAAGGACAAGAGGGCCTACTACGACGCCTATAGTGCCAAGAAGATAAAGGCCTCCCAGCACGCCTACCAGGATCAATACAGGATGCACCCTTGCTTTTTTGCTTATTATCTTCGGCCTCAGAACATTGTCTATGCTGCTGATAAGGACTACACCATATAATAAAAAGAGGAGGCCCATAATTACCTCATGGCTGTTATTGGAGGCTATGCCCCCAAAGAGCTTAAGGATCGCAGGAGGAAGCCAGATTATCGCAGTCCCTATAAACGGTATCATAGCTGCAAAGATCATGACAAATCCCCATATCATGGGCGAGGAAACGCCAAAGATGAAAAAGCCTATGCCACCTACGATCCCCTGGACAACAGATACAAGGATGTACCCATATATGACTGCGAAGGTTACATTGCCAAACCTGTCGAAAAGGTGCCTCTTGTAGATGTCCTTTAAGGGGAGTATCCTTTTAAGGTCGCCTATTATTTTTGGCCCGTCCTTGAAGAGGTAGAATAATGTAAAGATAGTGACGAAGAAGTTCAATACGAACTTAGGGATGGAAAAGACCATGTCTGATATATGGTCGATTATATAAGAGGTAACTTTTCCTAAGGTACTTTCCAGGTGGTACTTGACCTGGGGCTCATTGAGAAAATCACCTATGTAACCTATAAGCCCGCAGAATGGATTCTCTTGGGGGCAATTTTGGAACATCTCCCCCATAGCCAGCAACTTCTGCTTGGATGTAAGGTAAGAGACGTAGGCTTCCTTGGTAAGGGTGTTAAGGACAAAGAACAGGGGCAGGATAAGGATCAGGATGACCAATAGGGTAGTTATCATGGATGCGATGTTCTTGTTTCTCACTTTCTTCCTGACCCACCTGTATACCGGATAAAAAAGATAACATAAGAAGATGCTGGCCAAGAGCGCTCCTACGAACGGCTTTATGATAAGGAAGACTATTACCATCATCACTAGCGAAAAGAAGATAAAGAAGTATTTTGAATAGTCCTCTTTTTGAATATTACATCACCTCTTCATCTTAAGCTGATAACAGAGTATATAAATCTTGTGAAAATCTGGCGATATTGAAAAGTTACCCTACTACGCTGACCAGAACGCCATACTTCGTATGGCAACCTGGTCATCTCGCTTTGAAAAGCTTCGCTTTTCTAACCTCTTACCCTGCTTCGCAAGCTAAGACGTCCTGGCCATGCCATGAATGCCTACGGTTTTAGAAAACAAGGTTTTCTAAACCATCAGAAAAACAAGTTTTTCTAAGGCATTAATGGCATTCATGGCACAGACGGTTAACTTTTCAATATCGCCG
>JAHWIN010000047.1 GCA_019322475.1 Candidatus Woesearchaeota archaeon
TTTGACAGGCTGGAAAAGCTGGATCAGGAAAGCCAGATATGATAAGATGAAGAAAAAGCAAAAAACAGCAAAAAGTGATCTTTCAGAATCAGAAAAGCTGGAGTTAAAGAGGTCTACCTCTGAGCTGAAAGAGGCAGTGATCTCGATAGCCTCTATCCTGAATAAACATCAGAAGGGAGAGCTGTATTTTGGCGTTAAGGATGATGGAAGCGTGATCGGCCAGGACATAGGGAAAAACACACTTAGGGATATCTCAAGGGCAGTCTCAGAGAATATCGAGCCAAAGGTATTTCCTGAGATCAAAAAAACTGCAATAGGGGGCAAAGGGTGCGTATACATTAGGTTCAAAGGGTATAATGTTCCTTATTATGCCTACGGAAGGGCTTACATCCGTGTGGGGGATGAAGACAGGCAGCTCAGCGCAAAAGAGATTGAAAAGATGATACTAAAAAAAGGAAGAATCCTATGGGAAGAAGGGATATCAAAAAGGCCTATCAAGGACATCAAGCCGGAAACCGTCAGGGATTTTGTCGACAGGGCCAATAAGGCAAAAAGGCTTAGCTTCAGGTTCAGTAGCGTCAAACAAACATTAAATAAGCTTTGCCTTATTAGGGAAGGGAAGCTGCTAAAGGCTGCTGATGCCCTCTTTTGCGATGCTGTTGAGATACAGGCAGCAGTTTTTGCAGGGAAAGATAAACTGACATTCCTGGACATACGCCAGCTAAATGGAAATATATTCGAGCTTTTGGAACAGTCAGAATCATATATAAAAGAGCATATCGACTGGGGGGCTGAGCTAAAGGCAAGGGAAAGGAAAGAGATTCCTGAGATCCCACTTAGGGCGATAACAGAGGCTCTCGTCAATTCGTTATGCCATAGGGATTATTCTGACCCAAAAGGAAATGAGGTAGCTGTCTTCAAGGATAGGGTTGAGATATATAATCCTGGCAGGTTTCCTGAAGGATACAGCCCGGAAGATTTCATAAAGGGCTCTGAAAGGTCTGTCCTGAGGAACCCCTTGATAGCCAATGCCATGTATCTAAGCAGGGACATAGAAAGATGGGGCTCAGGGATAAAAAGGATATATGAAGCCTGCAAAGGGCATGGTGTTAGGGTAGAGTTTAAGAAGCTCAAGAGCGGTTTTTTGGTGGTATTCCACAGGAAAGAAAAAGGGTTGGCAGAAGGGTTGGCAGAAGGGTTGGCAGAAAACCAAAAAAAGATACTAAGCCTGGCATCAAAAGACCCTGGCATCTCAAAGCAAAGGTTAGCAGTGTCGATAGGGATAAGCACGACAGCTATCGACAAGAACATCTCAGCATTAAAAAGAAAAGGCCTGCTGAAAAGGGTAGGCCCTGACAAGGGAGGATACTGGAAGGTAATAGGCTAAGATGAAGAAAAGCAGGCAACATGACAAAAATGTCAACTGAAAATAAAGCGAAGGAAAAAAGCAGGAAAGATAATGCTCAATTGAGTAAAATTATACTCAGTTCAGTAGGAATCCTTGCCTATTATTCTAGAGATTATAAGCTAAGCGTCCATGGAAGAGAGCTTGCAAAAAGGGAAAATGGAAAACAAAAGACAGTCTCAAACAGGCTTAGGCTCCTGGAAGAGAATAAGATATTGAGATCAGAGAAAAAAGGAAGCATAAAGGATTACAGCCTTAATATGGAAAACCCCCTTACAGCCAGCCTTATGGTTATTGCTGAAGAGGTCAAGGCTGTCAGGCTTTTAAGCAGTAGTTTTATGCTTAAGGACATGGTTAAAAAGATAAAGGGGCTTTCAAAGGGCCTTATAATTGTATTTGGCAGCTATGCAAGGGGTAGCCATTCAAAAGGCTCTGACCTGGACATATTGATATTAGGCACGCATGAGAAGAAGCTTAAAGATGCTGTAAAGATGTATCCTGTCAAGACGCACATAATGTGCATGGGCAAAAAAAGCTTTGAAAAGGGGCTTTCCAGAAAAGAGAATTTCATGCTGGAAGTTCTGAAGGACCATGTTATAATAAGGGGAAGCTCTGAATTGGTAGATATGTTTTGGAGGCATTACAATGGATAGCATAAGCTGGTGCCTGAAGGGCAAAAAAGGGATCAGGATCATAGAGCCCTCTGAATACATATGTAACGACTACCTGAAAAGGGCAGAAGAGGACCTAAGGTTCATGCAGAAAAGCGAAGGCCACTGGCGTATTATAACAGCCTATTACGCATGTTACGATGCCCTGTATGCATTATTGATGAAAACTGGGATCAAATCCGAGATCCATGACTGCTCGATAGCGCTGATGGGCTTTTTTCCTTTTGATGAAGGAGATATTGAATTTTTAAAGGGGCTGAAAGACGACAGGATACAGGCGCAGTATTACTTGAAGAGGCTTCAGCTAAAGGACGAAAACAGGGTAAAGCTCTTTGTGTTAAAGGCAAAAGGGCTGATAAGCCGGCTAAAAGAAGAAGACATAAGGAGCATAAGGGAGAGGATAAGCAAGCTAAGATGAAGAAAGCACAAAGATCACCAAAGATTGGAACAGGCCTTCTGCTGGTCCTCATAGTCATCTCAGTATTCGCCCTTGGCTACTACACAGAAGGAAGGATAACAGGAAAAGCGGTAGAAGGGATGGAAACGGTGACTGGGGAGATGGTGGGGGTTAGTGGGATGGCTGTACAAGATTACCTGGCAGACATTAGGGCTGCTTACGAAAAGTATCCTGCCCTTAAAGAGTATCCAGGAATTATCGAAAAAATAATGTATATAGAATCAGGAGGTAGAAATATAAAGGGGGATGATGGCCAGTCCATAGGCCCAATGCAGATCTTTATAAGAGACGCCAGCAGTTATGGGTATTCTGAATATGAGTTGAAAGACCCATCTAAAAATATAGATGCAGGAGCTCAAAAGATAAATAACATGATATCTCATCAGAATTTCCAAAATGATGAGAGGCAACTTATTTTAGGATATAATCAAAATAATGTTCCAACGATCCAAGCTGTACGAAGTGGAGATGGAAATAAAATTTATCCTAATTATTACCCTGCTAATGAAAGACAAAATCTAGTAACTAGTAGGCTAAGTAAAGTTTCTATTGAAACCAAGGAAGCAAAAAAACAAACATGGATATTTAATGCACCCAGCTTGGAAAAACCCGTTCAATATGAGTTAAATGAAGGATTAAACGAAGATGAAGCAAAAAGGGCCTACGCAGAATATTTAAATTCTGAAGATTCAGACATAGATATTGAATTTATGGTATCTCAACTTACAGCAAAAAAAGGAAAAGTCTCTATCTCTGGTTCCCATTTAACACCACATACTGCTTTAGTTGAAAACAATAAAGGTGAGGAAATTCCCTACACGTTTCCTGTACCTGCTGGAGAGGATCCTATGGCTGTTCTAGAGATCCACTTAGCTATAAAAAATCTCTACAGAGACAAAAGTACTGGCCAGGACTGGGATATTGCAGTAGCGCCAGAACCTACAGTCTCAACAAAATTCGAAAGTAGAGACCCCAGCACAGACCTGATTTACTTCCAAGGTTCCAACCAGGGGATAAAGCCCACCAGGGTTATAGATTCAAACAACTATGAAGTTGAGATAAACTACGAAACCTATAGGGTAAACACCCAAACAGGTGCTGTAGTCCCCATAAGGCTTCCTACAGATAATCAAGGTAAAGTGGATTTAAATGCATTAAGTGATATGAACATAAGGGAAGGCATAGGAAATACATTATATTTTTATAAGGATAACAAGAAGGTTGCTTCTGCAAACTATAACTCTAACACTAAAACATACAAGATTGAAGGAAGCAATGAAGAGGTGGTTTATTGGAGTGGAAATCTTTATCCTACCGAGTATCTTGACGCTACCCTCTCCAATGAGTATTATGGACTTAGGATAGATAATGCAGGAAAATACGAGCCTTTGTGGGTTAAGGAAGGATCGTATTATACAAGAGAAATTGTTCTTAGATGGGACAGACAAAAAAATGGATATATTCCTAGTTTTTCCATAAAACCAATTCCAAACGAAAAAATACTCAAAAACCCTGCCCCTGCAGGAAATGTAATGGTTTCAGAGGTTTATAAAACAGATAAAGATGGAAAAATCCTACAAGAAGCAATAGCCAGAAGGGTTCATGATAAAAGAGGCGTTTTCATCGACCTATCCGAAGAAACCTACAAAGAACTGGGAATTAAAGAAGATGATAAGATAATTATAAGAAACAACGAGGAGATGGAAATAACAGGCAAAGATGGAAACACAAAAAACATAAATAAAAAAGGAGTTAATGAGGAAATAGAAACAAAAGAGGGAGACATAACAACAAAAACCACCTACAACACAGAAACAAAAAGCAAAACCATAGAAAAAA
>JAHWIN010000048.1 GCA_019322475.1 Candidatus Woesearchaeota archaeon
GAAATTTCCTGGGGGTTGTTTGGAAATCCAATGGATTTCTAAACCTTTAGAATGCGGAAGCATTCAAAAGTAATACCCCGCACTTTAGTGCGAAATTTCCAAGACTTCAAACCGACGGCAAATACCCGACCGCTTTGGAATAAAATTCCAAACCCCTCAAACACAGTTTGAGATTCAGGTCGGGGATGGCCGTCGGTTTGAATTATCCTACTTCAGTCCAATACATGTTCTTCATCAAAAACAATTCAGGTAAAGCCATATTTTCTTGACCATTGCTGTTTGGTTGCCTGCTTTGCTTAAACTTAAAACAATTGAGAATCATTTAAAGACTGTTTGGACCTTTTTAGTGTATCTTACAGGGTTTTTTTCTTTCAGTTTTTTAAAAACATTGAAAAATGGGCTGAGTCTTTTGTTTATATCCTTATACAGCTTTTTTCCCCTCTCAGTCAATTCCAATTCCTTATTTTTGTATGTTATAAGCTTCTTCTTCTCCAAGATCTCAAGATTTTTGTATAGGGCACGCTCTTGTTTCTTTGCAAATTTAGCTGTTTTTACCAGCCCTATAAATGATGTTTTGGAGATAGACACCTTTAGCGGTTTATCCTTTATCCTTTTGTTAGCTTCTTCAAACCATCTTCCCAGTGTAAATAATATGAAATCCTGAACCCTTGATGTGCCCATAGGACATAAAATAGAAGGAAAAGTATAAAAAACTTTCTTACTCCAGCCTTCGGATCATCTTTATTGCAGATTCTACGCTTCTTTTAGCATAACTCTCTATTCTTTTTATCCCATCAGCTCTTGACATCTTCGGCCCTGAAACTCCTAAGCTTACGGGCTTTTCGTATGCTACGCTTAAGTCTGCTATTTTCCTTGCTGCATTTTGGGCAACAATCTCATCATGGGCTGTATCGCTTTCGACAACAGCTCCAAGGCATACAACACCGTTGATATCTTTTCTCTCTATAAGTTTTTTTACAGCTAAAGGCATATCAAAAGCTCCCGGAACCCTGATAAGCTTGGCTACCTTTGCCCCCATGAATTCTGCATGTTCCTCCCCTATCTTGCTCATAAGGTGGGTTATGTCTGCATTATAGTCTGAAACTACAAATCCTAGTTTTTCGTTTGCCATACCGATCATACCTCATCTATATTTTAAATATCTCACCTCTTATTTTTTCATTGATATGTAATATCCCTATTGAATTGATATCAGTAAATGTAGTGTCGCATGCAGAGCCGGGATTGAACAATAATACCCCCTCCCTTATTTCATTGAACATGTGGTGGCTGTGCCCAAAGACTATACAGTCAACATCCTTGAAGTATGTTATTATTCTTTCTTCAAGTTCTAAAGGGGATCCTTCCCCATGGAACAGCCCTATCTTAAAACGGCCATTTATCAGGATTACCACTTTTTCTGGAAATCCATCATCAAATTTATCCATATTGCCTTTGACAGCTACAACAGGAGCTATTTTTTTTAGTTCTTCAACAACCCTCGGTTCAACTAGGTCCCCTGCATGTAATATCAGGTCAGCACCTTTGAATATCTCAAATACTTTTTCAGGGATTTTCTCTGCCATTGCAGGAATATGCGTGTCAGAGATGACCCCTATAGACCTTATATCCTTAAATCTTAGCTCTCCCATTTATGCTACCTCTTCGATCGCCCCAGCATCCTTTTTTCCCTGCCTTATGCCTTTTCCTGCTTTTTTGCTCAATGCATTTTTGCCTTTTAGAAGTGCAATCATGTTTATCGTATGGTCATAGGTCCTTTTCTTTACTATTTTATACAACTCTTTTTCATCTTTTTCCTCATCAAGGTGCACAAAAACCTCAATGATATGCTTGTTTGTCATAAGCTGTGTTTTTATCAGCCCCTGTGAAGCCTCATGTGCGCACACTTTGTCTATGGGCTTATCCCCCGGCATCCCAAGGGCCATGCATATGTCGCAGCCGAAAAGCTCAAATAACCTTTTGCACGCAACAGGAAGATCCTTGACTCCCGGAACAGTATATCTTTCCAGCTTGATCCCCGGTTCCATTGAATCGTCTATTGCTTTTCTTACTATCTTAAACATATCTGCTCTGGCAAACATGGTATCTGCTATTCCTATCTTTTTGATATTAACACCCCCTAATATAGCCTTATTCTGTCACCATCTTTCAGATTTAGTGATTGCCTTAAGTTTACAGGTGCGGCGATTTCGATAACTCCCTCTGGGTGGCGCGCCCTTTCAGGTCTTATGATAGCCCCCTTTATTTTCCCGATCCTTATCTCATATGCAGTCAGTGGGCCAAACGTCCTTGTTTTTGTTGTGAATCCCTCGATCTGGACAGGCCTCTTTTTCGCAAGAAAAGGGATTATATCCTCTTCATCTACCTGGGCATTTAGGGTTCCTGGGAAAGCATCAAACCCGAATTTATTTTTAATCTGCTTCTGATATTGCTTTTGTGAAAGGTAATAAGATCCTTCTCCTATGCCTTTTTCCACAAGGCCGGAAATAGCTGTTCTTTTAGGCTCAAATATGCTGTTTAGGGTCCTGAAATTTTCCTCTAAAAATTCCCTTCCTTTTGTATCGAGGCCGACAGTGATGCCCTTAGGTGTTGTAGCCCTTTTTATGAGCCCCTTGCCTTCCATCTCCTTGAGCTTCCTGCTTATCGTCTGCTGTGAAATGCCTATGTCCTTCGAGATCTTTAAGGTAGAGCTCTTCATAGTTCCAAAAAGCCCTGCTTTTTTTGCAGTATAGTTGATAAGTTCAAGATACTCATACATAGGCATAGGGCTAAGGAATGAGAAGCTACTTATAAAACTTATGATACTCAAATTTAGGTAATTAACTCTACAGGTTATTTTTTAATAGATCCTGATGAAGTCTCTTATCTTAACCCAAACTTCGAAAATTTATTATATGGCCAATACTAAATTTTTTTTAAGATTACTAGCTCATCCCTTGCAAAACCCCCATTTCCCGAGGATATTTGCTCCAAAAAAAATGATTAATGCCCGCTGATTTATCTATTTTACGAAAATGGTGCATGATAAGCCTTTTTTGATAGTAGGCATAGACCCTGGAACTACCTTAGGCTATGCCATGATAGACCTGCAAAAAAACCTGGTTAGTATTGGTTCAGAAAAGAACCTGGATATAGGCGCACTGATATCTTTATTGATAGGCTTAGGCAGGCCCCTTGTGATAGCAGGAGATAAGCAGAACAGCCCAAACCTGATAAATAAGCTGGCTGTAAAGCTGGGAGCAAGGGCCATCTCCCCAGACTACGACCTTAAGGTAGATGAAAAAAGGGCAATTGCAGGGCCTTTCAGTGCAGGAAATCAGCATGAGATAGATGCTCTGGCTTCTGCGCTTTTCGCCTTCAGGAAGATAAGCCCCACTTTGAAAAAAATAAGGATCTTTGTAGAGCACTACAAAAAAGAAGAGCTGTCAGATAATCTTATATGCTTTGTTGTAGGAAAAGGCCTAAGCATAAGGTGCGCCTTGGACATCATGGAGAATAAGGAAGACGAAAACTCCAGGATAATAAAAAATGTTGTTGAGGAAAAAAAGCTTACTGAAAATGATTTTCTTAAGCTGTACCAGCATTCCAGAGCCGCAAAAAAAGACATCCTTCTTTTAAAAAAGCAGAACAATAGGCTAAATGAGGAGATAATTTCATTAAAGAAGGATTATGGGTGTGTTTTAAGGAAGATAAGCAAGACAAAGATTGATAAGAAAGTCAGTGATCTTCTTGATTTTAGGGAAAAAAGGGCAAGGTTTCTTGAAATGAAGCTAAAGCAGAAGCAGGAAGAGATAAGCTTGATGCAGGGCGAGATAACCCTTCTTACATATCTCCTTTCCAATATCAACTCAAGCATATTGTTGAAAAAATTAGACAACCTTGGGTCTATCGAGTTCAAAAAAAAGGAAGGTATCCTCAATATTTGTGCAGGGGATATCCTCCTGGTTAAGGACCCGGACATCATCAGCAGGAAAACGATAGAAGAACTCAGGGAAAAGGTGGATATAATCTTCTATAAGAAGAGGGTAAGCAAAAAGCTGGAATCTAGCCTTCCATTTGCATTTATCGATGCCAAAAAGGCCCATATGGAAGAAAACCGTTATTTTGCTATATTAGATAAGGAAGATTTCAAAAGGGTAAAAGATAACCATGATCTCTTCCATAAGATAATAGAAGATTATAAAAAGGAAAAAGATATAATCCAAAAAAAATGAGAAAAAAGAGGGTAGGCTTAGCTTTGGGAGGAGGCTCTGTCCGTGGGCTTTCACATATAGGTGTTCTTAAGGTTCTAAAAAGGAACAATATACCTGTAGATTTTATAGCAGGGACCAGTATAGGTGCAGTCATAGGAGGAGCTTACTGTGCAGGGATAGAGCCGGAGGAGCTTGAGCTGATATGTATGACCAAGGACTGGAGAAACCTGATCGACTTTAGCATACCTAAAAAAGGGTTCATAAGGGGGCAAAAGATAAGGAATTATATCCGATTTTTGGTCAAGGATAAGAATTTTGGGGGTTTGAGGGTACCCCTTTCCGTTGTCGCTACAGACCTGAACATGCAGGAAAAGGTTGTTTTTGAAAGGGGGAGCTTAACCAAGGCCATCAGGGCAAGCATATCCCTGCCCGGAATTTTCCACCCCGTTAAGATGCGGGCTATGGAGCTGGTTGACGGAGGTTTAGTGGACCCTGTCCCTTTTGAAGAGGTCATAGGCAGGGGCGCTGATATAGTTATAGCTGTGGATTTAAGTGTCCCTCTGCATCAGGTAAATATAGGTAAGAACCATAAAGGAAGCCGTCTGTCAGATAGCTTAAGCATGAGTTTTGTAGATAAGGAATTATCCTTATTTAAGGATATGTTCAGGGAAAAAAGGTTCAGGCAGATTCCCGGATTCTTGCAAAAAAGGATATATAAGTTCATGAATAAGTATGTTAACCCCGCTGCTGTCATGGAGTATCTTATGAGAAAAGATGTCCCGAATTTCATAAGGATCATAGTTCAGGAGATAGACATACTAACTAATCAGCTTACAAAGGAGAAGCTGAAAGATAAGAGGATAGATGTTATAATCAACCCCCAGTTCCATGGAGTAAAATGGGTAGAGTTTGGTAAAGCAAAATACCTGATAAAGAAAGGGGAAGATGCCGCAGAGAAAGAGATTCCTAGGATAAAAAGATTATTGAAGTCTGAATAGTATGGTGACCCTATAGACATTCTTGCTGGTCATCCTGTTTTTTGTGATTAATTTTCTTGAAAGCTTTAGCTCCCCTTTAAAAGACCTTTTCAGTTTTTTTCCTAAAGACATCAGGAACCTGTTTGAAGAGATATACAGGTCTATCCCTGTTTTTACCTTTTTTTGTTTGGCGATCCATACTTTAGGGTTATTTTTGAATTGGTTTATTATGAAATTGATTGCCTCTATGTTCGGGTTTCTTAGCTGTAGTATCCCTTCATAGTATTCTGGATGCATGATTAAGCTAAAATCGATAAGTTTTTAATACTTTTCTTATCCTTATCCTAAAGCATGGAGAAAAAGAAAATCAAGGCTGTTTTAAGGAAAACCTGGTGGTTTATCTGGGAAGATGATAGTATATGGAGCTGGATAGTAAACATAATCCTTGCTTTTATACTGATAAAGTTCATAGTTTATCCTGGTTTGGGGTTTTTGTTAAAAACAAACTATCCGATAGTAGCTGTTGTTTCAAGTTCGATGGAACATTCAGGAAAATTCAATAATTGGTGGACTTCACAGGGAAGCTGGTATAATGAAATAGGGATATCTGAGAGCCAATTTTCCAATTTCGATTTCAAGAACGGTTTCAATAAGGGAGATATTATGATCCTATACGGAAAAAAGTCACATAATATACTGATAGGGGATGTTATCGTTTTTAAAAGCAGGAGGCCAGATCCCATAATCCATAGGGTAGTTAAAAAATGGGAGCTTGATGGTTCATATTATTTTCAGACAAAAGGGGACCATAACGAGGACTCCATAAGGTCAGTTACTCTTGATGAGACAAAGATAAGCGAAGAGCAATTGTTGGGCAAGGCCACTATAAGGATACCCTTATTGGGCTATGTTAAGATATGGTTTGTAAGCCTTATCCATCTGTTTATATGACTCTCAATAGATTGATATGGTCTAGATTTAGAACAATTAGTAAAATACAGCGCAGGTATATCTCAAAAGGTGATAAAAATGTTTTGTCCCAAATGCGGTTCTATCCTCATTCCTAAGAAAGAGAAAGATAAGACTGTCTTTATATGCTCATGCGGCTATAGGTCTAAGGACGAAGGGGATGGCAGGATAAGGGAAGCAGCTAAAAAAAGCCTGGGCGCTAAGATGGATATTGTAGATAGTGAGGCTGACCTGAAGGCCATGCCCAAGATGAAAGTAGAATGCCCCAAATGCCATAATTCTGAGGCATATTTTTGGGAAGTCCAGACTAGGGCAGCTGATGAGCCCGCAACCAAGTTTCTTAAGTGCACTAAATGCAAGCATACCTGGAGAGATTATAACTGAATAGCCAATATGCATGTAAACAATAAGTTTAAATCTGACGGGCAGAAATCCCCTGCGTTTACGCATGGGGATGAATGCCCGTCTGATTTGCTGAAAATCCGAGCGGGAATCCCCACCATTTATGCTTGGGGAGACCCTCAGATTTTCTTCAAATCCGAAAAGAAAGGGTTATCCATCTTTAATCAAGGGAAAGATTGTTTTTCTGATTTGCTGGAGATTCAGGACGGAATACCCGCCCCCTATGGTAAAAGTGCACATGCTATCTTCTTTAAGATAATAGTCAGGGCAAATTCTCCAAAGAATGAGGTCTTGGGATACGATAGGGAAAAAGGGGCTTATAGGGTAAACATAAAAGCAAAGCCTCAGGATAACAAGGCTAATGTGGAGATTATCCGCTTTTTTTCAAGAACGCTCAAAAAGAAGGTAAGCATCGTAAAAGGAATAAAATCCAGGGAGAAAATTCTTAGGGCAGACCGAAAAGAATAGATCTTTTTGATATAAGAACAAAACAAAAGTTTTTTAAATGAGTCCTTCCATAATAATATAAAAAGGGGTGCGTGGAAGATTACTGTCAAAAAAAAGATTATTTCTAAAGCTAAAAGTCTATTTTCTATAGGCTCAACTACCCCTTTAAAGAGTTCTTCAGCACCCCCTTTATTCTTGGTTGATGCTTTAAAGAGGGAAAGGGCAAAAAGGGACATGCTTAAGCAAAAAAGGCTTAGAGAAAAGGAAGAGATAGAGAAGGAGCTAGCAGAGCTTGAGGGGGTAGGGGAGTTAAACAGGCGGATTCTGGAAAAAACACGAAAGAAAAAGCAAAATTTGATAGAAAAAGAGAAAGAAAAGGCAATAAAGCTTGAAGCTATAAGGAAGGCAAAAGAAGAGGAAGAAAAAGAACAAAAACAAAAAGAGCTGGAAGCAAAAAGGGTTTTCGAAGACGATCAAAGGAAAAAACAGGAAGCAAAGAGGCTCAAAGAGGCAGGAAGAAGGAAAAGAAGAGAGGAAAAAAGAAAGTTCGAAGAAAAGGCATTATCCTGGCTAAGAGGTTTTGTTCCTAAAAAGAAAAAAAAGGGGTTAGGGGCTAAAAAAGCTGATGCCACAGAAGAATCAGGCTTATTCAAGAAAATTACAGTTAAGGTTAAGGGCCCCTTACCTTCCCGGGAGGGCGAGTTGGAAGAAGCCAGGCAGGCTCCTTCAGATTCTAAGGAAGAGGGCGGCTTCATGGATTTGGAATTGCCCCTCCCGCCGGCAAAAAAACAGGAAAAGCCTTTTAAGCTGGAATCCTGGTTCCCTAAAAATAAAAAAGAGCAGGAAAAGAAAGCAAAAAAGAGCCCTTTAAGTGCATTATCCTTGGCGATAAAGAAGAGGGCCAAAAAAAGAAAAAAAGAAAGGCTAAGGATATTAAAAGATAAGAAAGAAAGGGAAAAAAAGAAGATCATACAAAAAGAAAAGCTAGAGGAAGAAAAGGCAATAAAGCTTGAAGCTATAAGAAAGGCAAAAGAAGCAGGACAAAGAAAAAAAGAGATTGAAGAAAAAATAAGGATAAGGAAGAAAAAAGAAGAAAGGCAAAAGCAGAAAGAAAAGATAAAACGTAGGTTTAACAGGTTTAAGAGGAGGATATCCTCCAGATTTAAGGCTATAAGAGAAAAGAAAAGCAAAAAGAGAGAAAAATCTGGGGAAAAAGAAAGGTTAGGCCTTAAAAAAAAGGCTGAGCCGGGCTTCTTAAATAAGATTCTACTAAAACCCAAAGAGATCTTCCCTAAAGCTGTAAAAAAGCCCCTAGGGGAAGAAAAAATCTGTGAAGAGCCCAAAATAAAGCCAGATATTGCGGATCTTGAGCTTCCTTTGCCCCCCCCGAAAAAACAGGAAAGCCCCTTGGACATAGGATCCTGGTTGCATAAAAATAAAAAGGTTTCAGGGAAAAGAACAGATAAACCAGTTTCAAGACCCCCCCTATTTTCAATAAAGGCAAAGCTAAGGAAATTAGGGGAAGGCATGAAAAAAGAGCGGATAAAAAGGCTAAAAAAAAGGCAAGAGGAAAAAAGGAAAAGGCTTTACGAACTGAAGAGATTAGAAAAAGAGAAGTCAAGAAAGCTAGAAGCCCTGAAAAAGGCAAAAGAAGCAGGACAAAGAAAAAAAGAGCTGCAAGCAAAAAGGATTCTAGAAGAGAAGGAAAGAAGAAAAAAGGAAAAAGAGATAGAAAAGCTTGAAAAGAAGAAACTGAGAAAAGCAGAGAGGTTACGGATTATAGAGAAAAAAAGAGATGTGCGGGCTAAGGCTCTGGCTGAGAAACAAAAGCTGAAAGAAGAAAAGAAAAAAATAGCCATCGAACCTGCTGGCCTTTCTTTTGAAAAATCGCAAAGAAAAGAGATCCAAAAAGCTATCGAGAATGTTAAGAAAGTCAAGCTCCCATTAAAAAAGATAGAAAGCATGGCTATAGATATCAATCTGGCCAGGAAACCCAAAAAGAAGTTAAGCGAATTAGGTGCAGTTAAGGAAGATATCTATCTGGCAAGGGAAGCTTTGGCAAGCCTGGAACTAAAGAGAGCCAGGCAGCTTTATTTGAGGATAATAAGTTCTTATAATAAGTTAAATGTAAAAAATAAGAAAAAGGTATATTATGACATCCAGGAACTCTATGATGATCGGAAGAAAGCCGAACAGATGTTTGCTAAGAGATAGGCCTTATAATATCTTCAATCTTGTTTTTCAATATCTCTAATGAGCTGTTATTCGTTATTCTGAAGTCAGCCATCTTTAGGCAGTTGTTTATCTCCTGGCCGCTATCTTTACCTCTGTTTTCCCGATTATCTAACCTTTTGAATTCAGAGAATGTTTTAGGATCCCCTTCCCTATTCCTTTTTATCAATCTCCTGAACCTTAGCCTTTGGGGGGCTGTTACGGCTATTATATAGGCCTCTTTGCTTTTCTTTAGCTCTAGTATCTCCTCCTTACTCCTTATCCCGTCAACAACAACATTATCACTTCTTACCTTCTCAAGGAGTTTTTTGGATAATATCCCTTTATTTTTGCTTTCTTTTTTTATTTTTGTTCCCAACTTTTGCAGATTTTCTCTGGTAGCTTCTATTCCTCTTTGCTTTGCGATATCCCTTAATATGTCAGAATAGACATAGTGCTCAAAACCCTTGGTTTTTAGGTATTTGACAACCTCCCCCTTGCCAGAGCCCATAGTTCCTGTTAGCCCTATTATCATAATGTGCAGGTATCCTGTCTGTATTTAAATGTGTTGCTCTTCCATTATATCTTCTCATTTGAATATCAGCTAAGAAGATTTATTCTTTTGTGTAGGCTTAAACTGAATGACATTCCAATTCGAAAACTTAATATACTATTTATTTCTAAAAAAGGCATATGCAATATATAAAGCTAAAAAAGAGTATCATACCATCCTGTGATGTCTCTAATCTTAAGCTGTTGGATAAGCTGGTAAGGGAGACCTGTGATGTCCAGGGTGTTTCAGCCTATAAGGTAGGGTTTGAGTTGGTCATCCCCTGGGGCATAAAAGAGGTTATAAAGACGATAAGGAAAAGGACCAAGCTGCCCATAATATACGATCATCAGAAAGCAGCTACAGACATACCTGAGATGGGAGAAAGGTTTATGCAGTCTATTAAAGGCGTAGATGGCGTTATACTGTTCCCCATGGCCGGGCCGGTTACCGAAGAAAAATGGATCAAGGCAGCATTCAAGGCAAAACTCCATGTTATAGTTGGAGGCGAGATGACCCACAAGTCCTATATGGAAAGGGCAGGCGGCTTCATACTCAATATGGCGCCTAAACAGATGTTCAAGATTGCAGCTAACCTGGGTGTAAGGGATTTTGTGGTTCCTGGAAACAAGCCTTTTATGATAAAGGAATATAAGAGGTTTCTTGAAAGTTTTGGGATCAAGCCCGTATTTTATTCTCCTGGATTGATAGCCCAGGGCGGCTCTTTGACAGACGGTGCAAAGGCAGCAGGCGATAACTGGCATGCTATTGTGGGAAGGGCGTTATATAATGCAAAGAACATAAAAAAAGCTGCCGAAAAGATGGTTGAGGCTTTGAAATAAATTCTTAGATGAAAATAGCAGTATGCGGCTCTGGCTTTGCAGGGCAAAGTTCTATATCTGAAACTGCAAAGGGCATTGGAAGAGAGATTGCACGGTCTGGCCATGTTTTGCTTACTGGAGGATGCAGGGGCTACCCTTATGCAGCGCTGAGAGGGGCTATTTTATGCAAAGGGGAATCAGTCTGTTATTCCCCTGCCGGATCAAGGGACGAGCATGTCAATCAATATGGTTTTCCTTTGGAGGAAAGTGCAGATTATATCTTTACAGGAATGGGAGTCCCTGGAAGAAATCTTGCTCTGATTAAGGGTTCAGAAGGGGTGATAATCTTAGATGGGGGTATTGGAACCTTAAACGAATTTACTATAGCATTAGCCTTAGGAAAAAAGATAGCTGTTTTGGATATCCCTGGAAAATTTTTAGAGCTGTTGCATGGTATAGAAAGGTTATGCTCTATAAGCAAAAAGATTGCAGATATAAGGTATTGTAGTGGTGCTCGGGAATTGGTTAAGGGAGTGGAACATTAATAGCCTTTTTCTCCCCTGAACATATCCCTTATGTCTTCTGAGAACATGAACATCAGGAATATTATATACCCGACAGTAAATATGGCCAAAGCGATGATAAGGGGGGCTGTTTTGGATGGCGATAAAAGTTCTGCGCCATAATAGGGGGATGGGTTGTACCCCAGATAAAAGATCCACGAAACGCTTAATAAGGCTGGCAGGATCAATAATATTTTTTTTCCCATTCCCATCTTAGGATGATGGTTAAATACCTCTTCTTTTATTGTTTTAGCCATTCAGCACTCACCTATTTTTTCTATTGAAAAACCGTTCTTAGGGCATAGCCTTCCTTTGTTTAGATAAGAGAATCTTGGTGTAAATATAACTTTTTCTAATTTTCCGGTATCCTGGAATCCGATCTGAAGTATTTCTACATCCGCTATCTTAATCTGTTTGTCGATTGTGCTGGAATATATTCCTTTATCTCCTATCAGGGAAACCTTGATCCCGTCCAGATCAGCCTCTCCATCGTTATGGATCGTGAAATAAAGCTCATTTCCCTTTGTACAGGCACCCTTATTTTCACTATGGCTTACCAGGCTTATGCTTGTCTGTTTGCACTCTATTATGGGCTGGCTGGAAGCATAGCTGGACTTGCCCCAGCTCATAAGTATCCCTCCTAATGCTATGGCAAATCCTATAAGTACAATAGTTGAGAACAGCGGAGATATCCCTTTTTTTGAGCTTAAGTGGCATCCTAAAAGATTCATAGGACTATCTTCCGTTTTCTTGTCATCTCTCGTCATTTTATGGTTTCATCCAGCCTGGAGCTTATCCATTTTTCTTCTTTATGGGAGATTACATGGTAAGGTACTGTGCTTACTATCAATATTACTATCCCGCAGACGATCAAGACATTCAGCAAGAACCCTTCGATATAGCCAAAAACAAACCCTATCATTCCGGCGATAAGAAATCCAAAATATAAGACAAGCCCCATATTAAGGACAATATGCGCCTTTTCCCTTTTGATCCTGCTCTTCTCCAGCTCTAGATATATCTTTTCTTGGCTTGATTTTATCTTATTTGGCATCAATTGACCTTAATCTGTTTGGTATATAAATGTTTTGTAATTTTGGCCCCGTAGAAATCCTAGGCGTCTGTGCCATGAATGCCATTAATGCCGCAGGCATTCATGGCATGGCCAGGACGGAGCTGACCATGTTCCTAAACAAAGTTTAGGGTTATGGTCAGTGTAGTAGCATAGGATTTCTACGGGGCTGTAATTTTTTCTGAAAATTTGAGAAAGAAAATATGGGCCCAGAGAGAATCCCACGTAAGGGCTACGCCCGCTACACCCCCCTGGACTGTTGCTCCCTAAGCTCGCAACAGCCCTCAAAAAACAGCTAAAAATAGGCAAAAACAAAAGAAGAAAATATGGGCCCAGAGAGATTCGAACTCTCGACCTCCACCGCTTCAAAAGAGAGATTGTTGTCTCCACTTATGTCGAGGTGACGTCATAGCCACTAGACTATGGGCCCAAAAGCCTCCGGCGGAAGTTGCATCCGCGACCTCCACCTCTTTGAACCCTAAACGAACATATGCAGCTGTTAAGCTTAGCTCTGTTTAGGGGACTAAAAAACACCAATTGTATCTTTCATACCAAGGTGGCGCAATAGCTACTATGCTACGGAGGCATCATTACCCCTTCCTGAAAGAAAGGGATAGCTATGCTGCTAAAGCATAATTTTAAGGATTTAGGATAATGTTTATAAATATTGCTGAAAATTCCAGAATAAAAAAATAATATCCTAAAAATACAAATAACCAAAAGAAAATAGGCCTTATCTAAACGCTGCTCCCTTCTTTTTCATCCTCTTCAGCTATATTCGCCTTATCTACAAATATATACTCGTCAGGCCAGTCCTTTTTCATTACCCCTCCCTCCATGTTTAGGAATGGGACATAATTATGGTGCCTCCTTAAAGTATTTGTTACCCTCATCGTTGTCATCTCCTGTATGCAGTCCTCGCCTAATTTCTCTTTCATATGGGGTATGATCCTGCTGTTGAACTCATCCATCAGCTTGGATTCTGTCTCTGCATCTAACACGCACATGTATGCCAGATGCCCGTCCTTCTCCCCCAGGTAAGAAAGGCTTATGTAATATGCCCCAAAGACTAGTGTCTCTTTGTCCTTTTCAACCAGCTCTATAAACTGATCCCTTGTTATCCCGATCTTAAATTTTATGATATAGAGCTGCTTTGCCTTGTATTTGCCGGTTCCATGCTCTCCTGTATCCAACGAGGTGAAATACTTTAGGTACTTTTCCTTCTCCAGAAGCTTCCTTTTCCTGTTTACTGTCATCACAGGTATCTTTGTGTTCTTTGCTATCTGATTGTCGCTTATCCGGGCATTCCTTATCAGTTCTTTTACTATCTTCCTTTCTGCTTCATCTAATTCCCGCGTCTTGCCCATCTTAAATATAACCTCAATTATTGGATTAACTAACTTATTATTAAGCTTTTTGGTATATTTATAACAAATTTTATGGATAATATATAAATATGTCTATAATTCTCTCTGAGTTTAAAAATGGAATCTGCCACTGTTGCTAACCCTATTGCTAGTAAAGAGGTTAGTACAAAACCTGAAGAGAGTATAGATCAAATTATTGAGGCATTTGATGGGTGTCAGGATATCTCATTAAGTAAACAGGTTTTAGAAAATGCTTCGAATTACCAACTTCCTGATTGCAGTAATTATTTCAATTCACAGGGCGTATTTGAGCCTACTCAGGAATTCACTAAAATAAAAAATAATAATCTCGCCCTCCTTCTTATCCTGGAGAGGTTGTACCAATTGCCTACTAACACCACTCCTGGCTTAAAGGAATCGTTTGAAAAACATTTTTTTAATGGTCATTCAAACGGTTCTTCATCTTTTGAGAAGTATTACTCATCAGAAACGCAAAATGATTATA
>JAHWIN010000049.1 GCA_019322475.1 Candidatus Woesearchaeota archaeon
AACATCAAAAGAATGCTCTGCAGAAGCCTCAAGGCCCCCTGCATAGGTTATCCTGGAATATAAGATATATTTTCCAGGAGAAGAGGACTTGGGGATATCAAATGCCCTGACAAAATTAGCCTGTGTCTCTACAGCCACTGTCTCTTTTTTTTCCAGTATCAGCCTCCCGTCAGGGCCTTCTATCCAGTAATCAAGAGTAACGTCCACCCTCCTTGTGCCCCCAAGGTTTACCAGCCTTATGCTTGCAAGAAGCTCGCTTCCCGGGAGTATCTCTGTATACCTGTCAGGGATATATATCTGTATATCGAATAAGGGGTCAGCTGTATGGTAATAGTCCACGCCTGCAAGGAGGATCGGCAAAAAAGGTATAAGTGCCAAAGCAGCTATAAAGAATGTCTTCCGGCTAAGCACGCTTGATGTCATCTTTTATATACCTCATCGAAAAAATTGAAAATCCTGCTAAGAAGCTCCTCTCCTTTTGTCTTTGGGCTAAAAGCTATTAAAAAGGCATCATTCCTTGAAGAGTATTCCACAGCATCCCTGACAAAAGCAGCAACCTTATCATGGCCGTTATATATAAGAAATGTGGAAAGGGCGTCTATGACAAGGACCTTTTTTTTCCTGATCCTTTTCAGGAACGCCCTTATCGAATAGCCAAGCATAGCCAGGTCATCAGGCTTCATATAAAGGACATCATTTTCGTCCTTTCCTGAAGAGACACAATCTATAAAGCAAATCTTTTCTATATTTATCCCTGTATCCTTCAGGGCTTTTTCCATAGCCTTTTTTGCCTTATTCAATGAAACATATACTATGGGAACACCCTTATAGCCCTTTAATACAGAGCTTATCCTGGACTGAAGAGAATCTGCCCTGGTTATGATTAGGGATGAGCTCATCTTAACGCTTTCTTTACCTTTGCTACCAGATCCTTTTTCCTGAACGGCTTGGTTATATATTCTGATATCCCTACACGCTTAAGCTCCCTTGCCCTTTCTGTAGATATGGGGATCACACTAAGAAAAAGGTACTTGGCGCCGTTAACCTTTTTCTTCAGAGACTGGAAAAGGTCCCATCCTGACATGTCAGGAAGCATGATATCAAGCAAAAAAAGCCCATAGCCCTTCTCTGCCCTTTTTAAGGCTGCTTTTCCTGATGGCACTGTTTCTGTCTCTATCCCTTCCCTGGCCAGGATAGACTTCACCGCCTCTGCAGTGTCCTTATGGTCCTCAACATACAATACTTTCTTCATGGTGCACCTCTTCTTATAGGGAGTGTAAAAGAGAAAACAGAGCCTTTCCCCTTAACACTTCTTACCTTTATGGTTCCGCCCTGCAGCTCTGCCAGCTGCCTGCTTATGGAAAGCCCAAGGCCGGTCCCCCCATACTTCCCAGCCAGGACAGGCTCAACCTGGTAAAAAGGATGGAACAATCCCTTTATCCTTCCTTTAGCTATCCCTATGCCTGTATCCTTTACACTTATAGAAACATATCGGCCTTTTCTCTGGGCCATTATCTCTATATATCCTTCCTCTGTAAACTTAATGGCGTTGCTCAAAAGGTTATTAAGTATCTCCATTGTCCTTGCCTCATCAATATAGGCGTCTGGAATCTTTTTCAGGCTCAGCCTGATAGTAAGCCCCTTCCTTGCCGCCGCTATATCAAAGCCCGTCTTGGCATCCTTGATCAATCCTGCAAGGTCTGTCTTTGAGAGTTTAAGCTCAAACCTTTTGGCCTTTATCCTTGATATCTCAAGTATATTGTCTATAAGGATCCTAAGGCTTTTGATGTTCTGGCTTATGGCATCAAGGCTCGCTTTCTGCTGGACACCCATCCCTGATTTCATGCCCTCTAAAAGCTCCAGATGGAGGGATATGGCTGTAATGGGCGTCTTCAGCTCATGAGAGATGATATTAATGAAATTGGTCTTTGCCTCATCAAGCTCCCTTATCCTTTCAGCTGTTTTTTTGAGCTCCTGCCCTGCATCATACTCTTTGGTTATATCCTTGTCTATGCCTATATAGCCCGATAGCTTTCCCTTATTGTCCAAGATGGGGGCACCATTAGTCTCCAGAAGCACCCTATGCCCTTTTTTGCTGATATTCCAGTTCTTAAGCGCTGTTATCGGCCTTTTCATCCTGGAATGCCTATTGAAATAAGAGAGGATCTTTTTCTTCTCCTCCCCCTGCATAAAAAAGAAAGGCGTCTTTCCAAGAATCTCCTTAGGCTTATATCCCAATATGCTTCTGACGCTGGGATTTACATAAGTGTATCTCCCTTTTGCATCGGTCTCCCATACCCAGTCAGAAACAATGTCCAGAAGGCCCCTTAGCTTCTTCACCTCTGCCTCAAGAGCAGATATCTTTTTCCTGAACCCAGAAATTTCATCCTGGCTGGGTCCAGGGATCTTCCTGCCTACCATCATGCCCCTTTGCCGATCTCGCTGAAGTTGATCCTTAAGACCTTTGTTCCAAGGTTGTCTATAACATTATGAAAAAGCCGTATAGGGCTGTTCTTGACCATGCCGTTGTAGGAGAAAGGGTAGATATCCTGTATCTCTATAATGCTTTCAGATTCTTTTTTCATAAGAGAGGAATGAAAAAAATAGTCCAGCTCTACCATGCCCCTAAACCCGTACAGGATAACATGGGTAGAGCTGCCCCTTGTCACCCTGTATACTGAGATTATGTGCGGGTCTTCGAGAAGCTTTTTTTCAACCTTTTCCCCCCCCATATCCCTCCCTTCCCAGCCCATCTTTGCAAGCACTATAGCAAACGCGACTACCCCCAGCTTAGGGTAATTGAGGTTGAGAGAATAAGAGTCTATTATCGATCCCTCAAGCTTCCTCCTTATCTTGCCTACAGCCTGCCCTGATATCCTAAGCTTGGCTGCTATCTCGCTGTCTGCTATCCTTGGATTATTAAGCATAAGCTTTAAGGTTTTCTTTTCGTTTTCAGTGAGCCTCATCTTGGATCTTCCCCTTAAGCGTTAATCATAAAGCCTGTTGACAACCTTCAGTACCGCTCCGGGCTTAAAGGGCTTAGATATATAATCATCAGCCCCCAGCTTTTTGGCTTGCGCTATAAAGTCCTTCTGGTCAAGCACAGTCACCATTATCACCTTTGTAGAAGGAGACCTCTTTTTTATCTCCTCTAATGTTGACATGCCCTGCTTTCCTTTCATTATCACGTCCAGGATGACAAAGTCAGGAGCCTTATCCTTGAGGGCCTTAAGCGCCTGGCTATGGCTCTCTGCTTCGATAACATCAAAGCAGCCCCCCTTTGCCAGCTCATCCATTACCTGCTTCCTTGCAAAAGCTGAATTGTCAACAACAAGAAACCTTGGCGAAGCCCCTGAACCTTCCTGGCCGCATCTTTTTTTTCTGCTTTTCCCCATCATATCACCTCTTGCTAAAGCATCCCTTGATAATGGCATGCATGCACAAAAACAATGATGATAACCATCTTTAAATCCCCCCACATATCACACCTTACAGCCAAGTATACTAAAAGACAAAAGTTTTTAGACAAACATTGTCTTTTTGGAAATTGAAATTTCCAACCCTTCAATCTTGCTTTGCAAGAATTGAAGTTTAGTAATAAGCAAGCGACCTATATATCGTATAGAAATTTGTGTCAGTTGCTATATATAAATATAATTTGATGCCTATCGGATACAGCTAACTAATAGCATATACAAAAGGAAAAGATTTAGTTTTCCCCTCCAGGGGCTTATTTTGATTTTAGTTATCCAGAATATACGGCGATATGGTTTATTTTTTTGCTTAAAATCCACCTGTCTCAGCTAAAGAAAGGCATCGCAATCCAAAACACAGGCAGCGTACCGGCCAAGCAGCAGCCGGAAAAACACAACAAAAAAGAAAAGGCAAGCCAAAGCATCCTGCCCTGGCTTTCTAAGCTTAGGATTGGATTTCGTTGCCTCCATCCATTCAATAATTTTTGTTATCTTTCGATAACATCTGATTATTTACCCTAAGTTGCTCCAGTCAATGTTATGAAAGCGGTTTTATTTAAATCTTTATAACCTTTCCACAATGCGAAAGATAAGCGTCGATAATAGACAAAAGCTTAAAACAAGAGCCGCTCTAAAAAATTATTTTTAAATGACCCGGACATTCATCCCCCATGCATAAAAGCAGGGGATTTTTTCCAGCCGGACTTAATTGCTACCTGGAACCAAGGCGTAAGAATCCAGGAACTGATTTTCCTGAGCTTATGGGGCAAAAATTCCCTGCCTCGCTTGATCGCAAAGGTGTTACTACTCTTGACACCAAAGCGTTCAATGAGTAAGGAAGCCTCATAAGCCTTATACTCCCCTTAGATACCCAGGGGTCTATCCCAAACCTCAAAAATTTACTGTTCAGCTTGGACCTCTCCCTTACCGAAAGCATCGCTGCTTTCCGGTCAAAGACGTGGACGTGGAAGCCTCTGCCGCTATAGACTATCCCCACCTTCTTGAACGTTCCCTTAAGGAGCCCAGCGAGGCTGACTGCGTTATGTGCTGATTTTTGAAGCCTCTCCTGACAGATATGCCTTTTTCCCTTATTGCAGGAACATGCCATGTTCTCCGCATCCACGTCAAATGCAAGCTCCTGCCCAAGAAAATTACTTGAATTGAGGGCCTTCCTGGAGTTAAGTGTTTTCAGCATGATCTCAGGATCCTTATAGATATTCCTGTCATAATAGACATCTTCCGGAAGGTACCTGACAAGCTTTCCCTTAAGGCCGTTCTTTCTAAGGACTATGAGCCTGTCTTTCTTTCCCTTGTACCTGCTAATCCCTGTCTCAGAGCCAAGGTCTACAGCAAACAGCTGAGGAAAAGGAAGATCATTTTTTTTAAACCATGCCCTTACCCTGCGCATATCAAACTCTTCCTTATAGAAAATTTCCCTTTGCTTTAATGTAGAGGGCCTGAACGGCCTTCTGGTTTCAGCTTTCATATCATCTTTTAATATATACCGTTCTGAAAATTCAAAAATCCCAGCCGCAGCAAGCTGAGAGGTATTTTTTAAGCCTCAAACCGGGCTAAATCCGCAGCAAGCTACAGGGTATGCACCCAGTTTGAGCAATCAGGCTTTAAAAAAATCCCAGCAGCCAAAAAATTTCTAAGGCCCGTGGCCTGATCCTTTCTGGGGGGATGAGCCCAAACATCGTTATCCAACCCAAGTTGGCTTTAAGGTTTTTCACTTGGCTTTTTTACTGCCTTTCTTCCCTATCAGCCACCCGTAGGTCAGCCAAAACGTAACTGAGAATATGAAGGATGCAGCTATAAAATAGACGGGCCATACTATACAGCCATACAGCCCCCACCCCCCCATGCCCCCTGTCTTCCACCCTATCCCTGCAGAAGCAAAAGGCAAAGAGAGTAAAGCTGCCAACGCTCCAAAGAAAAGGATCTTTTTCATAATTATCACCTCCATCAGGCCAGGGCCTTTTCATTATTTAAATCTTTATCACCCCCTGCTAATGCAAAAGACATGTATCCATAACCGATATGGGCCCATCTTCTTTGAAAATTTTTTGGCGGTGCTTTAGCTGTCAAAGGGGCTTTCAAAACAGGGGGTGTAAGGCTAAGATGCGCCTTGGAAGCAGGGAGCGTATAGCCCTGGATACCATCACCTCCAAAATACAAAAGCCCCCCCGATGTCTGCAAATGTTCCAGAGGTCGCTGCCTTATAGGCAAGGTATATAAGAAGCAGCAAGAAAAGGGCAAACAAGAGTATAAGGCAGAAATCAAATCCTTTTTCTGCAGGGATATCCTCCTGAGCGATAGGCTTATCTTCATCTTTGGCCATAATTCTGGTATCCTCCTTCGTTTTATCCTTTTTATCCATATTCGACCCTCCTGCTTTTTTCCGGCAATATGCCCTGATGCCCCAAGGATTACCTAGTTCCTTCGTTTCTTTACCTGCCTTAAGGGTATTGTAAACCAGAACGTAGAGCCTTTTCCAGGCATCGAGCTTACACCTATCTTTCCGTTGTGGCTCACTATGATCTCCCTGCAGGCAGCTAAGCCTAATCCTGTCCCTCCTTTTTTCCTGTCTACTACGTAGAACTTATGAAAAAGATGCCGGATATTCCTCTTTGATATCCCTATGCCGGTATCCTTTATCTCAACATAAGGCATCTTGTTTTTCATCCTTGACCTTACCTGGATAATGCCCCCCTCAGGGCTGTACCTTATTGAATTGTCGATAAGGTTATGGATGACCTCTGTTACCCCCCTCTTATCCGCTGTTACAGCAGGCATCCTCTTAAGGCCTGTTATGATGTCTATATTCTTCTTTCTTGCAAGCGGCTTCATCCCAAACTCCACTATCTCCATGATAAGGGCATTAAGGTCAAATCTCTCAAGAAGGAGCCCTGCCCTTGCCTCTGCATGGGTAAGGTCAAGGATCTGGCTTATCGTAGATTCCAGGCGCTTGGAATTGTTCAGTATTGTTCCTACCTTAGACTTGACCTTGGGAGGTATATCCTCAAGGTTTTCCTCAAGGATGGACTCAGCCTTATCTGTTATTATCCTTGAAGGGACCTTAAGCTCATGCGATGCCAGTGATGCAAACTCCCCGGATATCTTATTCAGCTCTACAAGCCTCTTGTTGCTCTTCTCCAGCTCAGCATCCTTTTCTGAAAGCTTTAGGTTCGACCTGATAAGGTTGTCAGAGATGAGCTTAAGCCTTTCATTATATGCTTTCAGCGCCTCTTCTGCCTTTTTTCTTTTTGTTACATCCCTAAAGGATATCAGGATATGCTTTTTCCCCTTAAGCATCACCGGAGAGAATACAGAATCACAGGGTACAGCAGTATTATCCTTGGCAAGATAGCTGCAGTCACAAGTGCCCTTGGAGCCTGATAAGGCTATATTCATGTTTCTCCTGCACATCCCCCTGTGCTTAGGCGGATGCAGATTCAGGATATTTATCCCCTTGATAGTTTTTTTAGTATAGCCCACTATCTGCAAGGCTGCCTTGTTGAAATCGACGATCTTCATGGTTGAATCTATAAGTATAAGGCCGTCCTTAGAGGAATCGAAAAGCGCCCTGAGCCTTTTCCCGCTTTCCTTAAGCTCATCTTCTGCCTTTTTTCTTTCTGTTATATCCTGGACAACACCTACAAGCTTCCACGGCTTCCCCCTACTGTCCAGAACAAGCTTGCCTTTGGAATAATGAAACCTTATATCTCCATTCCTTATTATCCTGGTGATGTTCTCATAAGGCTTTCCTTTTAAGGAAGCCTTTACCTGCTGATCTACCTTTTTCCTGTCATCAGGATGCACAGCCTTAAGATACCTCCTGTAATTTACTGTTGAGCCTATCCTGAACCCAAAAAGCCTGTATGTCTCGTCTGACCACCTTACAGTACCTTCCTTAACATCCAATTCCCATATCCCAAAAGAGGCTATCTGCTGGGCTTTTTTGAAGGCTTTTTCATTTTCCTTAAGCTCCTTTCTTGCCTCTTCAAGGTCCTCCAGCATCCCAATCAGGACCTCTTTTGCAAGAACTTCTTCCTTTTCCTTCATCTTGCACCAAGCCTCTCTTTCAGCTCTGAAATTTTCTTCTTAAGCTCTATTATCCTCTCTTCCCTGGCTACAGCCACCCTTGCAAACCTTTGCAGGAGATCAAGCTTTTGCCTCAGCTTTTCTTCTGTCTCCTTCGTCCCTGTAATGTCCATCCCATATATGTTGACATAGATTCCATCCTGTATGTGGACCGGGTGTAGGCTGAAAGAGTAAAAGATCCCTTTAGCGCCTGCCTCCAGGATGATATGATCGTTCTTTTTCCTCAGGGCTCTTCCTGCCTGGCTTTTCAGTGAAGGGATAAGGCTATGTATGGTCCCCATATTGAATCTTTTAAGCATACGCTTAGCAGCATCATTCTGATAGATAACGTCCCCTTTTCTGTCCAGCCTTAATACAGGATTAGGGTTTTCTGAAGGGAATGTTTTAGTTAAGATATTTTCTTTGCCCATCTTATATCATAGTTTATCCTTGGAAAAAGAAGATTGCCTGGGTCTGGCATAAGGTTGCTATGGCCCTCTTGGCCTAAGTGCGTTTTTGATCCTTCTGACCAACTCCTTATTATCGAAAGGCTTCAGTATATAGTCCCTTATCCCTTCTTTCTTCAGCCTTTTCATCCTTTCATTAGAGACCTCAAGCACAGTAAGAAAAACGACGCCCGGCATCTTTTTCTCTTTTCTGAGCGCCATAAAGGTGTCCCATCCTGACAATGAGGGCATCATCACGTCCAGAAGGACAAGGTCTGGGTTTTCCTTGGATGCCTTTCTTATGCCCTCTACGCCGCTCAATGCAGTCTTAACATCAAAGCCTTCAGGCTCAAGGATCTGCTTCACAACCTTCAGGGTCTCAGGGTCATTGTCTATATGGAGTATCTTAACCGGCTTTTTCCTTCCCTCCTTAACTGCGGTTTTTCTTTTTTTCATCATACACCTCCTGTTTCAGAAAACAAGAAAGATTAATCTGTAAGCTAAGGCAAAATATAAAAATATAATCTGATAAGCGTCGGATTTAGACAGTTGTTTATGCTATAAATGATGATGCCTAACCTTCAGCTTATAGCCTCAACAAGGCCATACAGTAAGCTGCATCATGGGCCCATACCTTCTCAATCCTAAACTTCTCGGGAAAAATCTTAGAAATTTTCCTGAATGGCATTCGCTGGATGCTCTTAAAACAGAGCATCCCTGCTTTAAACTATGCCCTGTGTTTCCTAGTCCTTTTTGAAACCCTTATAAAAGATGTATATCGCAAAACAGAAAAAAAGAAGGCCAGCCGATGCCAGAAAGATGATGTTCCACAATTCAGATGATGCCCTGCACAGATACATAAAAAGGATGATAAGCACCATAGTGAAGAAAATTGCATAAGCCCACCCGGGACTTTTTATGCTGTCTTTCCCTATCCTCTTCCTGCTCCATAAGATATAGCTTAGCCTTATGACCAGGACCATTATCATAAGCCAAAGGAGGAAGCATGGAATTTTCTCCAGAAGGGAGGATATAAAAGATTCCGGCTTAACCTGGACTATCCTAAACGTATCCTGGGATGTTGCCTGCTGATTACCATAAGTGAGAACAGCAGATATAGAATATTCTCCTGGAGTAAGGCCTTCCGGAAGCTTAAACTGCCTAAAAAACTGCAACTGTACCTCTACCTCCCTAGCCTCATGTTCAGCCATGACAACGTTGCCTTCCGGCCCTATTATCGAATAGCCAAGGGCAACCTCAACAGGACCTGGAACACCAAAATTAGTCAAGGATACTAATGCAAGGAGATCTTCGCCTGGCTTAAGCTCAGGCTCAAAAGGGTCTACAGATAGGTCAAACAAGGGCAACAAGGGCATAGGCGGGGTGCATATCCTTGACTCTGGAGGCTTATCCCTAAGGCAGTTGTTTGTGTTTATGCAGGATCTTGCCTGTATGCCTGATGAGGGGCAGGGTGAAGGGGTCCAGGGGCTGCAGTCCCATTCTCCTATGCAAAGCCCTATCTTCCCTGCAAAACCTGAAACTGAAGATGCTGCATCCACACCTACTGCTGCAGGCGCTGCAGCTGCAGCCTGCCTTATGCTGAATCCTGACAATGATGCAGAGGTTGTCTCAAAATAATCACCAGTGGTGTTATGCAAGGCATCCTGTGTTATGTCCTGCCACCCTCCTGTGCATACCCTCGCTGTAAAGTCGTAGAGGCTGCACTTTTCAAGTTTCAGCCCTGATTCCCTGCTGAACACCAGGTTATCATAGTATACCCTTATCGTAGCGTTTGTAAAATTGCAGGTTGTATTGACGCCGTAGGTTATAAGATAGCCGGATATAGAGCTGTGTGAATCCATCCCAAAGCTGGCCCCGCTGCAGGATGATATGTTCACCCCTGCAAATGTAGCGTGAAGCCTGTTTGAAAAAGCCTTAAACTTAAGCTCAAAAAGGGCATCTGCCAGGCTTGGGATGAATGTTCCATCAAGGGAGGAATTCAGAAGGATAAGCTGGCCCCTGTACCTTGCCTCAAATGAGGAGTTGATCCCTGAAATGCTTGAATTGGTGACTGTTATGTTAAGGCTTAGCGGAGTGAATGACTCAAAATAATCCTCCAAAGAGGCTAGGTCATCCTGGGTGTTATTTGCATAGAATGTTATGTTATACCTTCCCGGCTGGGATGTACCAGCAAAAGTCGTATTTTGCCCTTCGGTCAAGATCAGCTTTTGGGCGGTTCCGTCCGGAGATGTTATATTGGCCCATACAGCCTCGAAAGCAGATGCGCTTATATAAAGATTTACTGCGCTTCCGTTTATCAGGGCAAGAGGGAAAACGCTATATGAGATTATAGCAGGGGCAGGGACAGAGACCAGGATTATGCCTATGAGATGGGTTTCGTTATTTTGGGACGGGTCTGAAGCTGTCATGTTCAGGGTATAGTTCCCGTCTGCAAGCCCTTTAGGCATCGTAAATCTTATAGGAAGGCCGGATGCGCCGATTACCTGCTCCGGCCCCTGCGCATGCACCCTGGAGCCTGAACTGTTAAATAAGCTGAATGTTAGGTTTATAGGATATTCGCCTGAAGCAAAGCTTACGGATATGTTCTGGCTGCTTCCATTGTTGGTGAAGGGCAGCTCAGGCTCTGAGGATATGTTAGATATAGAAGGAGGAGTATTATCCTGAACATCAAGGAAATGGGCCTCTTCAGAGCCGGTATAGTTCTGTGTCTCAGGGTACTGTGCGCTTATATTGAATAGGCCTGTATCATCAAATCGGGTGTAGTTGTATGCCCTTGTAGTGCCGTTGTTTATCAACGACCCTTCCTGATAGAGAAGGATATTTCCTTCTAAAGGGACGATAAGCTCTGCACTTATATTTACATAGCTTCCTTTCTCCAAAGTTATGCTGCTGTCAGTGTTGTTCAGCGTAAGGTTGATGGAAGAAGCCCCTTTCTCCAGGATATATATGCTGGTGTTAGCTGCAGATACATAACTGGATGTTTCAGATATATTGCAGGCATAGAGGTAATGCCCTGCTGCCAGCCCTGTAAGCCGGCTGATCTCACCTGTTACATTTGATCCGTTCCTGTAGAGTTGAGGCAGTGTTTCGTTGCTGGTGCAGGTACAGGAGGCGTTCACCTGTGAAGGATAAGATGATCCGCTTACAGGATCAAAAGATAAGCTGCAGCTGGAGGTATTCTTTAAGACAACCCTCAGGAGTTCAGAAGCTGAGTCCGATGTGTAGTTCTGGCTTCCTGTCGTATTGCATGTATAATTATAGTGGCCTGCATC
>JAHWIN010000050.1 GCA_019322475.1 Candidatus Woesearchaeota archaeon
GATATAAGGTAAAGCTGGACACCAACGGAAGCAGCCCTGATATGCTGGATGAGCTTTTGGACAAAGGGCTGTTGGACTATATAGCCATGGACATCAAAGGGAATCTAAATCAGTATGAAAAAGTGGCAGGAATATCAGTTGACAAGGAAGCCATCAAAAGAAGCGCAGGGATAATAATGGAAAAAGCCGCTGATTATGAGTTCAGGACAACAATACTCCCTAAGTTCCACAAGGAAGAAGACATAAGGAACATAGGGGAATGGCTCAAAGGCTGCAAAAAGTTCGTGATACAGCAGTTCAGGAACAGCAGGGACGTATTAGATCCTGCCTTTAAAGATGAGCCTGCCTACAGCAGTGAAGAGCTGCAAAGGCTTAAAGATGTTCTTTCTGTTTTTGTTGGTAAGGTGGAGGTAAGGGGGGTTTGAATTACCATGTTAATAAAGAAGGTTAGATAAAGCTTTAAATTTACCTTGTTAGAATAGGTGGCCTTTGCACGATATAAAACATTAAATACCTATTTTCTTTATGTTTTCCATAAGCATAGTTAGGCGTATGATATGCTTTAATTTGTAAGTTTCTTTTCTGATCTTATAGAATGCACGTCTAAAAAGTTAACTTATTTTTTGTAGAAAAATGGGCTTTTAGTTAGGCAGATTTATTTAAGGATTATACCTTATTTTACCTTCTCCTAGCATATATTTTCTTAGACTCTCGGTTAGGTTCTCTTGATTTTTTCCTCTTTCTTTTCTTAAATATTTCCTCTAACTTTGATTCCCTACGTCTTTTAGTAAATTCAAGTTTACGTCTCCTAGACCTCTTAGTTTTCCAAGGATAAGGATGATCATAGTGAGGGAATGTATCTTCTTTCTCTTTTCCTTCGGATGGAGATATAATTGGTTCCTTTAATGAAAAAGCCTTAAATCTCCTATACTCCTTTGAAACCCAGGAAGGAAGGCCTATATGGTATGCATTATAGGTTGCACTTATAAACTGGACAAGTAGGTCTGCAATTCCCATCAGGGTGTAATCCATATAGATAATAAAACTGTTGATATCATCATTCTGGTCTATCAGCATTTTCCATATCTGGCTTGGCGTGATATGCAGGTCGAATATCTTATAACCCTCTTCCCAATAAATGCTCTTGCTTTTCTTTAGCTCTCCTTCTGCTGCCTTGGCTCTCTTATCCTTGGGCTTTTTAAGAACCTTAACTAGGATGTTCAACTCACCTAAAAAACTATCCAGAAACAATCGTGCTTTTCGGATAGTTTCTTTATATCGCCTAAACCTTTCATCTTGCTTCATACTATGGAGCAGCTTTTTTAGTTCCTCTAATGAACGAATGTTCCTGATTAACTTATCCAATAGTTTAGGGTCTGATTCTTCCAGCTTATGCATGATTTCTAATTGTTTTTTCAGATAGGGCAATAACACGTCAGTAATCTTTTTTTCATTCTTATAGAATCTATTGGCCTTTTTTATATTATTTAGGTTGTCTTGGTTGCTTATCTCTGCTTTTAGCCTATTATTCAGTTCAATTATGTCTCTGCATATTCTTATAAGCAGCTCTTTGTTCTTTTTCACCATCTCCCAGAAATATCTCAGATCCTTATCTGCCCCATAAGGCGTTATTCCATAACTATAAGGGGGAAAGATATTTTTCTTACTTACTGGAAGTTTATTCTTGTTTGGCATTTGCGAGCCTCCGGGTGATAGTTGAACTGCCTTTTCCCATACGGCCATAAGGAGCAGAGCTATACCGCCTTATCTTTTCTTCTTCAATAAGCCCTAAATCATCTATATAGCCCTTTGCTTTTTCGTTCTCTTCTGACAAACTTTGTATTATCTTAGATATATTTTCTTTTCTGGTATTTTTCTTGGAGCTTACCCTATTTAAAAGGCCCATCAGCCTTTCTTTCCTTCGTGAATATTCACCAAACGCCTTAATAGCATCTTTTTTGTTTTTTATTCTGGATGTTTGGACGTGGGGTTTTATTGTTGGGCCTTTCTTATCTTCATGCCTTAGCGTTATGGTATCCTCTAATTTTTTATTAGTTTTTTCAATTTTTGATTTCACTTTTTCACTGTAGTCTATCAGGCTAAACAAGAGATCATAATCTCCGATGGTAATTCGGTCTTTATGCATCAGCCTAGAACGAGCTTTGGATTCGCCATTTACCTTAATATGCCCATATGTCGCTATGTTCCACCCATCCTCGGCATCAAAATGCCTGTCCTGGAGACCATAATACAATTCAACAAATACTCCTTTTTCACCAGATAGTTTTATTTCAGTATGTAATCCTGGACTCCCAATCCGTAAAAGATCCTTAGGGGGTAAGGGGAAGTATCCTCTCTTGGATTAAATTTTTCACAATATTTATAAGGATCCAGGTAAAGCTCTTCATCTGGTTTGCAATTCAAAGGCTTTAAGATGCCAACCTTTTCTTCTCCAGGAAGATATGTAAATCCTCCCCTCACCACATCCTCTCCATATTCGTTCCATACCCTAACATCAGCAGGGCCTTCTTTTCCTGGTGGAATGTATCCCTTGATTTGTTGTTCTAAAAACTCCATCCCTTCTAGCTTTTGATCCCCTATAGTTGCATCGCTGTCTTTAGTTAGATTATCACAATCTATTAAAATAATATTCTTTCCTTTCTCTACATAAGCCTCCTTTGGAAATATCTTTTTAATCTTAAGGGCATTCTTTAGCCTTAATACTACCCCTTTATCCAACAATGCATTGCTTAAATCAATCTTATGCACTTCTTCGTTATAATTCACTAATTCAAATAAGAAGTTGTAATTGCCTATGCTGATAGTCGCATTTTTAAGGAATATGTGGAAAGATGAGTCTGAATCATCTATCTTCATTTTAGTACTACTGCCCCCTATCTTATTAATAAGATAAACAGTCCCATTATAGCGTATATATGCCTGAATCTCATCATTAAAATCCCCATCCACTAAGTGAATATTTCCTTCATTTTTCCCAATCGTTATCTTTTTTGAAGGGTCGATATAGATCTCACAAGGAGGTTCTGTCTCTGAAGACCTTAAGACACCTATATAGCCCCCCTTTATTTTATTCTCTAAAATTATATTTATCCCTTCAGATATTATTAAACTTCTGCCCTTATAAAGTAACACTCTTAATTTCGCAGGTCCAGCTTCTAAGTCTTTGGGGATATCAAATGACTCTCCCCCTGATAGTGTGCTCCTCTTAACACAGATTGTCTCCTCATATCCTGCTCCATCTATAATGGTCCAGTAATAATTATACCCTTCTTTCTCATTAAAACCTTTAATTATCTCGTTTGTTCTTGAGTCTATAACTTCCACATCTAATCTTTTGATTGGGTCGCCAAGATAGTAGGTGGAATTTGCTTTTGGCTCGTTTATCCTTAATCCTATCTTATGTGAATCTGGAGTTTTTCTTCGAGAATCGGTGCCCCTGCCCCCTTTATCTTTCAGGAAGATTATCATGTCTTCAGATTTTGTATTAAACTCACCTTTAGAAAGATATACAGTTAGGGTTGCTTCTCCAGCTTCTAATCTGTCAGACACAGGAAGGGTAGTCTCTCCGGACTTTAGTGTACTCTTTTTCCTAAAGATACGATGTCGTTCTCCATTTTGACCTGTAATAACCCAACCATACTCGTACCCTTCCCCCTCACTAAACCCCTGGATTACCTGGTTTGTCCTTAAATCTATCACTTCCACATCTAATCTTTTGATTGGGTCGCCAATATAATGAGAGGAACCTGTTTTTGGCTCTTTTATCACCAGCCTTATATTGCTGAAATCTGGGGCTGTTCCTCCTAAACCGCCCCATGACCCTCCTTTTTTCCCTCTCTCTTCTACCCCCCTCCTCTTCAATATCTCTGCTTCAAGCTCTTTCTCTGCCTGTGCCTTGTCATCATGATCCTTTTCAAGGTTCTTGTAAAGTATCCATTCCTTTTTCTTTACGATATCTACAAAAGCCCTTATGTAATTACCAAGATTGTCCTTAAGTTCTTGGTCTACTTCCCCCATCTCCCCCTCTGCAGGAAGGCGGTTTGATATAATCTTCAGATTATCCAGCACCTTTTGCTCTTTAATCAAGACCTCCTCAAATTCCTTAAATAATTGGTAAAGCCTAAGCAAAACTGGAGCTAGATTTTTTACAAAATAAGCCTCTAGTTCCTGATCTATACGGATAAGCTGGAGCCTGATTCCCCCTTTTAATTCAGGCCTTATCTCAAAATCCCTAAGATGGCTTGGAATGGAAAGAGGAACATAGGACTTATTCTTGTCATACTGGTTTGTTATATTCCTGTTATAGTTCTGATAATTTAAGTTTCTATAATATCCATAAGACTTGGTTAAAGACCGCTCTTCTCCCTCCAGCTTCTTTGCAAGGTATTTCAAGGATTCCATCTCTTTAAAATCCAGCTGCATAGCTTCCCTGATCACTTGCATAAGCTGCCTGTTATCTTCAATGAAGTCTTCTATCTCTCTCCTTAGTATTTCAGTCTCTTTTCTGTTCTCCCTGCTATAAAACCACGCAGGACTATCATCAGGGAACTTGTATCCCTTTGACACTTCTTTTGGAAATAATAAATCACGCCTGATCTTCTCATTAAACCCCTTCATGATCACATCCTGTATCTTGATCAGCTTCTTCAAAAGAGCCAAAAAGACTTCAGCAGCATTATCTATAGTTGGCGGCTGGCCTGCTGCTGTTCTTGCAGCTTCTTGTGAAGGGCCAATTCCTGCTCCTTGCGCCTCTTCTCCAGGAGCTTTTGTCTGTCCTGGAGGTGTCACA